>NZ_JBXWNC010000002.1:0-366734 GCF_059610165.1 Ruegeria sp. YTSA135 | reverse complement strand
ACCGATGCCCGAAAGTCTTTCTGTCCGCAATCGCCCTCGCGGCTCTCGTCATCTACTGGTTATGAGTCCTGAGCGTAAGGGCGCATTTTGTCAGCCGAACGTTGCGAGGTTTGGGATGAGGTTTAATTGATTTTGAATGGGTTGATTTCGTCCTGCAAAACCATCGGTTTTTTTATTTTGTCATTTGGTCAGACAAATCCGGGGTTGCAACGATATCCCAAGGGGTAGTTTGTCACGACAATTAGCGGCGTAGTGACCCGGATTTCTTGCGCAGCTCAGAAGTTGTTACACCCGAAGCTGCTTACAGTACAGAGATCAACACGTTGGCTGCGCCTGCAAAGCCGGCTAATGCAGCTGCGCTTGCCAGGGTTATACATATTATTTCCCACACGCTTAATTTCATTATGGCCCCCACCAAAATGCCCTATACCGTGCAGATAGATCAGATCGGGAATATCGAAAAGGTAGGGTCTGTTTACGTCGCGGAAACTCGCTTTGTGGACAGCGCATATTCGCCGAGATACGGTGCTTTCGGATGACTGGTGGCCGTTTTGGACCAAATTGAAACTTGACCTGTAGCCGTACAGCATCACCTTCCGAAACTGTCAGGCTTTTACCGACCCTTTCTGATAGGCTGCGATAAGAAGGCGTTGAATGTCTGACGTTCCACCCAGCGTAATCGTGCCTGCCATATCGCGAACCATCCGTTCGCATTCTCCGGTCAAATAGCCGCTTGCACCGTTGATCCGCTGCGCGTCCAGTGCATTTTCTAGCAAAGATTCCGCAACCTGTAGCTTCGCCACCGACGGGGTCATGCGGTTTTGGACGCCGGCATCCAATTCTCGCGCGGCGTTTTCGATCAACAGGCGGGCGATCTCATAGCGGACCTGCATATCGGCCAGACGATTCGAGACGGTTTGATTGTTGATGATTGGCCTACCATTCGGCGCGCGATCACGGGCAAATAATACAGTTTCGTCCAACTGCCGTTTCATCGCACCGACATGGCTTGAGAAAATGAAACTTCGTTCCCACGCAATCGAAAGGTTGAAGATAGCATGCCCGGACCCTTCCGACCCTAAAAGAGACGTTTGGGGAATTTCGACGTTTTCGAATGTCAGCTTCCCAGTGGGTACGGTTCGATGGCCAGCCTTTTCATAAGGCGCGCTTTTCGAAATGCCGGGAAGGTTCAGATCAACTAAGAACGCTGACATTCCCCAGGCCCCGAGATCAGGGTTGGTTAGTGCAAAAACTTGGGCAACGTCGGCGGCAGGTGCCATCCCGATCCAGATCTTTTCACCGTTCAGACGATATCCGTTTTGCGTTTTCTGAGCCGTCGCGCGAATTCCAGTTACATCTGAGCCGCTGTTCGTCTCGGTTACGGCATGCGCACAGATTGCATCACCATTGATCAGGACCGGCAACCATGTCGATTTCTGTTCCTCGCTGCCAAACTCCACAATTGACTTTTGCATTGCCCAAAGCTGGCCGTTCAGGCCAAGCAACATACCATTGTCCCGACACCCTTCACCCAGCGCATGCAGCGCCTGGACAGCTTCAAGACATGACCGACCCTCACCTCCGAACTGTTGGGGCACGGTTAACGCCAGAACCCCGGCGTCGGCAGCCGCGCGCCAAAGGGTCCGCCAATCAGTTGCATCTTTTGCACCGCGTCTGTCGCGCTCTTCTACATAAACGCTCAGAACCTCTTTACCAAGGCTGCGGAAGGTTTCGCACTTTTCACCAATCGGTCGCATCGGAACACACCTGTTGTTTGAGCGGGATCAGAGAGTCTTCAACAAACTCATGACATTTTGCACGCTGCTGAAGTTTTCGAACGTGATTTTGTCTGCCGGTATTTCGACCTGCATTTCCGTTTCCAAATGCGCAACAAGTGTCATGACGGCCAGAGAATCCAAAAGCCCTGAAATCAGCAACTCATCAGACGGCTTAACCTGCCGACCGTCAAGAATGGTGCCCGAGATGAAATTTGCGATACCCTGCTCACTCATGCTGCTCAATTGTCAGCCTCCAATAGCTGTCTTCGGTTGATCTTACCGGTACTTGTTTTAGTGAATGTTTCTTTGAATTCTATTTCGTCCGGAACCATGTAGCCAGGAAGTCTGGAGTGCAGAAATGACTTCAGATCCGACGCGCTTAACTCCTGGTTTTCCAGTAAAGTGACAAACCCCAGAATTTTGGCACCGTCTGACGAGACAACAGCCGCCGCCTCTGCAACAGCTGCGTGGCAGTTCATTGCCAACTCAACCTCATCGAGTTCGATACGATAGCCCCGCACTTTGGCCTGGCGATCTTCGCGTCCCAAAAAAACCCACAGCCCGGATGGATTCTGCTCCACTCTGTCCCCAGTCCGATAGAAACGCTTACCGTCCAGTGTAGTGAAAGATCGGGCATTCTGTTCGGGATTGTTCCAGTACCCGGTCATCATGGAACTGGATGACACCAATAGTTCACCGTCGTTTGCGCGCACAAACGTTGCGTGATCCATGGTTCGGCCGATGGGTATCGGTTCGTTGAAGGGGTGGGTTTCAGGAACGGTGTATTCCGAAACCTGATTGACCTCAGCCGGTCCATACGAATTTGATATTTTTGCATAAAAAGCATCGCGCAACAGCGGCAGCGCTGATGGTGGCATGGGTTCGCCACCATAAATCAGCCATCGCAGGCGAGACACATCCCGCTTATCAAGCGCGCCGCGCTGGCAAAGCTGCATGAAAGTGTAAGGGACCGAGCTCCAAATCGTACCGCCACTGTCTTCCAAAAGTTTTGAAAGGCTTGCGGGGAACAGCAGCGCTGGCTCCGGGACAAGTTCGGTCGATGCGCCGACCATTGCAGGGGTAAAGAAATCGGCCAGAGAGAAATCAAAATGTAGCGGCACGGTGTTAAAGAACACGTCGTCAGATCTTAACCCGTAGTGCTTTATCCATGCGTGGGCAAACGCGCTGCCAGAGGCAAATGTGTGACAAATGCCTTTTGGCGTGCCAGTGGAGCCAGATGTAAAGATGATATAGGCCAAATCATCCCGTCTGTTTTCATGACACTCAAAACCGCTCGCCTGTTCATCCGGCATCGAACAGTCGCAACCGGGGATTTCAACACCGACAACTTGAATTTTCTTTTCGGCGATAATTTTTTTGATCAACGCCTCACTTCGCGGGGCACCAATTACAATTGAAATAGCGCAGTCTGAGATGATCTGGACCAAGCGCGCGACAGGTGCCGTTGGGTCGAGCGGCACGAAAGCCGCACCAACCATCCAAACCGCGTGAATGGCGACGGGCATTTCCAGACCTTTGAACAACGCCAATGCAACACGATCACCGGGTTTGACTCCAGCTGAACGCAAGGTGACGGCCATGGCCTCAGCTTTCTTGCGCATTTCAAGGTAGGAAAGGGACGCTCCGTTGCAGCTGAATGCAACGCGGTCGGGCCAATTTTTTGATGCACGCCAGAGCGATTTATCAATGTCGATTATTTCAAAATTATCGTTCAATAGGTCACACCGGCGATTTAGTCGAGCCATGCAGCAAGTTACTGGTCGCGCCACAAACCCAGTCGCTGTCTGTTTCGATCTTAGTCTATTTTCGTTTGCAAAGCGGACATGGATCACTTGTGATCAAATTTTTTGAATTTTTTACTGCCAACTCGACTTAAGAGCCAAACCCAAGGGACACGCAGCACCGCCGCTGAGAAGGACGGAAACACGGTTGCATTGTGCCCTGCAAAGCTGCGCCGTTAAGCGGTATCTACGTAGGTAGACGACACGCGCGACAGGGTTTCCCGCCGCCGAAGCATGTCTGGGGTTTCCGGTAGGTTCAGATGCGTAAGGATATCCGACCACCTGTGTAACCAGTCGTGCTTCTGAAGGGCGTGTTTCAAGTTGGTCTGGCGCATGCGGTCTTGTTCAGCCGTGTCGTCAAGGATCGAAATGATTGCGTCCAGGGCTTTGTCAGGGTCTTCTGGCAGTCGGATCACGGATTCAGGCCAATCGAAATAGTGCAGATAATCCTCGGTTTCCGGCGCATACCCAACTTGAACGGCACCACCTGCGAGGCCTTCGACATGTCGAGGCCCCCAGGCAATATTGCCCTTTTTCTGATCGTCGTGGCCGATCTTGGCGATGTCGACCATGAATAGTTTCGAGTGTTGGATCAGATTTGCCAGTAAGTCCCGGTGCACTTTGTGCTGCGCCGTGGTCGGCGGTTTGGTCGCCGAGTCATATAGGTAGAAACCGCGCCGCTCTGCCAATGTGGTCAAAAGCCTGTCATGCAGTTCGGGACGGCGGCGTCCCATGCAATAGATGTCAATCGGGCGGTCCGCAGTCAGAGCATAAGGCGCAAACCGAACCATGTCGGCGGCTCCGGGCAGGTAAATAACGGGTTTCCCGGTAATGCGGTGCAACGCATCGCAGGATTCGGCAAATGCGCTGGCAATCAGGTCGAATTTCGACAGCGACTTTACCAGCGGCAGATACTGATCGATTCCGCTGCTCCAGACCTCTTCCAGCACACAGACCGCAAGACCGCACCGGTCACGCCAATTTGGGATTGCATCCAACGCCAGCAACTCCAAAGGCTTTTGGGCATTGCAGAAGAAAAGATCATAATTCTGCGATAGCGGGGCTTTTTCCACACCGGACGGCCAATACTGAAACAGAGCGCTGCGCCGGGACAGCCACCGTTTGGGGTTCAATGGAATTTTGCCACTGGTCCTGAGGCGGGGTGCCACAAGCTGCGTATCTTCAATGTCAGAAATGACGTCCTCGAACTCGAACCCTGAACAGCGGGATACATTGTCATTGAGGTTGCGTTGCGAGAAAATCAGGACTTTTCGGTCTGAGGACGCCAAGTGCTTATCCTTTGTCAGCAATAAACCAGCCCGCATTACACACACAGAGTGTCAAATATTAAACAATTTTTCCGCCGCGCGGGCGGTCGGGCGGTTCGAAGGCACAGTTTTGTGCAGATAAAATCAAGAATCATGGAAACTGAACCCATTGTCTGGTTAGCTTTTGGCGTGCCTTCAAATGCCTGACAACGCCTGGCTGATTTTGACCAGCATTGCCGGGCAGGAATTTTTTTGAACAAGGCGCAGTGTGTGTAGTTGGTAGCGGTCTAGTAGAGGCGGTTTTTAATGATTTTCACAGAAACGCATTTGCGTGGCGCTTATTTGGTAGACTTGCAAGAAATCTCGGACGATCGTGGGTTCTTTGCCCGGGCCTATTGCGCAAATGAGTTTGAAAAGCATGGTTTGAAACCGGCAATCGCACAAATAAACCTTTCATTTAATGAGAAAAAAGGCACGATGCGTGGTCTGCATTACCAGCAGGCCCCGGCGACCGAGGCCAAGTTCATGCGGTGTATCAACGGCGCAATCTACGACGTGATTGTAGACATGCGCCCGGACAGCGACACCTACCTTCAGCATTTCGGGATAGAGTTGTCGGTGGAAAACCGGCGCGCGCTCTACGTGCCCGAAATGTTCGCCCACGGCTATCTTGCGCTGACGGATGGCGCGCAGGCTTACTACTCGGCAAGCGAGTTCTACACCCCCGGCGTTGAGCAGGGGTTGCGCTACGATGATCCGGCTCTTGGTATACAATGGCCGCAAACTGTAACGATTGTTTCTGAAAAAGACGCGGGGTGGCCGCTGATCCAGCGCTAAGCCCCACCGCGAATCCCAACCGCGAATCCAAGGACAGACAACCTTTTCATGACACGTTCGACGGAACACAAAACAACGGTAATGGTCACGGGGGCCGGTGGGTTCATCGGTCGCGCTGCTGTCCAAGCGCTTGCTCGCCAAGGGCACCGCGTGATCGCGACATACCGGAGCGACCCTTGCCCCAAGGTTTACGGCGATGTGCATTGGGTCAAGCTTGACGTGACCAACGCGTCGGATGTCAGCGCCATCATCCATCTGCACCGGCCCAGCCACTTGCTGGCCCTGGCCTGGTACATGGGGCCAGGAAACCAGCAGTCGCCAGAGAATTTCCGCTGGATTCAGCATTCAATCGACCTTCTGTTCGCTTTCTCGAGCGCAGGCGGCAAACGTGTAACGTTCTGCGGGTCGTGTATGGAGTATGATTGGTCCGGCACTGACAAGCTGCGCGAAGACAGCACTCCCTTGGTCCCGGCCACTGAATATGGGGCGGCCAAGGCGGCTCTGTTCACGGCCTTTGGTCCCATGTGCAAGGCGCTGGGCCTGTCCGGGTCATGGGCGCGGCCCTTTTTCCTTTATGGTCCGGGCGAGAACCCGCGGCGGCTTGCGGCGGATGTCATCCGCTCGCTGCTGCAGGGGCGTGAGGCGCTATGTACACATGGGCAGCAGAAACGCGATTTTCTGCATGTTGATGACGTTGCCACCGCAATGGTTGCCTTACTGCTGAGCGATCTGCAGGGGCCGGTCAATATCGGCAGTGGAACGGCAATCCCGCTTGCCGATCTGATCCATGAGATCGGGCGTCAGACCAAGGCCGATGATCTGATCCGTCTGGGTGCCCGCGAGGCCCGCCCAGGCGACCCGCCGTTGGTCGAAGCCGACATCACCCGGCTGCAAGACCAGCTGAAATGGACTCCTAGATTTACATTGAAAACCGGAATTGCGGATACCATCGCGTGGTGGCGCCGCGAAATTGTGAGAGAACGTTGATATGAGTGACAAAAATATTGTTATCCTGGGCTCCGGCATGTCCGGATTGGGTGCGGCCCATCACCTGCACGGTGCCGGCGTGTCCAGCAGAATGTATGACAAGAACGCCTTTCCTGGCGGCCATACAGCCACCTTTACACATGATAGTGGTTTCATCTTCGATGATGGACCGCATATTTCCTTTTCGAAGGACCCGCGCATTCAAGACCTGTTCGCCGAGAATGTCGGTGGCCAATACGAAAAGCTGCAGGCCTATGTGAACAACTATTATCACGGCGCATGGGTCAAGCACCCGGCGCAGGCCAATCTGCACAACCTGCCGGACGAGCTGAAAACACAGTGCATTCTGGACTTTATCGAAGCCTCGAAACAGGATGTGGTGGAAAAGCCTGCAAATTATCTTGAGTGGCTGATCTCGGTCTTTGGTAAGACCTTCGCCACCCATTTTCCGGCCGTCTATGGCAAGAAATACCATACTGTCGATGCTGACCAGATGAGCACCGTCTGGATGGGCCCTCGGCTTTACCGGCCTTCGATGGACGAGGTCATCCGCGGCGCAATTTTTGCTGAGACCCCCGATGTTCATTACATCACCGATTTTCGGTATCCGACCGAAGGCGGGTTTATTTCGTACCTCAAGCCGTTCATGGAAAAGACCGATCTGCATTTGGATCACAAGGTCGTCGCCATCGACCCCGAGGCGCGCACCGTGCAGTTCGAAAACGGTGTGACCGAGACTTATGACCACCTGATTTCCTCGATCCCGCTGCCTGACCTCATCCCGATGGTCAAAGGCGCGCCAGATCATGTGCGCAAGGCGGCGGCGAAGCTGGCCTGCACCACCTGTATCACGGTGAATATCGGCCTGGCGCGCAATGACTTCACCCCGGCCACATGGACCTATATCTATGACGAGGACATCGTCTTTACCCGCCTCAGCTTTCCGCACAAAATGTCGACAAAAACCTGTCCACCGGGTTGCGGATCAATTCAGGCGGAATGCTATTATTCTCACAAATACCGCCCGCTGGATGTGTCACCGGATGACCTGATTCAGCCCGTAATCGACGATTTGGTGAAGATCGGCCTGATCGATAAAGATGAGAAAATCCTGCACACCGATGCCCGCCTGATTACCCATGCCAACATCATCTTTGACCTTGACCGGGAAGAGGCGTTGCCGATTGTCCATGACTGGCTGGATCAGGTCGGCATCCACTATGTTGGCCGCTTTGGGGAGTGGGGATACCAGTGGACGGACGAGGCCTTTAAATCAGGTGAGCGCGGTGCCAGAACGGTGCTGGAAAAGATCGGGGCGCTGGTTTAAGCGCCCCGTAAAATTTCCCGTCATACGATGGGCTCGGTCCGGCGGAAATCCTTGTCCAGTTGGTTTTCCTGAAGCAGCGCTTCAAGCTGGGCAAGACGTTTGTATTTGCGGCCCTCGAAATCCTCGACCTTGAGGTCACAAGCCTTGACCGCGTCATAGATTTGCTGGGCGCCCCGGACCGCGTCCCATTTTGGCTTGAACCCCGGAATGGACTTTTCGATTTTGGCCGAGCTGACGCGGTACGAACGGTTGTCTGGTCCAGCGTCCGCTGCGTAGTCGATCTGTGCGCCGGGCACCGTCTTGGCGACAATCTCGGCCAGGTCACGGATCTGATAGTTATTCTCGGTCCGGCAGACATTGAAGGCCTCACCCGAAATGGCCTTTGGGTCGGCTTCCAGCGTGGCGAGAAAGGCGCGGGCCATATCCTCGACATGGATGATCGGCCGCCACGGCGTACCATCCGACATCATGAGGATACGCCCCGAGGTATAGGCGTGCGCGATCAGATTGTTCAGCACGATGTCAAACCGCATTCGGGGGCTGGCACCGTAAGCGGTCGCAAAGCGTAGGAAAGTGGGTGTAAAACTGTCATCGGCCAGCGGTTTCAGGTCGCGTTCGGCCAAAACCTTTGAAACGCCGTAATCCGTCTGTGGGTTCAACTTGCCTTCTTCGTCAACGAAACCCTCACCTGCGCGACCATAATTCGAACAGGACGACGCGAAGACGAACCGGGATACTCCCGCCGCCTTGGCCTCTTTTGCCAAGTGAATCGTGCCTTCGTGGTTTATCTGTTGGGTCAGGCCCGGCCGCAATTGGCCAAGGGGGTCATTTGACAGGGCCGCCAGATGCACGACCGCGTCAAACCCTTTCAGGTCTTCAACCGTCAGATCGCGGATATCCTTGCCAAGGTTGGGGATGTCCGGAACGGTGCCGCCCGGGGCGAAATCCGCGCGGTCAAAGAGATTTATATCGCACCCAGTCACCTGGATTCCCGCCTCGGCCAATACCGGGGCGGTGACCGTCCCCACGTAGCCGAGATGCCCCGTTAACAGAACCTTTTGAATTTTCCCATGTTGCCCACGGACGGTTGCCATTTTTCCACATCTCCTCAAGTCGGCGTTTGTCCGCCAGGTGATCCATGCAATACCAGAATCCCGGATGGCGATAGGCCATCAACTCACCCATTTCCATCAGTTTAGGCAGGGGGCCTTCTTCCCACATGATCTCATCGCCATTTACGCTGGCGACGGCATCGAAAACGCCGGGTTCCAGTACGAAAAAGCCGCCATTGATCCAATCAGCCGCGGTTTCTGGTTTCTCCATGAAACCTTCGACCAGCCCATCGTCGCGCACCTGAAGGTGGCCGAAAGTGGTCAGCGGACGTACCATGGTGATGGTGGCGAGTTTTCCATGTGACCTGTGAAAGGCAATAAGCGCATCCAGATCGACGTTCGATACCCCATCGCCATAGGTCAGCATGAAGGTCTCATTGCCAAGGTAAGGTTGCAGCCGGGCCAGACGCCCACCGGTCATGGTGTCCATGCCGGTATCGATAAGATCCACGGTCCAGGGCGGCGTCTCAGGCTCAGGCCCACCGTTTGCATAGTCGGGTTCGCCGAACAGCTCGCGCTGATCGAAATCAATACGCAGGTTTCCCTGATACTGGCACAGTTCTGAAATGTAGCGCTTGATCAGATCACCCATATACCCAAGCGCCAGAACAAACTCGTGATGTCCGTAGGTCGAATAGTGCTGCATGATATGCCAAAGGATCGGCCGGTTGGCGATCTCAACCAAAGGCTTGGGGCGGACCCGGGTCTCTTCGATCAGGCGAGAGCCCTTACCACCTGCAAATATGGCTGTTTTCAATGGTGCCTCCCAACGAAACTGATTACTGCAAAAACTTTTAAAAGTAGGAACATTCAAATTCGACACTACGTAGGCGGCCGCTGTCAATCTTTGTGGCCACGGCAGGCGCAGAAAACGCAGAAATTTTTGATATTAGCTGTTCATAGGTCGATAGACGGGTTCCGAACCGATTTTTTTGGCTCTGCTGCCATCATATGCGACGGTTGAACCCCGGAACTTGGCGTCGTCTTTGATCGCCCTGGCCACAAGGTTCATTTTGGTGACGTAGGCGACAAAGAATATCCAGTTGGCCTCTAGCCGGCCGAGCAAGGTGCTTTCGGTAATATTCGCCAGCATGTATGTGACCATCAGTGCCAGCGCGCAGACAATCCCGGCACGGTTTTCAACGAACCGCATGGAATAAAATGCGGAAAAGAAAAAGCGCACGATGACGGTGCCTAAAAGTACAACACCCACAAAGCCGGTATTTAGCCAGGTTTCGATCAGTCCGTTATGCGAATAAAATGGTGCAAAACCCAGATTGGCCCTGTTGGCAAACCATGCGAGGTGACTGGAGTCAGGGTGCCAGAACGCGCCGTAGCCCCAACCAAGCCAGAACCGGTCCATGACGTAGGGCCAAGTAAGTTCCCATATGGGAATTCGCTCGGACAGGGTTGGTTTGCGACCGATCAGTGCAAATAACGGATCAGCCAACGGCGAGGACAATAAAAAGGCGATCAAACTAATCAGCAGGACCGAGAACAGAATAAAGCAGATCGCCCAGATGACCTCGAACCGAGGAATGATTCGACTGACCACCAGCGCACTCATCGAGACCAATGCAACCACTTGCGATGTGCGGGATTCAGACGCGACCAGTAACAGCAGGCCGAGGAAAAATGTGACCTGAAACACCAGCTTCAGCTTTCCCTTCACCTGACCCATCGCGTAAAACGAGGTCAGCAAGGTCATGACGCAGGCTGCACCCAACCCGTTCTTGTGCAGGAAAATTCCGTTCCACGTATCGCCCCAGGGCGGTATCCCCCGGGCTTGTGGCAGGGCAGCGATGGCACCCATGGTCAGTACCATTACAACCGCGTAAAACGACGCCATGAACAACAGCAACCCGCGCAGCGACATGATGCTGCCCAAAAAAAGGGCAAAAGCGGTTGTGACGACCAATGGCACGCATCGCTCGAACGAATAGGCCGGAAGGCTGCTTATTGCGGTCGAGACCAGCGCCCAGATTACAAGGATCGCAAGCTCTGGCGAAGCAAACGCACCGCGGATAAGGTGCCTATAGTACAATGCCGTAATTGCGATGGCAGGCAGCAACATCAGGATTTCCAGCTTGTTGGCCAGATTGTTCTGCCACAGCACAATGTTGAACAGATCCGTGCCGAAAAAAACCAAAAGCATCAGACATAAAGTAAGGATCACGTGACGGAACGGCAGGTCCGATGCGTGTCGATTGGTGTTATTCTGGCTCAGGGCGGTCATTGTTAAATCTGTCAGACCAATTGATAGCGTTCCGGGCTGAACGACCAACCCGGCAGTTTTTCGAATAAATGCGAGTATCCGAAGCTTACGCAGCGATACGTGGATTGTCTATCACGGCAGAACCTAGGAATGCTGCAACGCCGACTTGGTGCACAATTACTCGGCAAATTCGGGGGGCCGTTAGATTGCGCACAAAGACCCTTTCGCTGCAAAGCCTGGTGTTTTAAGGCTGTGATTAGGATATTGTTTTCCATCGGCACATATGAGTGTCAGTATGCTCCATGGGATACACACGCGGTCAGCTAGGTAGTCGGCGTGCCAAAAAATGGTGAGTTTTACGAGTGTTCAGAGCCTGATCCGGGCTATTGGATGTGTATGGGTTTAGAGTTGCCGGCCAAGGGATACAGTCCGCGATGACATGGTATTTTGTTCCACGAATGCTGTCGGCGTTTATCGCGATTGTGATTCTGATCGTAATGACCCGCGTTTTGGGCGCTGCAGACTTTGGGCGATACAATCTTACGCTTTTGTCTGGAATGTTGCTGTTTTCGTTTACATTCCAGTGGCTGGCCATATCGGTCGGCCGATTCCATCACGCACCCGAGTTTGAGGGGCAGACGATTGCGACGGTCCTGGGGGCTTCGGCTCTGCTGGGGGTGTTTTTGCTGTGTCTCGTCGGTCTTGTTCGGATGGTTATGCCAGCGGAGTGGGTAAGCAGTTTCTTCCTGGCCGTTGTTTTCTGCACTAGTCACGCGATGTATGAATTGGGAACGGTCTGCCTCAGGCAATATAATGAAGGACCGAAATTCGCCGCCGTGACCTTGCTGCGCCAGGCCTTGGGCGTGTCACTGGCCGTGACGTTTGTGGTTTATGGCGGGGGCTACGCAAGTGCGGTGATCGGAATGTCGATGGGTGCGGCGATTACAGGTGCCTATGCCCTGGTCTTCGCGCTGCGCAGGTCCGGTATCGTGGTGCCATCCCGTGGTGCGCTAAGAACTTATTTCCGGTTCGGATTCCCATTGGCGGTGGTGTCGTCCAGCGCCTCGTTCTTTGCGATGTCTTCTCAGTCTCTTCTGGCTTTCTTCGCGGGGATGGACGCGGCCGGATATTTTGCAGCGGCACAAACGCTTGCTTCCAAAGCGCTTAAATTGCCGATGACGACACTGTCGCGTGTCGTGGCCCCCAGTGTTTTCGAAGCGCATGAGATCAACGGGCTCCGATCATCGGACGCCGTGCTGGAACGCTATTTCTCGTTCCTCGTGCTGATTTCAATGCCGATCGTCGTTGCGCTCGTCTTTGCTGCGGACGTATTTACGCATCTGCTGTTCGAGCAGAGCTTTGCCGACGAAACCGCCCTTTACCTAAGATTGCTTTCCCCTGCCGCATTTATCGTCGGCTTGCAGGGTGCCTATTTCAGCTATGCATTTATGCGGTCAAAGAAAACCGGATTGCAGCTTGGCATTAGTGTTGCGTCACTTGTGGTGCATGCTTTGTTGTCGCTTGTAACTATCTACCTGTTCGGCGCGCTCGGCGCCCCGATTGCATTCCTGATCAGCGGTGTGGTTAGCTTTGTCGCTTATTACTACATCGGTCGAAAGGTCGACCCGCTACGGGTGTCGACGACAGAACTGAAATACGGCGTTCTTGGTGCGATAGCTTATGCGCCATTTTGTATCTCTGCCGGGATGTCAGCGAATCTGACCCTGCAACTTGCATTTCTAGCGGCTGGTTTGATTTTTATGTTCTGGGTGTTGGTGTTGCTTGGACAAGTTGCGGCGGTCGTCGTGTGGCGCAGGGCGCGTGGGTTCATGTCTTGGGCGAAAACCTGAGCGCAAAACATCTCAACTTAACAGAGATTTGAGGCCCAATGGGCAAGATTTTACCAATCGTGTGGTGCCAAATCGCCGATAGGTTATGGAAATCCGGGAAAAGCGCGCCCATCTATCGTCGACAGAACTGATTGGTGTTAAGGTTAAGGCCTTCTTAATGAGTTTCTTTTTGCGTCGGTTACCGGGATCAGCATGTACCAAGAGGGTGCTGCCCCAAAACTGACACAATGCTGCGTAAAATCGGGACAGTGCGTGAAACAAGTGGATGAGACCTATCCTAGCGAATTGAGGCTGGAATGATAATTTTCTATTTACTGTCAGGTCCTCTATTTGCTGCGATTGTCTTCGTGGCGTTGGCGATATCGGATGCAAGCTCGATTGCAGCACTCTCCGGTGGCCTTGTTGCTGGTTTTTGCGCACCCGCTTTGATTGCGTCTTTGTATCTTGTGTGCAAAAGTAAGTTACGTGTGAAGATCATCAATAAACTACCTCTGAAAACTGGACAGTAACGGGCTGTTTTTTGGGCAAGCCGCTCAAATTTTGACGTCTGCACCATCGCGCGACGTGCGGTTGGGTATTACGGCCGTGATTTTTCAGAAAAATATCGGGGTCGAAAGCTTTTCTGCAAAGAATACGAAATGTGTCATGCATGTGGAAAAGTTAACAAACAAGTTGTCACCTCAGGCAATAAATGCAAACATATTTCAGGCAAAAACCCGGCCATTTTATGACATCGAGTCGGGAAGCAAGACGAAACGGGGCAGCGGATGTGGTGGCGTTGCGCTGTTCATCTATTGAGCAAAAGAAGATTGAAACTCACGGCTTTCGCCCTTTTTTCGGGGTAAGCTCGCGGGTCCATAAGTGTGTTGTGCCTTGGTTCTAGGCGCTTTTTTGAGTAGTCAGTGCGTAAGTTTGGGGGTCATTATGAACCACAATCGAGGTTCTTTTCCGATAGAAGAGACCGAAATATATAATACAAGACAACATTTTATACCTGCTTCAAAAAATCGCGTAAATCTCCAAGGTTTCTATGCGGCCAAGGGTAAGCGTTTGTTGGATATTGTTCTGGTCTTGATTGGCGCGCCCTTTGTGCTGCCACTCATGTTATTGATTGCGATCTGCGTGAAACTGGACGGCGGGCCGGCAATTTACAGACAGAGGCGTGTTGGTCTGGGCGGGCGTGAGTTCGATTTTCTGAAATTCAGGTCCATGATGATTGATGCAGATCAGATCTTTCTGGATCATCTGAGGGAGTGCCCTGCTGCTGCGGCGGAATGGCAAGCCCGGCAAAAGCTTGAAAACGACCCCCGTGTTACCAAGGTTGGACGGTTTATTCGGGCCTCCTCTTTGGATGAGTTGCCCCAGCTTTGGAATGTTCTGATCGGCGACATGAGCCTTGTTGGCCCGCGCCCGATGATGCCTCAGCAACAGGCGCTGTATCCGGGAAGCGACTACAACCTAATGAAACCGGGGATCACCGGATTATGGCAGGTGTCCGAACGCAATGATGTCGAGTTTTCCCACCGCGCCGTTTTCGACACTGAATATGCTCAGAAGGTTGGTCTGTGGGTAGATATTAAGATTTTGTTTCAAACCATCGGCGCTGTTTGCAATCGCACAGGTCGCTGAGCCGTTGCACCACAGCCAAAAAACAGAGTGATGCTACGATCATGAAGTTGACCCGTAAGAAAATATTTCATTCCGCACCTGCACTGTTCAGGTTGTCATCATTGGTCCAAAGCCTCTGTGCGGCTCTATGCCTGTTTGTGTTGACGCACGGTCCTGCCGCTGCTGATTACAAGCTGGAGCCCGGAGACCAGATTCGTTTGTCCCTGACCGGCCTTGATGGCCTGTCTTTTGACGCAATCGTTGATGCGCATGGCAACGTAAACTTGAAATGGCTGGGCCATTTTGAGGCCAAAGGCTTGTTGGCTGATGAGCTGGAAAACCTTGTGCGGTTGGATGCGGCTGGCAAAATCGTCAAGCAATACAATGCGAATGGGGAAATCTACATCATCCAGCTGGACGGGGACGAGATCGAAGTCGCCCGCAATGGATACAGGCCCATCATAATCGGTGGGGATGTCGCACGTACTGGTCAGATTGATTTCCGTCCGGCCATCACCGCGCGTGAGGCTGTGGCCCTTGCCGGTGGCGTCCGCAGCATGCTGTTGGCCGATGATGTCACCATCGACCCGATACAATTGATGCGGTGGCAAACCACCTATGGGCAAGCGGCGCTGCAACACGCGCAGGCAATTGTTCAGGTCTGGCGCACGACGTCCGAGCTGCGACAAGATCTTGACATGCCGCCACCGACGCACGCCCAAGTCTCGGTGTCCAACGCGGTTCTGGACGAGTTGATCGCCGAGCAGATCAGGATCAGAGCCGTCAATCAGGAAAACGAAGCCGGTGAGCGGCGTTATTTCGAAGATGCTGAGGACCAGGCCGCGCAGCGCATTGAAATCCTGAAAGAACAGGAGATCGAACTCGCCAAGGCTCTGGCGTCCGATGAAGAGGAAGAGGCCAGAGTGATCAGCTTGATCGAACGTGGGTTGGCCGCGGGTTCAAGGATTGCCGATACGCGCCGGACTACCGTGTTGTCCGCCACGCGCTTGTTGGAGGTCGAAGAAGATCTGGCGGCCACAAATCTGGTTCTGACCAGATTGAAACGGGACCGGGAGCTGTATGAACAGCAGCGATCCCTTGTGTTGTTGCAGCAACGTCGCGACGCGCATCTGGCCCTTCGTGATGCGAGCCTGCAAATGGATACGATTGCAAAATATCTGGCTGGTGCGTCCAGCGAGATCGGCACTGAAAGCCTGATCAGTGATATTGATTACTCGGTTACGATTTTCCGGGTTGTCGACGGTGAATTGCAGGAGCTTCGGGCTGAGAAAATGACCCA
This sequence comes from Ruegeria sp. YTSA135, assembly GCF_059610165.1. Lineage (NCBI taxonomy): Bacteria > Pseudomonadati > Pseudomonadota > Alphaproteobacteria > Rhodobacterales > Roseobacteraceae > Ruegeria > Ruegeria sp. YTSA135. The sequence continues at coordinate 350,650 of NZ_JBXWNC010000002.1, read as the reverse complement.
GCTGCTTCCAGGCGACAGTGTCGAAATCTCGGTAGAGCAGGTGACACAGCAGACCATACAGCAAACAACACAATTGACCGAATAGTGGCCTGCGGGAAGGATCAGGTCGTCTTTAAGTAAAGAGTTGGCCCAAGGAGTCGCGTATTTCACGGGTTCCGGGGCGGTTTTAAGAAGTGAAGTTTTTTAATGGCGTATCTCAAAGCTAAGGCCGCGCCTCATTCGCAAGGCGCAAATCTGACGACGCTAAAGGCGTGCATCTTGGTGCTGTGCTTTGCGGTTATGCAGACTGTGCCCGCGGCGATAAATGGCTTTCCCTTTATTTTCTTCGATACGCGCGGTTACAACAATGCCGGCAAGGCGGTAGTAGAAACCATAGCGGGTAAGCAATGGGTCGATGAAGCGCCGGTAACCAAGGCGACCTCGCCAGCGGATTCTTCGGTCGAACAGGCTGTGGCGGCCGCACCGGACCAACGCGTGATTTCGATGTCCCGTTCGCCTTACTACGGCGCTTTGGTCTTTGTGTCCCTGCAAGCCGAAGCACTTTTGTTGGTGCTGTTTCAATCGCTGATCGTTGGCTACGTGGCTTGGCTTGTGGTGCGGCAAATTTGCAAGGAAAACCCCACGAAACCTTATCTGGTCATTGGCGTAATCTGTGCCGCGGTTACACCATTGCCGTATTTCACAGCCTATGCCATGCCAGATGTGTTTGCAGCCGTCGTGCCGCTTTGTCTGTTTCTGCTGTGTTTTTCGAAACGCAGCCTGACGAAAACTCAGATAGTAATCTGCTGGGTCATTCTGGCCGCAGCGGTTGCCATTCACAGCAGCCATATTCTTTTGACCTTTGGCCTGTTGGTGCTTTTGGCGCTGATGTCGCTATGGCCGCGGGTTAGACCGCTGCTATCTGGTTGGCTTATGTCATTTTTGGCTTTCAGCGTCGGGGTGTCGGCGGTTTTTGCTTTTGCCTTCGTGTCCCAGGCCGTGTTCGGCAGTTGGCCGCAGAACCTGCCTTTCCTGACAGCGCGCGGGATCGAGGATGGTCCGGTGGCCGAGCTGATGGCAAATGACTGCGGCGGGCACGCGTTTGCAATCTGTGACGCAGCGCCTTTGGACAATAACAGTTCGCAACTATTTCTTTGGGACAAGAACGGCTACTATCAGTCAGCAGATGAAGCTACGAAGCAACGGCTGAGTGACGAAGACTTCTCAGTTTTCCTGACAGCCGCGCTTGCGGAACCAGTGATGCAAATACGGGCTTCGGTTGGGAATGCATTAAGACAACTTGGTATGTTTGGTTTATACGAATTCTATACCGCCAAACGAGTCTTTGCTGAAAGCGCGCCGCACTTCATGAATGGCTCTAACCTTGGCAGGTTCGGGGCATCTTTGGCTGTTACTGGCGGCTTCCCGTTTACATTCCTGTCGACGTTTGTCTATGCGTCCGCCGTTATTAGTCTGATTACGGTGGTTCTTATGTGCGGGGTGCGATCAGTATCAAACACGGCGATGGCGTTGGCCGTGCTGATCCTGGCAACCTTGCTGATAAACGCTGTGGTCTGCGGCGTGTTGTCGGACCCGCACCACAGATATCAGGCGCGGGTTATCTGGTTGTTGCCCTTCTTGGCAACATTGCTTGTGTTTCAGGGTGCTCAACGCGCCAAGCCGGTCCCGACCCAGTTTTCCGGGGAAAATTCAGATGCAACGCTTTGATCTCAGACTTTTGGTGGAGTCCACCGGTCGGCGCAAAAGCACGTCGAAGAAACAGAGTGTAAAGGCGGATTTCCAAAGATGCCCTCGTCCCAGTTCTTAAAATTCGCGATCGTGGGTGCTGTTGCCTTTGTGGTGGATGCGGGTTTGCTGCTCATCGCGACAGAGGGTTTGAACTGGGCGCCAGAGGTCGCGCGGCTACTGTCCTTTTTGGGAGCTGTGACCACAACCTGGTATCTGAACAGAACGTTTACATTTGTGACCAAGATGCCCCCGTCCGTGAAAGAATTCATCAGTTATGTGTTGGCGATGAGCTTTGGGATGGCGGTGAATTATACCGTCTTTGTCGCCGTGATCAGGTTGAACGATATTGCCAGCACCTATCCTGTGCTGGCTTTGGTGCCGTCGACCTTGGCGGGAATGGTCATCAACTTTCTGTTCTCGCGCCGCATTCTCAGCACGAGTGACATTCCAAAATAATGATCGGGCGGTTTAGTCGGATTCTTTCCGTTCCGCGATCTGACGGCCAAGGTCTTCGCGATCTTCCGGGGTCAGCAACCATTCGTCGTCTACCCGGGTCGCTGAGGCAAGCTGATTGATATTCGGGCGTGATACGCCAAGAAGCTTCCGAACTTCGTCGCGAAATTGAAAGCCAACGACACCGGTCACGGCACTACCGGCAGCGAAACCGCCGACACCGAACATCAGGTTTCTGCGGGACAGTTTGCTAAACTTCATTTAACACCCCCAGTTTGTCACCCAAACGTGCAGCAAGCGCCATCAGGGTAAGCGTTGGATTGGCGTGGCCGCTGGACGTAAACACCGACGAACCGGCCACAAACAGGTTTTCATAGCCGTGCACACGGCAATCCGCATCAACGACGCTTGTTCTAGGCAAGGCGCCCATCCGCGTTGTTCCCATCGTATGGCCGCCCCCGGAAACGCCGAACACGATCTCTTCGTTCGAGATGCGGAGCCGCCCTAAATCAGAGGCAATCAGACGTTCGCCCAGCGTCTCAACAAAGGTATCAGCGGCCCGGAAACTGCGCGTGCTGATATGTAAATACGTACGAAGATTTTTTAGCCCAGCCGGGTCGGTGCCCCGTGTCACAGTGACCCTGTTTTCAGGCTCTGGGTCCATTTCCGCCACGACGATGGTTCCGTATGCCACAGCGTTTTCCCCCCATTTGCGGGCAAACATTGCTTCGACGGGATCATCTGAAATGATACGCGCCGGATACAGGGCTATCGACACGTCCAACCCGCCAACTTTCTGAAACAGCTCTTCGTCCGCCTCCAGCACATCGAGGCGTTCGCCAAAATTGTCGGGTACTGCTGGAAGATGGAAGTTCTTGTTGACAATCAGCTTGGCGCAATCCGGAAAATGAGGATGCTCCATAAGGTAGCGTCCAACCTGATCGTTTTCATTTCCGACCGCAGGCCCGCTTTCAGGTTGCGAGCTGAGAAGTATCTGGGCGTTGCCCATCCCGCCGGCCGCCAGAACAACGGTTTGTCCCGGCCGAAGATAGATTTTTTTGACCTCACCCCCGAGTGAGTAGATCGAGATAGCCTTGATCCCGCGTCGGTCTTCCCTGGCGTGCAATTGGCTCAGCGTTGTCCCAAGCGCCATGTCAGTTGTGGGAAGCTGTTCATATAGCTGCGGTTCCCGGATCAGGCGCAGAGCGTCCTCGGTGGACTTTGGTCGATAGGTGAAGCCGGGTGCAAACTCAGAGGAATAGGTTAGAAAAGGATCTGTCCGACCCAAAAGTTTTGCAGCGATACTGTAGTAGGGCTCAAGATCCTTGCGCATAATCGGCCATTGCCGAAAGTTGCGCTCGGTCATCGGCGTGCAGTTTCCTGCCCAGACAGCCGACGTCCCGCCCATTGCACGCACCCAATGCAAGGGCCAATGCGATCCGTCCAGATGCCCGCGACCACGTATCGTGGCGAAGTTGGACTGTACGTCGTCGTTATATTCGGCTTCTCCGGTCTCAAGCATGATGACTTTTTTGCCGTGAACACCAAGACGGTGGGCCATGGCATATGCGGCAAGACCGGAACCAGCGACAATAACGTCGTAGGTGTCGAAATCTACTTCACTCGCTAAAACCTTCAAACTGGCTACTCACATTTTTGAAACAAAAAACGGTCATTAGGCAATGCGGTCATGGTAAGCGATTCTTATGCGTGGTCGTATATTTTTTTTGGGTCCAAGCGCTCAATCCCAAACACAATCGGCGTTTCGTGCTCCGCAGAGTGAATAGGCAACCGGTCAGCCGAAGTTCGGATCGCCGTAAAGTTTCGCCTTCTTCAGGTCGACGCGCGTCGCCACCAATGCGGATGGGCGCACGCCCACGTTTTCCAGTTCTCGGATCGCCTGCAACATCGAATTAACGCGGGTGCTGTTCCAGCGGGTAAACAACAGGACGCGGTTGGATATTTGCGACAGATAGGCCGACTCCACTGCCGATAGCAGCGGCGGGGTATCCAGCAGAATGACGTCATACATATGCGACAGCGAGTAGAGCAGATCAAGGAACGCCGGTGAGCATAGGAAATCTGCGGCTACCGTTTGGGCCTCTTGCCCTTCGCCGCAGATCAGCGGCAGGATATCCAGCCCTGCCTGCGGGCTGCCGACGACATAGTTCAAAAGAAACTCCGGGTCTGCTCCGGCGTGTTGCAGGGCGTCGGGTGTCAGTCGGGAATAGTCACGATAGGCCGAAGTCAACGTGTCACAATCTATGATCAGCGTGCGGTAATTCGCCTTGGCGCAGACTGCGCCCAATAACAGAAGCGATGAGGTCTTGCCCTCATCCGGCAGCGCGGAGGCACCCGAAAATATCACACACTGCGTGTCCGAAGCGGAAAGCTTGTTCTTCTCCTCCGGACGGTTCGAAAAAATCATGCTGGCTTGGGCCGCTGGCTCGCTTTGCGTGTTCGAGACGCGAAGGCCGACATCGCTGCTGGCAAGCAGCTTGCGTCCGAAATGGTGCATTTCCGCATCCAGTTTGCCGTCATGAATAAAGAAGGTCTCGAACGGCGGGTCTTCTTTGGCCTCTGGCACGATCGCAGACAGCTTGACCCCGGTTGTGCTTTCATACTCGTGCGTTGTTCTGAGCCGCTTCTGAAAGAGCTCGCGCACAACCGTTCCGATCAGGCCGAAAAACACGATCGCGAACATGACGAGGATCGCCGTCTGCGAGCGTTTGGGTTCCGAAGGATCAATAGCAGGCCGGGCCCGTTCGATGATATGCGCGCCCGCATCCAAATAGTCCGCTTGTTCTGCCCTACGGCCCAGCTGCGACACGAAATCCCGATAGATGGTTTCCGTAACCAGAATCTCGTTTTCGATCCGCTTGGTGATCGAATCGTGCTGAACTTGTTGGGCCTGCTGCTCGCGGAATGTTTCGATGCTTTGTTGCAGGCCAGTCAATTGTGCATTCAATTGGTCTATTTTCTGCTCGGTGGATTGCTGTATCGCATCCAGCGCGGTGATGGCCGCGTCGTCTGTGATGTCGCTGCTGGTGCTGCGTGACAACAGCCCGACCTGGGCGGCATAGTCGACTGCTTCGCGCAGATTACCCTGATCGCGCAGCTCTGTGATCGTGTTTGTTTGTTCTTCAAGCTCCTGCAGGGATGCGTTGGCCAGAGAAGATCGCCGTTCCGCCTTGATCCTTTGCGCCTTGATCGTTGCATATTCATCAGGGGAATAAGGTATCTCGATCGAGTGCGTCTCAAGGTCTGAACTCAGTTTGTTCAAGTCTTCCCGCAGCTGACCGATACGGATAGTCAACCAGCTTTGCGATTGCCCAAGTGATTCGCGCTTCATTTTGGTCAGAACGGTCAGGTATTCCGATGCCAGGCTGTTGGCGATTTCAGCGGCTTTGTGTTTCGACTTAGTGGTCACTCGAATTTCGTACACGGCCGATAGGTCCCCGACCTGTTCAATACGCCTTGATCTCAGCAGGTTTTCGACGGCTGCCTCGCGGCGTATCTCTTCCTCGGAACGTGTGTCGCCGTCAGCAGTCGCATCGTCACCGCCCGCAAGTGTATCCACCAAAGCATTTTTTAACCCGCGCGCCAGCGCGATCGGGTTCAGGGTAATTCCGCCTTCCTCTCCGGCAAACTCGGGATCGTTTTGCAAATTCAGGCGTTCAACTACGCTTTCAATCAGGTCTGTGGACCGCAGCAGTTGCAATTCGCTTTCCAGGGATGTCAGCGACAACGGCAAGCCCGAGACCTGCGGCGTAAATTCCGTTTCCGTTTGTACACGGGTTTCGATCATGACCTTGGCGCTTGAGGTGAACCGGGTGTCGGCCGTGTAGGTCAGCAGATAGGCCAGAACCCCACCGCAGAACGCAAGTGCCAGAATCCACAGTATGGATCGGCGGATGGCCCAGGCAGCATTGGACAGCATTCTAAGCTCGGGATCGCCGGCAGCGGCTTGCCCCACACCCGATAACTCTACGTCGAGCCCTCTGCGATACTGATCAGTCATAACTCATAACAACTTTTGACACAGATATAGTTCAGGTCAGCCCGGTAGCGTCTGGTGGACAACACGTGTCGTCAGCGGCCATCAGCCTGCGGGCCAGAAAAATTCAACAATGCATTAACCAAACCACAATTGACGGTGAAAAGTAAGCAAGTTTGACAGGAAACACGCAAATACACATGTTATTCGAAACAATCCGGGTCAGAACCGATGAATTTCCTAGCAAGAATCGATGGGCCTGCTAACCTGCTTACACTTTCGTTTTTTGTGACCAGTTGGCTTTTACATGAATAAGATTTTGGATAAGCGCCTGCCGCATGCTTTTGTCGGGGGCATGCCAGTTGCGATCGCGGGTGCCAACGAATTGACAGACGTCATGCTGGAGGACGTGCAGCGGCGGCGGTGCGGTAAGCTCAATCGTGCGACAACTGTGTTTTCGTCAAACGCACAGGCGATTTCGCTGTATGCAAGCGATGAACACTTCGCCAAGACAATGGATTTGGCCGATATTATCCACGCGGATGGCCAGATTGTTGTCTGGGCGTCCCGCTTATCCTATGGCCGTCTTGGCATCCCCGAGCGAACCGCAACAACGGATTTCATCCACTCGGCGGCCACGGTTGCGGCAAAAAATGGCCTGAGTTTTTATTTGCTGGGTGGGGTTGAAGAGATCAACCGTGAGTGTGCGGAAAAGTTGGCCCTTATGTATCCGGGCCTTACCATTGCCGGACGGCGACATGGTTACTTTGATTCCTCCGAAGAAGACGAGGTCGTGGCTGATATCAATGCCAGCGGTGCGGATATCCTGTGGGTCGGGCTGGGCAAGCCAAAGGAACAGTTTTTTGCGGAACGGATTGCAACGAAACTGTCGCATTGTGCCTGGATCGTCACCTGTGGCGGGTGTTTCCACTATATTGTGGGCGATTACGCGCGTGCGCCGGAATGGATGCAAACCTTGGGATTGGAGTGGTTGCACCGCATCGCGACAGGGCCGGGCCATCTGGCCCGTAGATACATGCGGACCCTGCCTCATGCGCTCAGCATTGTGTTGCGCAAGGATGTTCCCAATCGTTTTGGCCGCAGGTAGGGGCAGACAGTTGCCATAAGTTTGAGTTTTGCCGCCTCCGGTCGGTTGGTGTGTTGTGAAAGGTTCGGTGTGAGTAAGGTCGAGTTCATTGGAATCGGTGCGCAGAAGGCTGCGACGACGTGGTTGCACCACGTCCTGTCGGAGCATTCCGCCGTGACCATGGGCGACACCAAAGAGCTCAACTTCTTTACCGCAAATTATGACCGGGGCTACATCTGGTACGAAAGCTGTTTCGCCGATGGCCCCGCCGGTACGATCAAGGGCGAATGCTCTCCGACATATTTCTTCAGTCTGGACGCCCCGCAGCGCGCAAGGGACTACAACAAGGACCTAAAGCTGATCTGTATCCTGCGCGATCCGGTCGAAAGAGCCTATTCCAACCACCTGCATGAAATTCGCAAAGGCCATATCGCATCCTCGATCTCGTTCGAAGATGCTCTGGCGCGGAACCCGGCCTATGCGCGGCAAAGCCAGTACAAAACGAACCTTGAACACTGGCTTGCCTGTTTTGACCGAAGCGCGCTGTTGTTGCTGTTTTCCGAGGATATCTCGGAAAATCCCAAGCGGACATACGATCAGATCTGTCGTCACCTTGCAATTGCACCCGATCCGAATCCGGCGTCGCTGTCTGATCGCCACCACGAAACCGTCACCTACCGCAGCCCGGCTGTGCAGCACACCCTGCGCCGGGGTGGTGACATGATGCGCTCGCTGGGGATGCGTAAAGCGGTACGAACGGTGAAAGGTTTGCCGGGGTTCAAACACGCGCTGTCCATGAACAAAGAGCACCTGAAAACAAAGATCGCGCCGCCAACGTCCGAAACGCGTCAGAGGCTGACTGACCTCTTCACGCCCGATATGGAGTTTGTGGCGCAGGTCACGGGCCGTGCGGAATTGCCCTGGCAGACTTGGCGCGAACGGAAGGGTGGCGTTTAACCCATGCGATTGAGTCGGGCCGCCAAGATCTTCGGAGAGATGCGCATCAACCAGATGGGCCACGTCGCGCGGCGCCTGCTCGGTGCCCGGTTTCTGAGCATCGAAGATTTCTTGCCACCGATTTCCCCAGAACAAGGCGCGCGCCTTGCAGCCTTGGCGCGTGGTGCACGCGGTAAGATCAACACTCCGATCCTCGTGCTGGGGGTCATGCCGCGCTCGGGCACGAATTTCGTACGTGATCTGGTGGCTATGCACCCGGATGTGGCGGCGGATGCCGGGCGGTTGTATGAGTTTCCCTTACTGCATGCAGCGGATGACGCAGCTGCGTTTGCGCGGGATTTCCTAAGGTATTTTCCGCGAAACGGCGAGGTTCTTGAGAAATACGATCTGCTGGCAATGTTGGCAGGGGCGTGGTTTCGGGAATTGCAGGCGCAGGCGCCGGGCGAGCACATCCTGCTGAAGTGCCCGCATGTGCATAACCTGACCCTAGCGCCGTATATCTTCCCGGACGCCAAACTGATCCTGTGTCTCAGGGATGGGCGCGATGTCGTGGACTCAACGCTCAATACTTTTTCGCGATATTCTTTGGCCCGTAAAACTTTTCGCCAGTTAGCGGATGAGTGGCGACTTGGAACCGAAGCCATAACAACCTTCACCGAAGGCGGCGTGAATGAGACCGAAGACGCGTTGGTGGTGCGGTATGAGGATATCGTCGCGGACTCGCAGCTTTTTGTTACGAACATGCTGGCCCATACCGGGCTGAACCCCGAAGTTTTCCCCTGGGATAGGGTCGATCAATTGCCAGTGCGCGGGTCGTCGCGGTCAAATGCTTCAGACGATGCGCGTTGGCAGCCGCAGTCAAAAGCGTCGGATTTTAATCCGGTAAAGCGCTGGGCGGCATGGTCGAAAGCAGACAAAGCCCGGTTTGACAAACTGGCAGGGCGCGCATTGGAGCTTGCCGGGTATGAGCGGTGAACGCAGAACACAACCCGGCCCGCATGTGGCCATTTGCGTCGCGACGTATCTGCGTCCGCTGGGTCTGCGGGCCTTGATCGAAAGCCTGAACGCGCAAACCATCAGCGATGAACAGGTGCAGGTGACGCTGGTGATCGCCGACAACGCGCCCGAGGCCACGGCTCAAGCCACGTTGGGGGATATCCAAAGCCTGTCGAAATGGCCGGTGATCTATGTGACCGAACCGACGCGCGGTATCGTGGCGGCACGGAATCGCACTTTGTCCGAGGTCCCTCGGGATGCCGATTTTGTTGCTTTCCTCGACGATGACGAAGAGGTTTCGCAAATCTGGCTGGCAGAAATGCTCAAAACCATGCGCCTGCCCGACACCGTGGCAGTTCAGGGCCCGGTTGAACCGCGCTATAGGCAAGCCCCGCCGGACTGGGTTGATGCCTTGAACCTGTTTCGCATGGGACCCTATGATCAAGGGGCGGAATTGGTGTCGGCAGCGACCAACAACTCGATGGTGCGGGCCGACGTCATCCGCGACCGAGCGCTGCGTTTTGATCCGCGTTTCAACATCACGGGCGGAGAGGACGAAGAGTTCTTTACCCGTCTGCGCGACGGTGGTGGCACGATCCGCGCGGCGGCAGATGCTCTGGTCTGGGATGACATACCCGAAAACCGCACCACGATCCGGTGGCTGGGGCGGCGTTGGTTTCGTAAGGGCAACACGCTGAGCCGCATTGCCCTGATCCGGCGCAAGGCTGTTGGGATGCGGGTGGTCAAAAGCCTTGGCGCTTTGGGGTGGGGGTGCGCGATGTGCCTGTGTCTTGGCTTCGGCTCACAGGCCAGATGGTATCGCGGCCTGCTGGAAATTTTCAGGGGCGCGGGCATGATGGCCGGCTTGTTGCGTTTTGAGTTCTCTGAATACAGCAACTCAGCCGTAAAGGTCGACCGGGTCGGAGGCCGATAACATGCAGCACACCACGTTTTCGATCATCATCCCGGCCCGAAACATGGAGCTGTATATCGCTGAAACGCTTGAAAGCGTCAGCGCTCAGAGCTTTGGGGCATTCGAGGTGATTTGCATCGATGACGGTTCTACCGACCGAACGGCCCGCATCATTGAAGACTTTATACAGCGCGACGTCCGTTTTCGCGTGGTGCAGGGCCCGTCAAAGGGTGTCAGCGCAGCGCGAAATCTGGGTCTAACACTAGTGAAAACACCCTTTGTCTTGTTTCTTGATGCTGACGATCTGCTGCAACCCGAAGCGTTGCAGCGCTATTATGACACGCTAACATGTACCGAATCAGTGGGCGCGCTGGCCGGTGTGCAGCGTATGGCTGTCGACGGCCATGTCATGCGCGGCACGGATAACAGGGCACTGGTTCCTGCTCAGGATCAACTGGACGCGCTGCTGTGCAAGAATTTTGTGGTCAATGGCGGTGCTCTGGCGCTTCGCACTGACAGCGCAAAGCGGGTAGGCGGATATGATGAAAGCCTGGTAAAAGGCGAAGATTGGGAATTCTGGTGTCGTCTTGCGCTGCTGGGAGAGTTCGTTGTGGTCGAAGGGCCGCCGCTGCTGCGTTACCGTCAGGTGGCCAGCGGGGCCAATCATCAGGCGCGTGGGTCCGTTTTTGCCCGCCGTGTGCCCAGCATTCAGAAGGTTGCGGCCAATGCGGATATGAAGGCGCGGTATGGGTCTCGGCTTCGTCGCCTTTTGCGCAAGCGTCAGATTGATATCTTTTGGTCAGGCGTTCGCAACCAATTCCAATATGGGCGCAAGTCGACCGCTGTGTTTGAAGGCGTGTGCGGCGCGGTTCTTTATCCCGATAGCCTGCTGCGACCAAAACTGATCTGGCGGTTCCTGCAGAGTTTGGACCGCCGTGCAAATCAAGGGACCGCCACACCCGGTAAAAGCGAAGGGAGGAACTGACAGATGAGGATATCCCGACGTGCGGTTTTGCTGCAGGGCACTGCGCTTGCTGTATCTGTTCCGTTTCTGAACCAGATGGCCCTGGCCGAGCCTGAAACCGAGGATGTGGTCGGGTTCGTTGGTGAGGACATCGTTCAGCTCACCGTCATTGATACGTTGTTTGAAATCTCGCCTGTGATTCCGGTAACCCAGCGGGATGATCGCGCGTGGTACCCCGATCCGACGGATAGTTTTGGATCGCTCGGGCAGCTCAACGGTGTTGAAGGGTATTTCTCGGGTTTTGCAAATACTTCGCTGCCGCAGAGGTTCACAGAATGGCCGAGGGTCATCAGCGACACCCGGCGTTCTGGGTTCCAGATGACCACAGGAGCGTTTCAAAAGCATATCCCTGTTGACCAGCCCGACCAATGGCGCGTCACTATTGATGGAAGTCCGGCGAATGTCGTGTCGGTCCATCGCAAATCTGTTCCGATCCGCACAAGAGCAGTTGCGAAACGCAAGTGGGAAAGTACCAAGCGGCACAATCTGACCCTGACGCTGGATCGTGCAATCCCGGAGGGCGCCTTGGTTGTGCTTGAGGGGCCATCGGTGCCAGCGGTCAGGCAGCGTAAGTTGCCCGAACTTTTCAACGAAGCGCTGCATGTGTGTCACGCAGGTTATCCGCTGAATGGTCCTAAGAAAGCTTACATCGGGGCATGGTGGGGGCATAACAACGTTGGTCAACCGGGCAGCACCGATGCATTATTGTCCCGGGATACCACTTGGGCAGTCGTTTCAACCGCAGACGGCGCGGCGGTTCGCACCGGCAGCCTGACCCTTGCCAAACCCGCGTCCGAGCCGCATCGGAACGATCAGAATTTCAACGGCTGCGACATATACGAGGCGGATTTTTCGGACCTAGATCAGGACGGAGAATTCATCCTTCAGGTCGACGGTTTCGGTCGGTCGTTTCCGTTCAGGGTCTCAGCCGCGCCCTATGTGGAAACACTGCGACTTGCAGCGCGTTGGTATTTTCATCAAAGGTCGGGCTGCGAGATCGCCGAACCCTTCGGCGAAGGCCGGACCCGTCCGCGCAACGGCCACCCCGAGGATGGCCTGACCGTCTGGCAAACCGAAATTCGCTTGGGCAACACCGGTGAAGGGTATAGCAAGGCCGGGGCAAGTGGGCTTTTGTCTGAACAGCCCGTGGGCGTCACTGGTTTCGACAATGTTCCTGTATCGGCACGCGCACAGGACAATCCCGATGCCTGGGGTGGATGGCATGACGCCGGGGACTGGGATCGGCGCATTCAACACATGGATGTCGTCTATCACATGGCCAATATCATCGAGGCTTTCGACTATACCCGCGCGCTACACCTGAACCTGCCCGAAAGTGGCAAGGCGTTCGCTCATCCTGATGTAAAGGCACGCAAGGACGCGACTGATCGCGGCGACGGGATGACTGTTTTGCCTGACCTTATTCATGAGGCGCTATGGGGCATCTCATTATGGCGCAGAACCCAGGGAAAAGACGGGGCGATTATCGGTGGCGTGGAGTATTCAAACCCGGGGATTTTCGGATCGGTGTCATGGAACCCCGTGCAACTGACCTATGCCTACGCCTCCGAGGACTGGGCCGCATACAATTTCGCGCTGAGCGCGGCAAAGCTGGGTCATGTCATCAAACAGGTTTGCGGTGATCCCGCACTGGGCGACGCCTTGATACAAGAGGCTACGCGCGCCTGGCACTGGGCAGAACAGGATTTTCTCTCCGACACTGCCGAACCGCGCGACCCCGAGGCGGTCGAAGTCATCAATCGGTCACGCGTGGCCTCGGCCGCAGTTGTATATCGGGCCAGCGGCGATACAGCGGCCCGCGATGTGTTCGAAGCGCACAACCCCTTTGTACCACGGGCCGAGTCCCCGGCGGAGGGGGTCAAAAGGGGAATATACTCCCACGCTTACCTCGAATACGTGCTGGCGGCGCGGGATGGTAAGCTGGCAGATCCCGAGATTGTTGACGCAATCGAAGGTTGGATCAGGTATCGCGCCAGACGCTCGGAACGCATGGGGGCTGATTTCGGCCTGCACAATACCGGCACCTATCCTTGGGGGCGGGGTTGGCTGCGGTTTGGTCCGGGATCCAACTGGCGGGCCGGAGAAATCGCGATGTTCTTCTCGATGAGCAAACAGTTGACACAGGAAATGTCGGATGCCGTGACCGAAGGGATGTGGTTCGGCCTGGGTTGCAATCCGTCGAACACCAGTTTTGTGCAGGGGTTGGGACACCGGGACTTCGCCGACCCGCTGATGACAGATGAAAACGGTAAACCTCCGATACCCGGGCAGATCAGCTTTGGCGTCGCAGGTGGCAAGCTGCACAAATGGGAACAGCGCAAGACGTCAGACGCGATTTACCCACCCGATCAAGACGACTGGCCGATTTATGCGCAGATATTTGAAAGCCAAAGCATCGCGATCTGCTCTGAACATGGGGTAAAGTCCAACGCGTTGGAATGGCTGGTAGCCTGTGCCATGGTTAACGCGGGAAGTCCTGAACCGTCTCAGTGACATTTTTCATCGCAGACCTTGCTGCCCTGACAGGGTTGAACGGGCCAAAAATCGCTCTTTATCATATAGGCAGCAGCAACCCTTTCGCGCCCCAGCGGTCTTGGATAAGACGGTTGCAGCGCCGTCAGAGCCTAGTCTGACTCAGTTAACCAGGAGCGCATTCATGAAGTATCGTCGTCCGGTGTTTGCAGCTCTTCTCTGTGCGCTGCCCTTTGCGGCTCAGGCTCAATCCACGCAAGATGCGCCGGGGCTCATGATCGAGCTGAACGCAGTTGAGACTGTCGAAGGTGCCTGTCGGCTGACTTTTCTGGTCGAAAACGAAACTGAAACGGCGATTGATACGGCCAATTACCAGGTGGTGATCTTCGATGTGTCGGGTGTGTTTGAACGCCTGACCCTTTTTGGGTTCAGGGATCTCCCGGCGCAGCGTCCACGCGTGCGCCAGTTCGATGTGCGCGGCCTGTCCTGTGAAAACCTCGGGCGCGTTCTGATAAATGGGTTAAGCGGCTGTACCGTCGAAGGCGCAGAAAGCGATATCTGCGACGAAACACCGACCCTGAACAGCCGTACAGAAGTGGAGCTTTTGGGATGAATATTCTTGACGCCCTGCGCGAAATCCTGACCCTTGGCGGGCCGGTGGTGGCAGTCCTGATCGCCATGTCCGTGGTGACGCTGGCCGTCACGTTTTACAAGCTTTGGCAGTTCGCCGCATCAGGTGTAGGGCGGCACCGGGTGCTATCGCAGGCGTTGCAGGCCTGGGATGCCGGGGACAAACAGACCGCCCGCGCGCGGCTGGCAGAAAGCCACAGCTATCTTGCGCCGCTCGTCGGTGTTGCGATGGATGCGCCCGACACGCCCGGTCTGGATCAGCGATTGGACGCAGAGGCGGGGCTGGCGCTGGCCGGGCTTGAACGCGGCTTTCGCCTGCTGGACACGGTGGCGCAACTGGCGCCCTTGCTGGGTTTGTTTGGAACCGTGTTGGGCATGATCGAAGCGTTCCGTAGCCTGCAAGCTGCGGGCTCCTCGATCGACCCCTCGCTGCTGGCGGGGGGTATCTGGGTGGCGCTGGTAACGACCGCTGTGGGGCTTGCCGTGGCAATGCCAACCTCGATGGTGTTGTCCTGGTTCGAAAGCCGCACCGCGCGCGAACGGGTTTTTGCCGATAAGGCGTTGCGCACCGTTCTGGTGCCGGGGCAAGCGATCCCGTTGACCGAAAACGCGCAGAGCATGGCGACCACGCCCGGACATGCGTAACATCGCGCCCTTTGTCAGACGGCCGCTGGCGATGACGCCGCTCATCGACGTGATCTTTCTGCTGTTGTTGTTCTTCATGCTGACCTCGACCTTTTCCAAGTATGGTGAGATTGAGTTGAGCAACGCGACAGCCGGTGGCGCGACGTCTGACGTGCCTCAGGACCGAGCGTTTGTTCAGTTGGGGGCTGACAGGCTGGTTCTGAACGGTGCGCCGGTAACACTGGACGACCTGACGGCGCAGGTGACAACAGGTCAGGTTTTGATCGACCTTGATCCCGACACGACGGCACAGCGGCTGGTGGACGTGCTGGTTCTGCTGCGCGGGCGTGAAGGTCTGAGTGTGTTGGTGCTGGAATGATCCGCTATAGCCGCCCCCGCCGCAAACGCGACTCGACTATTGCGCTGATCAATGTCGTGTTTCTGATGCTGATCTTTTTCTTGATCGCGGGTACGGTGGCCACACCATTGGACCCTGACCTGAGTCTTGTCGATACATCCGAACTCGAGGGGCGCGAGCCACCAGACGCGCTGGTGCTGCATCGGGATGGGCGACTCAGCTTTCGGGGCATGCCAGTAGACCCCGAAGCCTACATGGCTGAGCGCGACCCCGGCCCGGTGCGTATCGTTCCTGATCGTGACGCATCGGGTGCCCGGCTGATGGAGGTGACAGGCGCGCTGCGCCGACTTGGAGCAACGTCGGTGTTTGTTGTCACTGAAAAGGCACTGGAATGATCCGGGGGTCCGTGATCGTTGCGGGCTTTGCTGCTCTGCTGTCGTTGTTGCTGCACCTGATGGGGCTAAGTCTGACCGCGCCCAGATTGGCAGACCAGCCAACCGCCAGCGGTGCGCCAGATAAGGTTGAGCTTGGAAACAGCTTTGAGGATCTGGTCGACGCTGTTGCGGAGCCGGTTGAACCGCAACCGGCGGAAGCACCCGAACCGCCTGTCGACGAACCGCCCGAACCCGCGCCCGAACCCGCTGAGATTCCGACCAGCGAGGTTCACGTGGCCTCGGACAATCCACAGCGCACATTTGCGCCGGATACAGGTACCTCAGAGGTATTGCAGCCTGTCGCACCCGAGCCGGTCGAGGCTGACGCTCCCGAATCCGAAGATACTACCGACGGTGACCAGAGCGCCAGTGACGACGCGGACGAAACACCATCTGAGACCGCAGAAGCTGTTGAACCACCCGAGGGCAACCCCGAAGTTACCGAGCCGGTCAATGAGCTTCCTGTCGCATCCCAACCTGCCGAGACCGAGCAGCTTGCCGCCCTGCCGGACTCGACCGACGAAACTGTGCCATCGGTCGTTCCCGTTGTTCCATTGGAAAGCGAGACGGACGAGGCTGAAATTGCCGCAACGCCGGTCGAGCCAGTGCCAGAGGCATCTGAGAACACGGAAAATTCAGAGCTGGCCGTAACCTCTTCGATCCGCCCGCCGCGTTCGGATCGACCTTCGCAGCCTGACCGACAGGGAACATTGAACGGAGCCCGCGATTTTAGTGCCCTTCGGTTCCCGTCCCGTGAAATTGAATCGCCTCTGACCACCTACAGGCGCCGGGGTGTCGATACATTCACCTCGGGCGATAGCGGAACCCGGTCCGGAGGGCGCGGACCCGGAAACTCGGACAGAACCAACTATGCCGGGCGGGTTCTGGTCCACCTGAACCGCGCGCCGATCGTGTACACGGCAGCGCGCGGGTTTGCGAAAGTGTTCTTCGAAATCAATCCGGACGGAACCCTTGCCTGGGTTGATGTCGTAGACAGCAACGGGACACCGGATGTCGAGCGCGCCGCCAAGGCGCAGGTCCGTGCGGCCTCACCCTTTCCCAAACCACCCGGAGGCGTGAGCCGCAAGCTGTCCTTTGTATACTCAAGCAACTAATCGGACACGCCGGTCTCAACATGATTCGACATAGCTTCCGCCTTTGGTCGGGGCGGTTCCTTCCTCGCGTAGATGTGTTTTTTTTCAACGAAAACGAGAGCAGCGAGCCAAATGCTATTGTTTTGCAAATTTAAAGACCAATGACCGTTTTTCTGCATTCAACTTCTTGTTAAAAGATTGTGAAATCCTTCAAGTAATTGAAAATAAACAATTAAGAGAATTTCTCGTCTTAGGCCGTATGCAAAGGTGCAACGCAAGTTTCGCGCCGAGACGTTCAACAATTCCCGTGCGGTTGCCTGGCCGTCGAGTTTGTTCGATTAGGCAGTCCGTCACGCTCTGTGGCGACTCCTCTCAAAGTAAATGGAACTACCATGAAAAAGATTCTCATTGCATCGACCGCTCTGATGGCGACCGCAAGCGTTGCAGCGGCTGAATCAGGCGTCAACTTTAGCGGCTATGCCCGTTTTGGTCTTGGCTACGTCGAAGACCGTACCGGCACCGTTGACAACTTCGTCACATCTGGCGGCGTGATCACGACAACAACTGAAGCCACTGTGGATACCGACAACACCGCCCTGATATCGCGGTTCCGCCTGAGCATTGATGGCTACACCGAGACGGACAGTGGCATTCGCTTTGAAGCCCGTGTTCGCCTGCAAGCCGACGACACTCCTTCGACCGGCGAACAGCAAAAGGCTGGTCTGAACGGAGCTCGCTTCTCAGTCATCTACGGTGGTCTGCGCGTTGACGCAGGTAACGTTGCTGGTTCGTTCGACAACTTGGACGACTATTTCGGCACCGAAATCGGCCTGGAAGACTTCCTGGGGCAGTATTCGGGCGTGAACTATAGCTTCCTCGAGTACACCTCGACCGGCTCTGGCGCGAACGCTGTATTTGTCAAATATAGCGTCGGTGATTTGTCCGTATACGGATCGTATGACCAAAATACGATTGCTGTTAACGGCGGAAAAGACAGTGCAGACCGTTGGGATGTCGGTGCGAGCTACACTTTTAACGACATCATTACTGCATCGTTGCTCTACGGTGAAACCGACCTCGCAACTGGCGGTGATGAGAGCCTGGCCCTCTTCACCCTGGGTGTAGATATGGGAGATTTCTACGGCACACTGTTCTTGGCCGATGATGATGTTGAAAACGACGACGAAGACGGCACTGCGTACGGTTTCTCGGTTGCCTATAACGTAGGTGCTGCGACCACGCTGGAACTGGCATACGGTGACGGTTCGGCTGATGATGACCAGCGTTTCATCGGTGCCGGCGCAATCTATGATCTGGGTGGCGGCGCGTCTCTGCGCGGCGGTGTCGGCGAGATCAAAGATGGCGATGAGGACGGTATTATCCGTGCCGACTTGGGTGTCCGGTTCAACTTTTAAGTTGACCTAAGCTGATTATGTAAAAGGGCGGGTTTTCGAACCCGCCCTTTTTTCCGCCTATTTCTTTTCAAAAAACAAGATAACCTCGCCCAGACGGACGCCGAAGCGCGAGACATAGGCGCGGTTCAGCAGACGATCATCCGTCAGCAGCCACATCCAATCGTCGAAGTTCACGCGCATCGTTCCGTCTTTGACCGGTAGGTCGATCTTATATTTCCAATTGAACGTATCGCCACGCTCGATCCCGCTGGCGGTGCCCAGAACGCCGGGTGCAGTACCGGTCCAGGTGTCTTCGCCGGTTTTGGTAAGTGTCCATATGCGTTGTTCGGTGGCGCCATCATCATAGACGAAATCCTCGACCAAGGTCAGGGCTTCGCCATCCCACGTTCCGTCAATGTCGACAGTAAAGCGGCGGGGTACATTGCCCAGAACATCCTGAAACTGACCGTAGGCAACAGTCTTTCCCTCAAAGAACTCTTCAAGGTTCAGTTGCCGGTCGGACAGAAATGTCTTGGGGACGCGCGGTTTCGCGGAACAGGCGGCCAAAGCCGCGAGCCCCGCTATGGCAAAACCCAGGATCAGAACGCGGCGAGCAATCATTGAACGACCCTCGACTCTGCCGCCGCGTCATATCCATTGCCGCCGCTGACATGTGCGGTTTTGGTATCCGGTGCCGGACGCATTGTAGCAACCAGTTCAGCAACCTTGAGGCCAAACTTGCGCATTTCCGAACGGTTCATGATCACGCCATTTTCAGTCAGATACATCCAATCGGTGACATCAAGCGTGTGCCCGCCCGCGTCCTGCGGCAGGATGATGCGATAGGTTAGCTTGACGGTCGAACCCGATATGGTTCCTTTGCCTTCGCCCACGATATCATCTGCCGTAGCGGTAAACGTGTTGCCGGTCCCAAGCGTCAGATGCCATTTCCGTGTCATTTTCTTGCCGTTAGAGTAGGTGAAATACTCGGCCAGTGTACCGGTGTTTCCGTTCCATTCCCCGACCATGCGGGCGACGAAACTGTTCGACATCTTGCCGTTGGGTCCATAGATCAACCCTTCGGACAATATTTCGCCGTTCAGAACCTCTTTGATTCTGAATTCAGGCCCGGTGCCGGAATAATCGGAGGGTGATTGCGATCTGAAGCTCAGGAAACGGTTCTTGACGACTAGAAGAACGAGGATTGCGAGCAAGAAAACAACAAGCGTATTCATTTGGCTGTAACCTCCGTGGGCAACGTCAGGACCAACCCGAACGCGCCAAGTTTCAGTATGCAGGGTAGTACGGCATACGCGATGGTGAGTGTCCGCAAGGCTTCGGCGGAATTCGCCTGCCCCGGCGTGAAACCGCTGCGCTCCAGCAGCGGCAAGGTGAAAAAAGCAGCAAGCGCAAGGCCCAGCTTGCCTGCAAATGACCAGATGCCAAACGCGGCCGAGGCGTTCAGCCCCGCACGCGTCAGCACGACCGAAAACATGGCGGGCAGCACCACCATATCCGCCCCAAGCGCCGCACCTGAGGCGAGGCAGATCAGGGCAAAGCCTGTCAGGTTCCCCGACGACAACATGGCAGCGCCGACAAAACCAGCGATCGATAGGGGCATGGCAATCATCAATGTTTGTTTCGCGCCAATTCGGTTGCTGAGTTTAGCCCAGAGCGGCACGGTCGCCCCAGCGCTTAGGAAAAACAGGATCAACAGCGGTCCGGCTTTACCAGACAGTTGCAGGCGGTCTTCCACAAAGAACAGAAACAGAGTTGATGTGATGGCAACTGGCAGGCTGTTGATCAACGCCAGAAACAAAAGGCGTAGGGCGCCCGCTTGACCAAGCCCTGAAACTGACAAACCTTCACCCGTGATCGGTGCGCGACGCCACATTGGAAGCGTCATGATCAGGGTAAAGATCGCCAGTACTCCCAGAAACAGACCAAACGCTGGATAGCCCTGTGCGCTGGCGCCGAATGCCACGAACAAGGCTGGGGCGCTAGCCGCGAGGACAACTCCGGTCAATTGTCCGCCTTCGCGCCAGGCGGCCAGTGTCATAAGTTCCTTCGGGTCAGTGCGTTTTGCCAAGGTTGCGCTTCGGCCATACAATAATATGGTGCCAACGCTGTAGGCCGAGAACAAAAGGATCAAAACAGACACTAATGCAGCGATACTTGCCCCCTCGGGTAAACCAAACAGCAAGGGAAAACCCAGCGCCAGCCCGAATGCAGCGACAGCAGCAAACAGGGCTTGCGCGCGGGGCCAACGGTCGATGGCCCAACCGATCAGCGGATCCTGCACCAGATCGACCAGTCGGATTACCAGCAGCACGGTACCGATCACAGCCAATCCGATGCCCAGATTGACGGCGGCAAATCGCGGCAAATGGATATACAACGGAATACCTGCTGCCGCCAACATCAGGGCGTATAGGCTGACTCGGGGGTAAAGCATCACTGGCCTTTCAATTGCCGGGTGAAGCTGGCTGATCTTGTGTCATTGCCAAGGAAGATGGACATGAAGGCCCGCTTGGCCCCCGGGTAGGACAGGGTGCAGGTTTTTTGGCCGTTGCGCCAAAATCCAACCTGGTTCGCACCTTCCGAGATTGCGACGTAATTATCGCCCCGGCTGACGCCTTGGAAACACTGCTCCAATTGACCTGCGGTGGGCACAGGGTTGCCCTGACGCGCCATCTCATCCAGTGTCGACTCGACCAGGGCTTTTTGTTTCAGGTTCTTGCGGTAGGTCAACTGTATGCCAAAGTCTTCATTCCAGCTAAACGCGTCGCCCGCGGGCGTGAAAAGCTTGGCGTCGTAAACAGGTACACCCAAAAATCGAAATGTCGCACTGCCCTTGAGCTGCGCGTCAGAAAGCGTCTGATTGATAGGAGACGCAGCAAGCCCTCCCGGAGCCAGTATCACCAAGGAAACCAGCACCGCACGGCAAGCGTCAGGTATCAGCCTAAGCAGGAATGACCGGGTCTTTTTCAAGCGTACCATTGTCAGCTCCGAGTGTTTGCGGGTTGCCATTCAGACGCTCAACAACATGCATCGCGCTGGCAATCCCATCTTCGTGAAAGCCGTGCCGATTGTAGGCGCCGGCAAACCAAGTTCGATTCTGTCCCTGCATCTCGCGGATTTGCCCCTGGGCTTTCAGGGCGGCTTTATCGAATACCGGATGGGCAAATTCGACCTTGTCATAGATTTTATCCGCGGGAATTTCCGATGACGCGTTCAGCGTCACGAACAGCGGATCGCTGTCCGGAATGTTCTGTAGCCGGTTCATCCAATATGTCACACCGACATTTCCGGCTTGTGACCGATAGGTCCAGCTTGACCAGCAGGCGCGCCGCCGTGGCATCTGGCCCGGGTCACAGTGCAAAATCGCGGTGTTGGGCTGATAACGGATAGACCCTAATGCAGCCTTTTCTGCATCCGTTGCGGCCTCACCTAGAATAGACAGCGATTGATCGGAGTGCGTGGCTAGAATGATCTCATCGAACAAATCAGCTTGTCCCTGGCTGTGTACCGTCACTCCGGTATCGTCCCGGTGGATGCGATCAACCGGGCAGGCCAGGCGTATTTCACTGCCGCGCGCCCGCAAAGCAGCATCAATCCGGCGGACGTATTCGATACTTCCGCCTTTGACCGTGTACCACTGATGCTGATTGGCCCGTCCGCTCGCCAACAGGGCATGATTGCGAAAGAACTGCACCAAAGAGCGGGCTGGGAACTGGTCGACAAACTCTACCGGGGTGGACCAGATGGCGCCGCACATTGGCATCAGGTAATTGTGGCGAAACCAATATCCAAGGCGAAGCTGATCGACCAACTCTCCGATCGTGGTGTCATCATCCTTGGCGGCCTCGGGGGCTTCTTTTCCGAACCGTACAATGTCCGCAATCATCTTGTAATAGGCCGGTCGCGCGAGGTTGCGTTTCTGCGCCGTCAGGGTGCGCAGGTTGTTCAGACCGTACTCGATGCGGCCATCGTCGATCGTGGCCCCGAAACTCATTTCAGATTTGATGACCGGCACGTTCAGTTCGTCAAACAGACGTGTCAGGTAAGGATATGTGGCATAGTTGAAGACAATAAAGCCGGTATCGACAGGCTGATCCCCGTTCTTGCCAGCAAGCACAGTGCGCGCGTGTCCGCCAAGCCGCGGCTCGGCCTCGAACACGGTCACATCGTTGTTTTCTGAAAGATAGTAAGCAGCCGACAGACCGGAGATACCTGCACCTACTACTGCGATTTTCTTGCGTACGCCTCGGGTTTCGTCGAACATGCCATCCTCTATATGCGACATTTTACAATAAGATACGCATCGTATGCGCGGATGGATCAATCGTATTGAATGTTTTCTCGGTGGGCTGAAGCGCTGATGCCTGGGATGTGATCCATCCGTTTTGCCCAATCGTAGAACCTGCATGACAACAAACACGGATGAGGTATGAGTAGTTTCAGCGGGAAAACCTATTGGATTATTGGCGCCAGCGAAGGGTTGGGCCACGCGCTGGCTGAGACGTTAAGCCGTCAGGGCGCGCGGCTGATCCTGTCTGCCCGAAATGCAGACCGCCTGACTGAAATCTGCGATACGCTGCCCAATGCGCAATCCGTACCGTTTGACGTCACCGATCTGGACGCCGTGCGCCGCGCTGCGGTCGAGGTCGATGAGGTGGACGGGCTGGTCTATAACGCGGGCGCTTATGAGCCGATGCGCACGGCCGATTGGGATACCGAGGCGGTATTGTCGATGACGGACGTGAACTATACTGGCGCGTTGCGGGTCCTGGGTGAAACAGTGCCGGGATTTGTGCGCTCGGGCCGGGGGGATATCACCTTGATCGGATCGCTTTCAGGATATCGTGGGTTGCCCGGAGCCGTGGGGTATGCGGCCAGCAAAGCAGCCCTGATTTCTCTGGCAGAGACGATGCGGTTCGATCTTGCCGGGACAGGCGTAACCGTGCGGATCGTCAATCCGGGTTTCATCAAGACCCGACTGACCGAGAAGAACGATTTCAAGATGCCGATGCTGATGACGCCCGAAGATGCTGCCGAACGGGTGGCCAAGGCTATGTCGCGGCGCCGCTTTCGCACGGACTTTCCAGCGCCGTTTTCCTGGGGAATTCGCTTGCTGGATTACTTGCCGGATCTTTTGGTTTATCGGGGGAAATAGACGCTAACCAAACTGCCCCTGACAGAACCAGCCTGCCGACATGGTGCCGCCATGGCCGTAGAACAGCCACAGCCGCTCCCCCTGTTCCGTCACCACCACCCAGTAATCCCGGACCCCGCTGCGCCAATTGGGGTCGTCCAGCCACCATTCCGGTGCGATCCGCTCTGGGCCGCTGGCCTGCGCCAGTTGCCAATCACGCCCACGCCAGCGAAAGGCGCTGGGCACTGTCGGGGTTTCCGGGGCCATGACCGGTTCGGGCTGCCACATCAGCAAGGGTCGCGGGCGGGGCGACGGGGGCCAGTCGTGTGCCGGTTCCGACCATGCAGCCGCCAGCGTCTGCGCGGTTTTTTCGGGAATATGAGAGGCCACGGGATGGTGTCGTGTGATCGCCTCTAACCCAACCCGAGCGCCCAGCTTGCCGATGAGGTCATCGACGGCTGTATTGCCTTCCAATCGCTCGCGGGCCACGCGGCGGGCCTCGGCATGGCCTGCCATAGTACGGGCGTGGATAGGCTCGGACTGGATCGCCTCAAGCCGCAGCATGTCGATACCATAGCCCGCATCGATCTTGTCGATTTTCATCTCTAACAAAGGGCGAATACGGTGTTTGTCATAGGTTGGACGGGCCAGACCGACCTCGACAATCTCAGCCGCCTGATCGGCGCGATGCGCCTCCAGCCGTAATGTCCGCACGCCGCGCCCCTTTTCTTCCAGCTTGGTGCAGAGCGTCGGCAGCATCCGGTCGATGGCGGCCATCACGTCCTCGATCAGGCCGATCGGATTGGGCAGCGTCATCCGCACCGCAAAGTGATGCGGGGACCGCGCGGGCGAGACAGGCTCGGGCGCGCTGCCCATGGCCTGATCCAGCCGCAGGACCAGCCCGCGCCCGAAGCGGCGGGCCAACGACGCGCGCGGCTGACCCAGCAGATCGCCAATCCGGCGCAGCCCCAAGCGGTTCAACTGCGCGACCACCTGATCCTCAAGCCGCAGCGCCGCGATGGGCAGGGGGCTGAGCGCGCCATAGGACTGCCCCGGCGCGGCAATCCGCGCGCCGCCGCCCAGGGCCATCACCTGCGGCGCAGTCCCGCCCTTGGTCCAGTGCCGCCGCTTGCCCGCCCGGGCGCGGGTGGCGCGTGCCTCTTGGCTGATGGCGTCGCCGTTGCGGTCGGATGTGGCCTCTTGCCCGGCATAGCGCGCCAAAGCCCAGGCCGCGCCCAGCGTGTCGGCGATGCCCATCTGCACACTCAGGCCCATATCGGCGCAGTCGACCTCAAGAACGTTCAGCAGCGCCTCTTCCCCGCCAAACAGATGCGCGCAGCCCGACAGGTCGACGATCAGGCCATCGGGGGATTCTTCGGCGACCCACGGGCTGAACTTGCCCGCCCAGCGGCGCAGCGCGGTCAGAAATGCAGCCTCGGCCGGGGTGTTGCGGGGGCGTGTCACAAGGTTTGCGCACATGGCATGGGCATCGCGCACGGGCTGGCCAACGCGCAAACCGGCGGACTGGGCTTCGGCGTTCAGTGACGTGATAACCTGCATATTCGATTGTTCCGCCACCACAGCCAAAGGCCCATCCTGCAGCCCCCGCGCAGCGCGGATCAGCCGTTCAGCCCCCAAACGGGGAAACCACAGGGATAATATTCGGCGTTTTGGCATCGGGCAGACATCAAAATGTTCTTACTTTGTTCTAAATGAGAATCATGCCCTGAGTCGAGTCCGCACTTACCCGCAGGTCAGCCGCTGAATGATCCCGGAGCCGTTCACGTAGATGTTCAGCCGGTCGATGCGATAGTCCTGCGTGGCCAAGTCATCGGGGCCCAGCACGCGGGTCCGTTCCGGCAGGTTGGCCTGAATGGTCGAGACCGGCTGGCCAACGGAATCGGCCAATGCTTCCCCTTTGCAGAAGGCCAGGTCCACCGGGGCGGCTTCAGGCTCAGTAGGGCCGGGCTCGGGCAGGTCGGTTTCAGCGCAGGCGGCAAGGACAATCAGGATCGGGATGAACCGGTGCATTGGCGCTCCTCTTTTCGGCAATGTCGTTTCTGAAATATCAAAAGCTTACAGAGCCTGCCATGAAAGCGCAGTTGAAAACACCCTGTATTTGACGCAGGGTCGGGTCAAACAAGACAGGGAGATAAGCACCATGCGTACCCGTGCCGCCGTTGCCGTTCAGGCTGGCAAACCTTTGGAAGTGATGGACGTAAACCTAGAAGGCCCCAAGGCGGGCGAGGTTCTGGTTGAGATAAAAGCGACCGGTATTTGCCACACCGATGAGTTCACCCTGTCAGGTGCAGATCCAGAAGGCTTGTTTCCTGCCATTCTGGGCCACGAAGGTGCGGGCGTTGTGCTTGAGGTCGGCGCTGGCGTGACCAGCCTGAAACCGGGCGATCACGTCATCCCGCTCTACACGCCCGAATGTCGTGAGTGTGAGTACTGCCTGCATCCCAAGACAAACCTGTGTCAGGCGATCCGTGAAACCCAGGGCAAGGGCCTGATGCCCGACGGCACCTCGCGGTTTTCGACGCTGGATGGGGATCCAATCCTGCACTACATGGGCTGCTCGACCTTCTCGAACCACACGGTTCTGCCAGAAATTGCGCTTGCCAAGGTGCGTGAAGACGCGCCGTTCGACAAGATTTGCTATATCGGCTGCGGTGTAACCACCGGCATCGGCGCTGTGATCAACACTGCCAAGGTGGAAATCGGCAGCCGGGCCATCGTGTTCGGTCTGGGCGGCATTGGCCTGAACGTGATCCAGGGCCTGCGTCTGGCCGGGGCAGATCAGATCGTTGGTGTCGACCTGAACCCGTCGAAGGTCAATATGGCGACCGCGTTTGGCATGACCGATTTCGTGAACCCCAAAGAGGTCGAGGGCGGTCTGGTTCCCTATCTGGTCAATCTGACCAAGGGCGGGGCGGATTATACATTCGACGCCACCGGCAATGTCGGTGTGATGCGCGACGCGCTGGAATCGGCGCATAAGGGCTGGGGTGAGTCGATCATCATCGGTGTGGCGCCTGCAGGCGCCGAGATTTCGACCCGTCCGTTCCAGTTGGTGACTGGCCGCTCATGGCGCGGCACCGCGTTCGGCGGTGCCCGTGGCCGGACCGATGTGCCCAAGATCGTCGACTGGTACATGGAGGGAAAGATCGAGATTGACCCGATGATCACCCACACCATGGGGCTGGACGACATCAACCACGGGTTCGATCTGATGCACCGGGGTGAAAGCATCCGGTCGGTTGTTGTGTATTAACAACCCTAAATTGACAGGGCGGGCTTTGACCCGCCCTTTTTGGTTCTTATCTTCAGGTCATTGTAAATTTCTGAATTGAGGGATTAATTTGACAAACAGGACAACGGAACGCTTGGCTGTTCTGATTGACGCCGAGAATGTCCCGGCGAAGCATGTTGCCGAGATATTTGAAGAAGTCGCCACCTTGGGTGAGGCCAGCCTGCGCCGAATCTATGGTGACTTTTCGGGCGGCACCCCGCAAGGCTGGAGCGCCGAGAAACTGGCGGAATACGCCATCGTCCCTCACCAGCAATTCGCCAACACCACAGGCAAAAATGCCGGAGACATTGCCTTGGTGATCGACGCAATGGACATTTTGCATTCTGGCCGCTTCGACGGGTTCGTTCTGGTGTCATCGGATAGCGATTTCACCCGGCTGGCCAGTCGCATCCGCGAACAGGGGTTGAGCGTTTTCGGGATTGGTGAGCGCAAGACGCCCAAAGCTTTCGTCGCGGCTTGCAACCGGTTTATCTACATCGAGAATATCAAAAAAGAAGAAGCGCAGACCAGCGGTGCTGAAGGGAAAGCAAAGAAGCCCTCAGTCAAACAGGATCTGAACCACGCCTATCAGCTGATCCGGAATGTCGTGCTCAAATCTGAAGACCCGGACGGTTGGACCGGACTCAGCGGGGTTGGTAGCCAACTCGGCATGAACTACCCGGATTTCGACACGCGCACCTACGGATTCAAGCGCTTAAGTGACCTGGTACGCGCAACCGGGAAGTTCGAAGAATCCAGCGAAAACGGGGGCCTAAAGATCAGACCAAAGGACAGGTAGGGGCTTACGTATTGCGGCCGCGCTAAGACTCCGGCCGAGCTGATGCCCCGGTATCCGACCGCGGTGACCGCACGCGCAAGACCGGCGTATTCGCTGACGTGTTCGCCCGGCTTTCACGCCAGACGACAAACACCCCAGATGCGATGATGATGCTTGCCCCCACGGCGACCCAGCCGTCCGGGCGTTCGCCAAAAAAGGTCATACCGAATAGCGTTGCCCAGATGATCTGGCTGTACTGGCTGGGGGCGATAACCCCGGCAGGTGCCGCCCGGTAGGCCAGAATGATCAGGTGTTGCGCGATAACCGAGAAGATTCCAACCAATGCCATCATCGCCAGATGTAGCAGAGACGGAGGTTGATAAACGGCGGGTTGTGCAAGACTCATGACTGCGATCGCCAACAGCATCGGATACAGGATCAACACGGCCGAGCGTTCCTCGTTCCCGATTTTTCGCACCAGAACGGATGCAGATGCGCTACAGAACGCAGCCGTCAACGCCGCAAGGTGGCCCAGTGTGATTTCGGTTGCACCGGGGCGCAGGACGATCAGGACACCGATCATACCGACGCCGACGGCCGCCCAGCGTTGGCCGCGAACGACCTCACCCAAAACCGGAATCGACAGGACGGTCACGATAAGCGGGAAGGAGAACAGCAGCGAGTATACCTCGGCCAGCGGAAGCACTGAAAACGCATAGAATGCGCAGACCATGGACGTCACCATCAAGCCTGAGCGCAGCATAACCAGCCACGGGTGGTGCGGCAGGAAGTTGCCTGTTGTCCGGTCGGTCAGGATCGTCACAGCCATCGGCACAAAGGAAAAGAGCGTGGCGAAAAAGATGATCTGCATCACCGAATACGTGCCACCCAACACCTTGATCAGGGCATCATGGCTGGCAAAGACAGCAAAACCCAAAAACGCATAGCCAAGGCCGCGAAGGGTGGTGTTTTGAGTGCTCATCGCTGCGGCCTCAAGTGATGTATCGGCGTTACCGTCGCAGCGCGGGTGATGTTCCGGCTGTCGTGTCTCTGAGTAAACACATTTCAGTGGGGCGCATAGCCCCTAATTTACCGCTAACATCGCATACCCGCTATGTACCGGAATCATCGCAGGACCGGCGGCGCGTCTGTAGGCTGACGTGCGGACTGAACCCCCGCCTTCATGCCCGCTCCGATCCGCCGGGCAAGCGCACTCCACGGAGTAGCCGTTTCCGGTGGCAACGTCTGAGTGGCGACTTCTTCGAACAGGTCCAGCCAATGTGCGAACATCTCGGGTTTCACGTCTGGCCGTTCGATATGAACCCGCTGTGGATTGCCGTCATAGCAGCGCTCGAACAGGATGGCGTTTCGCCAGAAGGCGGCGATCTTGTCCTCATGCGCGGGCCAGTCGTGGACGTGCGTGTTGAAAACGGGGCCAAGCACCGCATCCCTGCGCACGCGGGCGTAAAACGCACGGACTTGCGCGTTGATCTGGTCCGGCGTTGCAGGAAAGCGCGGCGGCAGGGTGGGTCTGGTCATTGGGCTCTCGGTTTTCGACTCTGTTCAGGGCCATATCCGGTTCAGGGGTCACACGACAGGAGTGGTTTTGTCGCGCGGCTCTGGCGTCAGAAGATGTCGCAGCAGGGCCACTGGATGCGCCCGCAGGCTGAGGCGCGTAGCAACGTAATCCTCGACCACCTGTTCGCCCAGGGTCATTTGGGGCAGATAGGCCTCGGGTTCATCCAGCACCTCGCCCTCAAGATCCTGCGAGAACAGCGGCAAGGGTTTGGTGGTTGCAATCGCCTTGGCCTGCCACAAAGCCTCGCGCCGGGTCAGGCCGCAGGCAGCAAAGGCATCGGCCTCGGCCAGCCGTTCGATCACCGACGGCCCCAGCCCCGCGCGGCGCCAGACGTCATCGACTTGATGGTAGCCATTGCCGCGCGCGGCAGTCAGCCAACTGGCGTCTTCCTCGCTGAGACCCTTTATCTGACGGAACCCCAGCCGCAGGGCCAGACCGCCATGGCCGTCAGGCTCCATCACAGTGTCCCAGAAACTGGCATTGATGCAGACTGGACGCACCTGCACGCCATGTTCGCGCGCATCGCGCACAATCTGGGCAGGGGCGTAAAACCCCATCGGCTGTGAGTTCAGCAGTGCACAGGCGAAAATGCCCGGGTGGTGGCATTTGATCCAGGCCGAGGCATAGACCAGCAGCGCAAAGCTGGCCGCGTGGCTTTCGGGGAATCCGTAGGACCCGAACCCTTCGATCTGCGAGAAACAGCGCTCGGCAAAGTCGTCGTCATAGCCGTTGCGCTTCATGCCGCGTAAGAAAAGCGCGCGGAATTCGCTGACATTGCCGTGTTTCTTGAACGTCGCCAGCGACCGGCGCAGCCGGTCGGCCTGTTCCGGGGTGAAGCCTGCACCGACGATGGCGATCTGCATCGCCTGTTCCTGAAATAGCGGTACACCCAGTGTTTTGCCCAGCACCTCGCCCAGCGCGTCCGAGGGGAAGCTGACCTCTTCCTCACCATTTCGCCGCCGGATATATGGGTGGACCATGTCGCCCTGAATGGGGCCGGGGCGGATGATGGCGACCTCGATCACCAGATCATAGAAATTGCGCGGCCGCATCCGAGGCAGGAAATTCATCTGCGCTCGGCTTTCCACCTGAAACACGCCCACACTGTCCGCCTTGCACAGCATGTCATAAACCGCCGGGTCTTCGGGCGGCAGGGTGGCAAGGGTATAGCGGGTCTGGTGGTGCTGGCCGATCAGATCGAACGCCTTGCGGATGCAGGTGAGCATCCCGAGGCTGAGAACATCGACCTTCAGAATACCCAGAGAGTCGATATCGTCCTTGTCCCAGCAGATGACGGTGCGGTCCTCCATGGTGGCGTTTTCGATGGGGACAAGTTCGTCCAAACGCCCCTCGGTAATGATGAATCCGCCCACGTGCTGTGAGAGGTGGCGGGGGAAGCCATCGATCTCATAGACCAGCATTAGAGTCTGTTTCAGGCGGCGATCTTCGGGATCGAGACCGATTTCGCGCATCCGATGCGCCTCGAGTCCGACGGTCGAGAAGAAGCCCCATAGCTGCGATGACAGGGCCGAGATTGTGTCTTCGGTCAGGCCCATGGCGCGCCCAACCTCGCGAATGGCGCGTTTGCCGCGATAGTGGATCACCGTGGCGCAGAGACCCGCGCGGTGACGGCCATAGCGATCATAGATGTGCTGAATCACCTCTTCGCGGCGTTCATGTTCGAAATCCACGTCGATATCGGGCGGCTCATCGCGTGCCTCGGACACGAAGCGTTCGAACACCATCGTGCCCAGTTCGGGGCTGACTTCGGTGATACCAAGACAGTAGCAGACCACCGAATTGGCCGCCGAGCCGCGCCCCTGGCACAGGATATCGCGGGACCGTGCGAATTTGACGATGTCTCGGACGGTCAGGAAGTAGGGTTCATATTTCAGCTTGCCGATCAGGGTGAGCTCATGGGCCAGCATCTTTTTCGCCTTGTCCGATGCGCCTGCTGGGTAACGCCATTTCAGCCCCTCATGCGCCAGACGGTGCAGACGTTCGGTCGGGCTTTCCCGCTCGCTACCCTCACTGGGGTATTCATAGCGCAGTTCGTCGAGCGAGAATGTGAGCTGTTCGCTAAGGACATGCGCGCGGGCGATGGCCCCCTCATGTCCTTTGAAAATGCGTAACATCTCTGGTTCAGAGCGGAGACGCTGTTCACCATTGGCAAGCGCCTCACGACCCAGATCGTCGACCTTGCGGCGCAGGCGGATGGCGGTCAGCACGTCGGCCAGTTTGCGGCGGGTGCCGTGGTGCATCATCGGCGTGGCGCTGGCGAGCGTGGGGATGCCAAGTTGCTTTGATTCAGTCTCTAATAAGCCAAAATATGCAGTATCTGCCCCATCATACCGAGGATGCATCAACAGATGCATCCGTCCGGCAAAGCGGCGCGTTAGCTGTTGTGCCTGTGTCCGCCAAGCGTCCGCGCCGCCCGGGGACCGGGTCGCGTGTGGCCAGAGCAGCAGGTGGAGACCGTCGGAGAATTCCATCAGGTCCGACAGGTGCAGGATGCAGTCACCTTTCTCGGCGCGCAGGCGACCTGCCGACAGGATGCGGCACAGGTTACCCCAGCCCTGACGGTTGAGCGGCAGGGCGGTGACGGTGGGCGCGTCGGTACAGATCAGCCGCGCCGCCGGGATCAGCCGTGGTACGGTATGGATGGGGTAGGAGGACGGTTTGGGAATATGGGCGGGGCAGGGTGGTCCGATCGAGGTGTTCTGGGCCTCCCATTCCACACGTTCGCGAACCTTGCGGGTGATCTCACGCGCCTGGGTGTGGGCACGAACGATCCCGGCGACCGAGTTGTCATCGGCAATGGCAATGGCGGGTAGGCCCAGGGTAACGGCGCGCTCCATATACTCCTCGGGGTGTGAAGCCCCGGTGAGAAAGGTGAAGTTCGATGTGATCGACAGCTCGGCATACATAGCGAGTCCACATTATATTCACGTTTTGTTCTTTTTCGAGTCCTTTGCGCCAAAATCAATGCTCATCGGTCAGAATGACGCTCTCGGTCCAAGATCGTGCAGAAAAGCATGTGCCGCGCATTTCTCAACGCGCGGCACATGATTGTAAGTCACTCGCGTGACTTGATGAGAAGATCGCAGCCCGTTGCGGCGTGAACGGGTTAGCCGTCCAGCCCCTCGGGCTTGCCGACAATTGTGAAATGCAGACCTTCGGGGTTGAGCAATTCACTGGCGACGCGGTTCACCTCTTCCAGTGTCACCGCGTTCACCTTGTCGTTCCGCGTGGCGATATAGTCGATGGGCAGGTTTTCCATCTGCATCCCGACCATGATCCCGGCGATACGACCGTTGCCGTCAAACCGCAGCGGATAAGCACCAGTCAGATAGGTCTTGGCGTCGTCCAGCTCTTTCTGGGTGACGCCCTCGGTCGCGGCGCGAGCCCATTCCGTGCGGATCACCTCAACCGCTTCGGCAATACGGTCGTTGGAGGACGAGACCGACCCCAGATAGACTGACGCCAGATCTTTTGGCACCAGGTAGGTTGCGATGCCATAGGTCAGGCCACGTTTTTCCCGCACTTCCTGCATCAGGCGGCTTTCGAACCCACCGCCACCAAGAATGTGGTTCAGGATAAAGGCGGCAAAGAAATCAGGATCGTCGCGGTCAATCCCTGCATGACCGAACAGGGCAACCGATTGCGGCGTGTCGAACTCAACCACGCTCACACCGCCGGGGATGTTTACCTCGGCCCGCTCTGGTATGGGTTTGCCCGTTTCGGGCAGATCGGCCAGCAGCGTGTCCAGCAGCGCGCCAAGTTCTTCGGCAGTGATGTCGCCCACGGCGCCGACATAGAGCCTATCCTTGGCGAAAACACTGTCATAAGCGGCCACCACGTCATCGCGCGTCAACGCGCCGACACTTTCGATCGAGCCTTTGCCTTCGGATCCGTAGGGGTGATCGCCGTAAGCCATCCGCGCAAAGTTGCGCCCCGCGATATCGTTGGGATCGGTCTGATCCGACCGTAGGCCTGACAGAATCTGAGCCTTAACACGTTCCACGGCATCTTCGTCAAAGCGAGGTTCATGGATTGTCGTGCGTAGCAGGTCGATCACTTCGTCGCGGTTTTCGGTCAAGAATTGCGCTGAGATCGACACCGAGTCATCCGATGCGTCATATCGAAAGGAAGCGGCCAGAGCTTCAAGTTCGCGCGCATAGTTCCGCGCGTCCATGTCACCCGCGCCCTCTTCGATAAGGCCGCTCATCAGGTAGACAGCGCCGCGTTTTTCCGGATCATCCAGCGATGTGCCGCCACGAAAGCGCAGTTCCAGCGCGGTGAACGGGATCGAATGATCCTCGACCAGCCAAGCTGTGATACCACCGGGCGAGGTCACTTCCTTGATATCAATCGCGGCCCAGGCGGGCAGCGCGACGACAAAGGCAATCAGGGTTGCGAAGATCCGTTTCATTGCGTCACCTCATCGTCTTTCATCAGCCAGCCAGTGACGGAAGTTTCAAGCTGCAGAACCTCGCGCGCGGCTGCAATGATCTCATCCCCTGTCACGGCTTGCAGGATATCGGGCCAGGCTTGCACGTCTTCGACTGTCAGGCCACTGGTCAAAGCGCGGCCATAGCGGTTGCCAATCCCGTCTACATTGTCGCGCGCATAAATCTGCGCGGCGCGCAGCTGCATCTTGATCCGGTCCAGATCGTCTTGGTTCACACCTTCGGCAATGAAATCGGCAACGGCCTGATCCATGGCATCTTCGGCCTCTTGCAGCGAAACGCCCTGCGCCGGAACAACCAACAGATCAAAGGTCGTGTCGTCCAGCGAAACGCCGCGGTAAAACGCCCCGGCATAGACAACCTTTTGCTGTTCGAACTGAAGCTTTTCATTCAGATACGACGTGGTGCCGCCACCCAATAATTCAGACAGCAGATACAGGGCAGCCGCTTTTTCCTGTGCACCCGGATCACGCTCGGGTGCCAAATAGCTTCGCTGGACATAGGGTTGCGCAATACGCGGGTCTTTGTACGTCAACCGTCGTGCAGCTGTTTGCGGTGGCTCTTGCGCGCGGTCCCGCTGTGATACATCCGTGTTGGCCGGGATAACGCCATAATATTGCTCGGCCAGCTTTTTGACATCATTGGGTTTAACATCACCGGTTACCACAAGAATGGCGTTATTGGGTGCATAATTGTCTTGGTAGAAGGATAGTACATCCTCCATACCCAGTGTCTCCATCTCATGCCGCCAGCCGATGATCGGCACAGCATAGCCATGGTTCAGATATTGCGCAGCGCTCATCTGCTCGCCGAAGAGGGCGCGTGGGCTGTTGTCTGTGCGCTGGTTACGCTCTTCGACGATCACGCCGCGCTCGGTGACGATGTCTTCTTCGGTCAGACTCAGATTGCGCATCCGGTCCGCTTCCATCTGCATCATCAATTCCAACCGATCTGCAGCGACACGTTGGAAATAAGCGGTGTAGTCATAAGACGTGAACGCGTTGTCATTCCCGCCATTGGCCGCGACGGTGCCTGAAAACTCACCCGGAGCCAGCGTGTCGGTGCCTTTGAACATCAAATGCTCGAGGAAATGTGCAATGCCGGACGCACCCGCAGGCTCATCAGCTGATCCGACGCGATACCAGACCATATGCTGCACAACGGGCGCACGGTTATCTTCGATGACGACGACATCCATGCCGTTGTCCAGCGTGAACGTCGTTACCGCCTCATGCCCTTGCTCGGCAGTCAGGGGGGTGGCGGTGAGCAGGGCGGCAGATAATGCCAAAGCCCGAACCATGGGGCATCCTCCGTTTCGTTTGGTGCTATTCAAACTACGATGGTGCGGCGCAGGTTCAAGGCCGATGACGGAAAGTTAAGATTTATTCATTCGCCGGAGGCGCGGAAGGCGTCTCAAGCCCGGCCCGGCGCGCGGCTTCGTTTTGCGCGGCAGCATCAAGCGCTTCGCGACGATAAACCTGCTCGTACCGATCCACTTTGAACAGGCGCAGACGCGTCAAACGGCCTTGTTTCCTGCGGAACTCAGCATCTTCGGTTTCGATGACCTGCCGTGTGTTGGCGGGAACGCCATAGCGGCTTGAGGCCGTGACCAGCGCGGCGTCGCTGGACGGAATCGCGGTATTGGGGTTCAAAGCCGCCTCGCTGCCGCCCAATGCCACGATGGCATCCGCTTTGGGGTTCGGGTCGGTCAGGTTGGCACCGCCCGGCGTTGGGGCAGGCAGGAAATCGTAATCCTTGGGCTGCGTCAGCGGTTTGACTGGCATAACCGAAAACTCATCCGGGCCGTCTCCGGGTGCCTCAAGATGGCGCAGGCCGATGTTCGAGCATCCGGCAATTGTAAAAGCCAATGTCACAGCAAGTATGGAACGCGGCAACCGCATCAGAGTCTCCAGCCTGTTTGTGGCGCTTTTATCCCATTTCTCGGAGGAGGTCACGAGGGCTTTTTCCCATCAAAGACCACAAGCCCGATAGCTCCGGCAAAGATAAACACATCGGCCAGATTAAAGACAAACGGGTTGTTTATGCCGCAGCAGGACATGTTCAGGAAGTCCAGCACAAAACCGTACAGCACCCGGTCAACAACGTTTCCAAGCGCGCCGCCAATCAGCAATCCGCCGCACACAATCATGAGTTTCGTTGGTGCTGTCCGCATCAACCAGACCAGAACACCGACCGAGATCGCAAGCGAAATGCCGATCAGCATCCAGCGGGCGGCCTCGGAATTTCCTTGGAACAGGCCGAAATTGATGCCCCGATTCTCGCCGTATTTGAACACCAGAAGCGGCGGCAATATGTCGATATTGCCCTCGGCCACGCGCATTACGTGGACGACCAGATACTTGCTGATCTGGTCGATCAGGAACGCGGCCAGCGCCGCCCAGAGCAGAAGGCGATAACGCATCAGTGACGGAAGTGACGCATGCCGGTGAAGACCATGGCAAGGCCTGCATTGTCCGCAGCGGCAATCACCTCATCATCGCGCATCGAGCCACCGGGTTGAATCACGCAGGTAGCACCGGCTTCGGCGGCCTCCATCAAACCGTCGGGGAAGGGGAAGAATGCATCCGACGCCACGGCAGAGCCGATGGTCAAAGGTTGCGCCAATCCCAGCGCATCGGCCATGCGTTCGGCTTTTTTGGCAGCGATCAGGGCCGAGTCGACCCGGCTCATCTGACCCGCGCCGACGCCCACGGTTGCGCCGTCCTTGACATAAACGATCGCGTTCGATTTGACGTGTTTCGCCACTTTCCAGGCAAACAGCAGATCGCGCATCTGCTCGTCTGTCGGGGCTTTCTTGGTGACGACTTTCAGATCATCCAAGCCGACAAAACCGTTATCCTTGTCCTGCACCAGCAGGCCACCGGCCACCTGCCGCACGGTTTTGCCCCCGGTGGTCACGTCCGGTAAACCCTCGGTCGTCAAAAGGCGCAGGTTTTTCTTGGCGGCGAAGATCGCCTTTGCCTCATCCGATGCAACGGGGGCGATCACAACCTCGGTAAAGATACCGGTGATCTCTTGCGCAGTTGCGGCATCAAGCGGTTGGTTCAACGCAACGATGCCACCAAAGGCCGAGGTTCGGTCACAGTCGAAGGCGGCTTTATACGCCTCAAGCAAGGTCGCACCCTTGGCCACTCCGCAGGGGTTGGCGTGTTTGATAATGGCACAGGCCGCACCTTCTGACGGATCGAACTCGGCAACCAACTCGAACGCAGCATCGGTGTCGTTGATGTTGTTGTAGCTCAGTTCTTTGCCCTGATGCTGCACGGCGGTCGCCACACCGGGACGGTTGGTGCCATCGGTGTAGAACGCGGCCTGTTGATGGCTGTTCTCGCCATAGCGCAGGGGCTGCTTCAATTCACCGGCAAAGGCGCGCCGGGTGGGCGTGTCCAGTTGCAGCGCATCAGCCATCCAGTTCGATACGGCGGTGTCATAGGCAGCCGTGCGGGCGTAAGCCTTTTGCGCCAGCCACTGACGGAAGCCATACGATGTCTTGCCGTAATTCTCTTCCAACTGATCCAGCAGGGACGAGTAATCCTCGACATCAACCACCACGTTTACGAATGCATGGTTCTTTGAGGCCGCGCGGATCATCGCCGGGCCGCCAATGTCGATGTTTTCTATGCATTCATCGTAGCCCGCGCCTTTTGCCACAGTTGCCTCAAACGGGTAGAGGTTCACAACCAGCAGGTCGATCGCGCCGATTCCGTGTTCCTCCATCGCGGCCACGTGGGTGTCATTGTCGCGTAGGGCCAGCAACCCGCCATGCACCATCGGATGCAGGGTCTTGACCCGGCCATCCATCATTTCGGGGAAACCAGTGATCTCGCTGACATCCCTGACCTCAAGCCCTGCATCGCGCAGCGCCTTGGCCGTGCCGCCGGTCGACAATAGCTCGACCCCGCGCTCGGCCAGTGCCTTTCCCAGTTCGACCAGCCCGGTCTTGTCGGAAACGGAAAGCAGCGCGCGGCGCACGGGGTGAAGATCAGTCATGGGTCCAAAGGTCCTTTTGGCGTCAGTCGAAATCGGGTTCGTCCCGGTGCAGGTCGCGCACGGCATAGGCTGTATCCTGTGCCTTGCTCAACGTCCACTGGATGCGCGTCGCATACTCCATTGCGCGCCCGGATAGAACGATCTGTTTTGTCGCGCGTGGCTTTAATCGGCCTTTTTCAAGATAAACGCTTGGCTCAACGGTTAGTTTTGCCGCTCCATCATGCCGGAATACCCATATTTCCCCGCTTTTGAGAGCCATCGACACCGCCGCACCGCCCAGATCAATAGCCGCATCAACATCCGGATGCAGGTGAAACCGGATGTCATAGCCAATGCCGTTCAGGCCCGACGCATCCAGCGCCCTGTCAAATTGCCGTTTGGCCTTGTCGCTGGCGGTCAGCAAAATATCCTCGCCCGTCAACTCGCGCCCGTCAAAGCGCAGTTCGAACGTGCGGGCGTGGGTCAGGCCGAAAACCTTGGTGTAACCGTCATGCCCGGCCATGAAACGTGCGCCTTCCATCGCTTCTTCAAATTCCATTGGTACGTCCTTGGGGGCGTCCACCAGTGCCTCGCTGTCGCTGCCGGGTCCTGCGTTTGCCAAACGGGCACTGGAATACCCATCAAGGCACAAGGTCGAATGAGACGGAGTCGCCCGTCCGGCCCGACGCCATTCCGCACCGAAGGTTTCACCGGACCCGCAGTTCACGATCAATGGGCGCCGGCCTGATGTGAGTTCAAAGGCAAGGGTAGACGCGTGCGCATTGTAAGATGCGGCCCCCGTAGGCGGCGCGCTGGCGTCCAGAATCACGCTGGTGCGCCCCGCATAAAGGCGCGCGTACCCCATCGCCAGACCAGATGCGGGCTGGGGTCGAACGCCGCTTTGGGCGAGGGCCTGATCCAACCGCCCCTCGACGCCGCGGCCCCCGCCATGAAACCGGGCAAGGGCGCCATCGGAATGGCGCAAGCTGCGCAAGGTGGGTGCGATGCGCTTGATCGCGTCGGCCTGCGCGCCGGGCGTTCCCCGCCCCAAAGCGCTGAGCGCGGCTGAGGTCCAAGACAACAAAGTAAAGACTTCTAACAGTTCTTCGGGATTGCGGGTGGAAATTCCGCCCTGCCGGTCAACTTGTTTCTCGCATTCCTTTGCAAGGGCGCGCAGGGCCGGATCGGACATCTGTTCCATCCCTTTCAGCGCCAGCCCGGCCTGCACCAAACCGGCCAGCGCCTCGAATCGCGGTAGGCCCGGCGTGGCCGCGTGCCAGCGTTTCGACAGGAACCATGTTTGTTGTGCCAACGCGCGGAAGAACAGACGGGTTCGCTTTTCATCCGCACCCCGCAGCAGGAAGGCCGCGTGGTTGATCCAACGCATTACGCGCCGTCCGGTCAGATCTGGGGCCCATCCCGGCCCTTGCCCGCGCCCATGCGCTTCGATCCAGCCCCAAACCCAACGCTGCGCCTTGTCGCGCGCCCGCATGTCTCCGACTGCGGCAAGATCATCCAGCCAGGCAAACCCGTGGCGCTCGTTGTCAAACCCGGTGCTGGGCGCGGTAACGTCCCACAGATCTGTATCTTCAGCCTCGACGAGGTAACCGGCAAACAGCAAATTGCCCGCAACCAATTGCCGCCCGCGCGCAAACGATCCAACAGTACGGGGTTCAGGCTCGGTCACGAAGCCGGCGACTGCCTTGCGTCTCTGGCTGAGCCGCGCGTACAGGCGGTTCTGAAACCGCGCCCACCGGTTTGTCATGGTATCTGTATTCGACATGACGCTCGTTACTCTGCCCCTCGCGCTCTGCTGGCGCCTGAGACCCAACGATAGACCGCGCTGGCCGTCAAGTCACCGAAAAGCGTGCCCTTAGGCGGATTTGTTCAGGCAGGCGATGTAGAAGCCGTCCATCCCCCCAAGGTCTGCCCAGTAATCGGGCCGCAGGCGCAAGCCGCCCTCTGGCGTAACCCATTCCTTATCCACCCCGGCAATCTTCAGCGCATTGCGGTCGATCTTCATGTCGGGGTGTTGATCCAAAGCCTCTTCAATCTGCACTTCCCCTTCGTCCGGCAGCAGCGAGCAGGTGCAGTAGACCAGCCGCCCACCGGGTTTCAGCAAGGTCCAGGCATGGGCAAGCATCTGTGTCTGCAACGCGATCAATCCGGCGAATTCCGAGCCGTCCTTGGCAAAGGGCAAATCCGGATGCCGTCGAATCGTGCCAGTAGCGGAACAGGGCGCGTCCAGCAGGATGGCGTCGTACTGGCCCTGATGCTCTAGCGCATCGCCTGCAATGACATTTGCTTGCAGATTTGTGCGCTTGAGATTCTCGCGGACTTTTTCCAGACGCGACTCTGAGATATCCAGTGCTGTGACCGTTGCCCCGGCAGCGGCCAGTTGCAGCGTCTTGCCGCCGGGTGCCGCACAAAGATCCAGCACGGTTTCCCCGGCCAATGGCGCCAGAACGCGCACCGGCAAAGCCGCCGCCGCGTCCTGCACCCACCAGTCACCCTTGGCGAACCCCGGCAGGGTCGAGACCTGCCCGGCATCGTGAACACGTAGTGACCCTGTCGGCATTGCCTCTCCGGGCCCGTTTGCACCCGGCTTGAGCGTGATATCCAGCGGAGCACCGGCGAAATGGGCCCGTTCCATTCCTGCGACGGCGTCCGCCCCCCAGGCCGCGATCAATGGTTCGCGCAGCCATTCGGGCAAACGTGGTACGCGCATTTTGGGCCAGGCCTTGGGCCCTTCGTCGGCCACTTTACGCAGAACCGCATTCACCAGACCCTTGAGTCTGCCATGCTTGCGCGAACGGCCCACGATTTCGACCATGGAATTGACCACGCCATGAGCGGCCTCACCCAGGCACAGTTCAACCGCGCCCAGACGCAGCGCGTTCCGGACAGTCAAAGCGGGCGTGCGGTTCAGATGGTTGTCCAGCAAACGGTCTGCGCGTTCCAGCCCGCGAAGGGTTTGCAAGGCCAGGCGTTGTGCCCGGGCGCGATCGTCCGGTGCCAGCCGGTCCAACGCGCCTGCAGCCAGGCATTCAGGCAAAAGCCGCCCTTCACCCAGTATTTGATCCAACAGATAGATCGCGCTGCGTCGCGCCGCCGTTGCAGTGTCAGACATGGAACCGCCTTTGATTATATACGCGTCCACATTGCCAACAGCGGACGCGGGCGTATATCAAGCCCATGCCCGGAAAGGAACCCGATGTCATGAGTGACGACCGCAAAGACCTGCCCCCTGCCGCCCAACGCGCACTGACCGAGGCGGAAGAGCGCCGCAAGAAGGCTGAGGCCGAAGCCAAAAAGATGCCCAGGGAACTGGGTGGTCGCGATGGTCCCGACCCTGCGCGCTATGGCGATTGGGAGAAAAAAGGCATCGCGATTGATTTCTGATCCGTCGAATCGGTAACGCGCGAAGAAGATAAACGGGTCATGTTGTTTATTTGAGTTAACGCGCACCGCCCGAGGTGCAGGCAGTCCCTTGATTGGCTTATAGCCCAAGCACGTCAACCATGTCGTACTGACCGGGCGCCTTGCCTTGTCCCCACAGCGCTGCTTTCAGTGCACCACGGGCAAAGATGGCGCGGTCGGTGGCAAGGTGGCGCAGCACGATCCGCTCACCGGGGGCGGCAAAAAGAACGTCATGCTCGCCCACGATGTCACCGCCGCGAATGGCGTGAAACCCGATGTCGCCCCTTTTGCGCGCGCCGGTGATGCCATCGCGGCCCCGGTCGGCCACATCCGACAGCTTGACGCCCCGCCCTTCGGCGGCGGCCTCACCCAACATCAACGCGGTGCCCGAAGGGGCATCGACCTTGTGGTGATGGTGACCTTCGATCACCTCGATATCAAAATCTTCATCCAGCGCGGCGGCGACTTTTTTGGTCAATTGCACCAGCAGGTTGACACCAAGGCTCATGTTCCCCGCCCGTACGATGACGGCATGGCGCGCGGCAGGCTCTAGCGCCGCGATCTGGTCCTCGGTCATGCCGGTGGTGCCGATCACATGCACGCAACGCGCCTGTGCCGCCAGAGCAGCAAATCCCAGCGTTGCCTCAGGCGCTGTGAAATCAATCACCGCCTGTGCCTGCGCGAAAGCCTCCAGCGGGTCGTCGGTCACTTTGACACCCATCGCCTGACCGTCCATGGCCTCACCAACATCCTGACCGACCCAATCGTGGCCGTCACGCTCGACCACTCCGACCAGACGGGCCTGATCGCTATCCGAAACGGTCTTGATCAGCATCTGCCCCATGCGGCCCGAAGCCCCTGTGATAACGATCCCCGGAATATGGGTCATTGCGCTGGTCCTTTCGCATTTGTCGGCTCAAAGCCTCCTACCCCGTTCGCGCCCGCTTGGCAAAGCCCTGCTTTGGGCTTAGATCGGGGATATGGCAAAGAATAAATTCCACGATGGCC
The DNA here is from genome assembly GCF_059610165.1 of Ruegeria sp. YTSA135. Classification (NCBI taxonomy): domain Bacteria; kingdom Pseudomonadati; phylum Pseudomonadota; class Alphaproteobacteria; order Rhodobacterales; family Roseobacteraceae; genus Ruegeria; species Ruegeria sp. YTSA135. The sequence continues at coordinate 308,777 of NZ_JBXWNC010000002.1, read as the reverse complement.
CCGGCCCGTCCCAACGACAGCTGCGCGTCGGCGAGCTGATCCGCCGCACCCTGTCCGAGGTTCTGGCGCGCGGAGATGTCCACGACCCCGACCTGAACCGCATGTCGATCACTGTGGGTGAGGTGCGCACTTCGCCCGATTTGAAGATCGCGACTGCCTATGTGCTGCCCTTGGGTGGCAAAGGGCAGGAGGACGTGATCGAGCTGCTGGCCCGCAACAAGGGTGAATTGCGGCGCGTGGTTGGCAAGAAGGTCGGCCTGAAATTTTCGCCCGATCTGCGGTTCCGTCTTGATGACACGTTTGATCGTCTGGACGACACCCGCCGCATGTTCGAACAGGACGCGGTGCGCCGCGATCTGGACGAGTGATACGCGCACTTATCTCCTTGGGCGCCGTCCTTTGGGCCGCGCAAGCTGCTGCGGTGACCTGCGAAAAGGTGACCCATGAAGAAAAGCGTTACACGGTTTGCGAAGTGGATGCGTCCGAGGCAGACCTTCGCCTGTTTCTGAAGGATGAAAATGGCGAGTTGCTGGGGCATTTCTCTTCGGTGAACGAAGTGCTGGCCGCCGACGGCAAACGTCTGGCTTTCGCGATGAATGCGGGCATGTACCACGATGACCGCTCACCCGTTGGCCATTATGTCGAAGACGGTCAAGAACAGATGCGCGTGATCCCCAATGCAGGGCCGGGCAATTTCGGCCTGTTGCCCAACGGAGTGTTCTGCATCCGTGACGGTCGCGCCGACGTGTTCGAAACGCTGGACTACGTAGATCGGGCGCCCGTGTGCCGCTTTGCTACGCAGTCCGGTCCGATGCTGGTGATTGACGGGGAATTGCATCCGCGTTTTTTGCCCGATTCGACCTCGCTCTATTTGCGTAATGGGGTGGGCACCAGCGCGGATGGGACACGGGCGGTGTTTGCAATCTCGGACGATTATGTCACCTTCCACGAGTTTGGTAGCCTGTTTCGCGATGTACTGAAAACTCCGAACGCGCTGTTTCTCGACGGCAATATTTCCCGAATGTACGAGCGGGCCAGCAATCGGTCTGACATCGGGTTTTCGCTGGGTCCCATTGTGGGGGTGGTAGAAGACGCGCCCTGAAATTGACAGCGGCAGAGCGATCCGCTAGGTCGCGCGCCTCAGCAAGGATCAAGGTGCAAGATGGGACGCAAACGCAAGGGCCGCGACATTTCCGGTTGGCTGGTGGTGGACAAGCCTGCGGGCATGACCTCGACCGCTGTGGTCAACAAGGTGCGCTGGGCGATGGAGGCCCGGAAAGCGGGTCATGCAGGTACATTGGACCCCGAGGCAACCGGTGTTCTGGCCGTGGCCCTGGGCGAGGCGACCAAAACCGTTCCCTACATCACCGATGCGCTGAAAGCTTACACCTTCACCGTGCGTCTGGGACAAGCCACCAACACCGATGACGCCGAGGGCGAAGTGATTGCGCAAAGCGATGCGCGCCCTTCGGATGCCGATATCAAACAGGCGCTCGCCCCGTTTCTGGGGGATATCATGCAGGTCCCGCCCAAGTTCTCGGCCGTGAAGATCGACGGACAGCGTGCCTATAAGCTGGCGCGTGATGGCGAAGATGTGGAGCTGTCCGCCCGCCCGCTTTGGGTTGAGGAACTGGTTCTGGTCGACCGACCTGATCAGGACCACGTTGTGCTAGAGATGACCTGCGGCAAAGGCGGCTATGTCCGCTCGATTGCCCGCGATCTGGGCGAAGCATTGGGGTGCTACGGCCACGTCAAACAACTGCGCCGGATATGGTCCGGCCCGTTCGAGGCCGAAGATGGCCTGAGCATCGAGCAGATCGACGCGATGGCCAAGACACCCGCGCTGGACGAGTATCTACACCCGCTGGAAACCGGCCTGACCGACCTGCCCGAGCTGAAATGCACCCCCGAGGGCGCCACCCGTCTGCGCAATGGCAATCCGGGCATGGTTCTGGCTGGTGACGTGGAATATGGCGATGAGGCATGGGCTTCGCTGGATGGCAAGGCGGTGGCCGTGGGTATCTACAAATCGGGCGAATTGCACCCCAGCCGGGTGTTCGTCGATTGACCGGCATGCTAGGCGAAGGACATGATCACCCGTTCCCATACCAAGGGCGATGCGCCCTCGACCGCCGTTTATTCCGATTGCGAGAAGTATCGCTATAGCCTGACCCGTATCTGGGACCCTGAGGGGCGCAAGGCGCTGTTCGTGATGCTGAACCCATCGACCGCGACCGAGGTGCAGAATGACCCGACCGTTGAGCGATGTGAACGGCGCGCGCGGGCCTTGGGGTTCGGTGCGTTTCAAGTGACCAACATCTTTGCCTGGCGCGACACCGACCCGCGCAAGATGCGCGCCGCAGCCGATCCGGTGGGGCCGGAAAACAATGCCGCCATTCTGGACGGAGCAGATTGGGCCGATCAGGTCATTGCCGCCTGGGGCACCCACGGTGCGCATCTGGAGCGTGGCCCTGCGGTCGAAACCCTTTTGCGCGGAACGGGTCTGCCGCTGTTTCATCTGGGGCTGACCAAGGAAGGGCACCCGAAACATCCGCTCTATATCGCGTACACTCAGCAACCAGAACCGTGGTGACAAAGGGTTAACCACAAGATCAGCTTGGCTTTGACCAAGCGGTTGATTGCATGGGATATTTACCGTCGGGGCGGAGCGTTCACGGAGGGTTCCCATGTTTCTGTTCGGATTGCTGAGCCTTGCCGCCGTCGGTGGTGCGGCTATTGCCTTGAGCGACGCGTTTGTCTCTGATGACGCGCCTGAAGAGGACGACAGCATTGATGACCAGCCCGACGAAATCTCTGAGGGTAAATTTATTGAAATCGACACGCGTGAGGAAGATACGCTCGAACCTGCAGAGCAGACCGAAGCTGAAGAGCAGACCGAGGCGGAAGACTCCTCAACCGGTACGCCCCCAACCGGAACGATTGTGTCCGAGTATCAAGGCGGTCTGGTCATTGCTGGCACCGCCGAAGCGGATGTTTTAACCGGGCAGGACGGAGATGATCAGATCAATGGCTTTGCCGCTGATGACGTCATTGATGGCGGCGAAGGCAATGATGTGCTGCATGGGGGCGCAGGTTTAGACACTATTCTTGGCGGTGATGGAGATGACATCCTTCACGGTGAGGATGGGGATGACCTGATGGCTGGGGACGAAGGCGAAGATACGCTTTACGGCCATTTCGGCGCAGATCAGATGGAAGGGGGTGCGGGCGACGATACCCTTTACGGCGGACAGGAAGATGACTCTCTGCTTGGCGGTGACGGCGATGACGCGCTGCATGGCGGTTTTGGCGACGATATCCTGGACGGGGGCGCGGGCGAGGACGTTCTGTTCGGCGGCGATGGCAATGATGTGCTTACCGGTGAGGATCCCGACGGTGAACACGCCACCGACTTTCTGAACGGCGGTGCTGGAGAGGATCAAATTCTGGCAGACAGTGGCGATATCGTTACCGGCGGCGACGGCGCAGATGACATCATTCTTGACCCGGAAGCCGAGGATGAAGCGGTGACCGTGATGGATTTCCAACCCGGACAGGATAAGCTGTTCGTGTCCTGGGATGGTCAGGATGATCCGGAAATTCAGATCGAAACTGACGCTGAGAACGAAAATCTGGTCCATGTGGTTGTTGACGGGCAGGGTGTTGCACAGTTGCTTGGCGCAGAAGGGTTGACCGCTGACGACATTCAACTGATCTCTGGTGCTAAACTGGCGCACCTGACCGCGCTAAGCTGATTTAAGAATCCCTTTGCCATTCGAAGAAAATACGCCTATACGCGCCCATCCGCATCGGAATCGGTGCGGTTTTCTCCATGGGCCTGCGCTGGACGACATCCCGGCCTGCGCCATTCACGCTAACCTTTAAAGGAGACCCCGATGTCGATCACTGCCGCTGAAAAAGCACGCGTCATGAAAGAATTCGCAACCAAGGACGGCGACACCGGTTCGCCAGAAGTCCAGGTTGCCATTCTGACCTCGCGCATCAACACCCTGACTGAGCACTTCAAGACCCATAAGAAGGACAACCACGGTCGTCGCGGTCTGCTGAAGATGGTTGCCCAGCGTCGTAAGCTGCTGGATTACCTGAAGGGCAAGGAAGAAGCGCGTTACCAGGACCTGATCAAAAAGCTGGGCATCCGCCGCTAAGCGCTTTTTGCACAAGATTTGAAACTGGATTTTCCGGTTTAGCGCCCGTCATTTTGGCGGGCGTTTGCTTTTTCTGGTCGCCGGAAGGGCGCACCCTTCTATAACGCTGTCTTCAGCCATGCGCTTTTTTTGACGAGAACACGATTGGCACTGTCGCGCGCTGCATCCACCAGATCAGAAACCTCGTCGATACTGTCCAAAAGTCTTTTGCCTTGGTGCGCTTTTTTTGCCCTGAGATCGAGGATGATTGACCCGTTCTCCGCCACAACGTCTTTGAAATAGCTAAGATAAGTCTCAACAGGGTAGTGAAACCCACATGAGATAAAGCTGAACGCCAGATCAACGGGCGCGTCTGTACTCAGATCATCAACCTCCGGATTTCGGCAATGAATTTGTCCGGGTTCAACACCATTCTCGATCAGAAACGCCTTGGCCGTAGCAAGGTTTGAATATGCTGCTCCGGTTTCGTTGAAGCCGAAGTGCTTTTCCTCCGTTTTTTCGAGGTCTATCAGGACCAGTTTGCAAGCGGTGTCGCGCCAAAGGAAAAGGTCAAAGATCGCATAGCCGCAGCCGATATCTGCAATTGCTTTGGGTGCGCAATCCGCAATGGTGCCCCGCAGCTGTTGGTATTCCAGATAGATGATTGCAGCTGCACGTCGGAAAAGCTCATCCCTGTTCTTGTCGATCAGAGATTCGGCAGGGCGTGAATCTCCAGCTATCCAAGAGCTGATGATTTTTGCTGATCTCGGCTGATCATGAATTATCTCCGATCGCTGCATGATCAGGTTTACCACGTCTTCGCGGGAAAATGCCTTGAAACTCAAGCCCTGAATTTCTGGCAGCGCGGTTCCTCTACCATTTACTCAATCGTTATCATTACCTGCTTCTGGCGCGATCATATCAGAGACATTTTGATTGTGAGTAACGTGTTACCGGCCACAATGAGCGGCCTTGGAACAGGTTGGATGGCTCGCAACAGACAAGTTACGAAAAATATCCAAACGTTCGCGATTAAACGGGCGCGTGGAGTCTTTCGGGGTCTGGTCTACATTTTGGCTTCTCTGATCTTAGCGTTAGCCGCAGGCGCTAGCACATCATCGAAACCACCAAAGCGAAGGGGATGTCGGTGGATACGGCTGCGCCTTGCAAGGCAGCAAGACCGCCACCCAAAAGCAAGGCGATAGCAACCAAGTCTTCGAACGTGCACCAGAACACGCGCTGGACCGCCAGGGTCGATTCCGTTCACGATGATGAAGAAGATAAACAGGTTCACGACCATGGTCATATTGATCTTGCTGAGTCGTTTGACTCTAGCATTCATACCCAACAAGACCGAGCCCGACTTGATAGTGGTGATCCCGATGATCAACAACGCGGTAACGGTCGAACCGGGTTCGAGGCCGTAAACTTCATTTAGCTCTGCTGCAACCTGTTCTGCGCTCAGACCCAATGAGGTGGTCAGGCCAAACAGCTTCGCTAAAACCGCCAGCGTGTCGATGATTTGGCCCCATCAGCCCCAGACACGTTGACCCAGAAGCGGATAGAACGCAGACCGGAGCGTCAGCGGCAAGCCGAGGTTGCAACTGAAAATCGCAAGGCTCAGACCCACGGCGGAATAGACTGCCCAGTTTTCAAGCCCCAAATGGCGAATCGTGCCGACGATGCCGATATATTCATTGCCGTTCACTGCGATATCTATACTCAGGGGGTGGGCGTCCTTGGCAAAGTCGTAACAGACCGTCTCCATCGCCCAAGAACGGGAGGCAAATACCGATGCCGGCGGCAAACGTCATAGCGGTCCAGCCGGCATAGGGATAGTCTGGTGTGACGTCTTTGACCCAGATACGCACCGTCCCGACGGGCAGAAAAATCAGCAACAGGCAGAACAGCGTATATAGATTGACGACCTGCTCATGAGGAACTTCAAGCCGTCAAGCTGAAAGCCCAGCGGTTGTCTGTCACCGCTTATGATGGATAGAACGCACCGCCTATTTTAACCCCCGAGAGCCATCGGTTTTGCGGCTGTGCGCCGCGCGCAAACGGTCTTTCAGGCCCGGCGGCCAAGCAGCTTGACCAGGTTCATCTGCCAAAGGCTCGACCAGTTCGGCATCCATTCGGAAGGTCGCATGCATCTGCACCAAGCCGTCCACCACGTTCACCACGTGATCCGATGGATTGATGACCAATCGCCCGGTCAGACGTACCGGTTCGTGGTCGTAGGCGGGCGTCCAGCCATCGTGGAGTTTCACCCGGATCATCTGATTTGGTGGCGGGGGTGGCAAATGACTGCACATTCCGGACTGAGGCACCAGATAGGCCGTGCGCTGCCCGTCTTTGTCCGAGGGGGCCGGCAGGGCAAAGCCCGTCAGGGTGACGATCTGTCCGTCCAGTTTGGGGTTTCCAGCGGTGTCGGCTTTTTTGCGATGCTGGGATACGACCTCGCGCTGAGAGAGCAACCCATCGATATCAATCCGATCAGCGGCCAGCGCCTGTTCGGTCTCGGCCAAAAGCATATGCCATCTTTGGCGCTCTTCCGGACTGCCAACATCCGCTTGCAACCGACCGCGCAGACGGATTGCAAACAAGATGTCGTCACGTTGTTCCGGCGTGAGCGCGCGAAACGGGTCGTCAAAGCTCTGCGCTGCCGGATCCGGCAAGGCGGTCCAATCGATCAAAGCGCCCGGCGCGGCAAATGCCGGACCCAACAGGCCCAACCATGCCAGAAATGCGATTGTCACCCAGGTTTTTATCCGCATACCTTTCCCAAAACGCTCAATTCCACCGTATCTTAGCGGGTTTTGACGCGGCGCGTCCACGCGGGGATCATCACGAAATCACAAGCGGAGCAAGACCGTCTGGCCGTTCGGTTTCGCTTTCCTTTGGGCCCATTCTCATGTATGCGCCAGACATCTGAGACGTTGTGCCCTGACCCCGGCACTCGAATGGAAGATAAAGTGGGGTCGGCGGCAATGGGGCCGCCAAGCAAACGGGAGACCCGGGATGCGCCTGGGAGTGCTCCCTTTTAGGATACGCATATGTTTGATGTAACAAAGAAATCAATGCAGTGGGGCGAAGAGACGCTTACACTGGAAACCGGCAAGATTGCCCGTCAGGCCGACGGCACCGTGATCGCCACGCTGGGCGAAACCAGCGTCATGGCGAACGTGACCTTTGCCAAAGAGCAAAAGCCCGGCCAGGACTTTTTCCCGCTGACCGTACACTACCAAGAGAAATACTATTCCGCCGGTAAAGTTCCGGGCGGCTTCTTCAAGCGCGAGGCGCGCCCGACCGAGAAAGAAACGCTGACCGCGCGTCTGATCGACCGTCCGATCCGCCCGCTGTTCGTTGATGGTTTCAAGAACGAAGTGCTGGTGATGTGCACCGTGCTGAGTCACGATCTGGTCAACGATCCCGACATCGTTGCGATGATCGCGGCGTCGGCTGCGCTGACCATTTCCGGCGCGCCGTTCATGGGCCCGATCGCCGGCGCCCGTGTTGGTTTCGTGGATGGTGAATACGTCCTGAACCCAACCGTGGACGACATGCAGGACCTGCGCCTGAACCCCGAACAGCGTCTGGACCTAGTTGTTGCCGGCACCAAAGACGCCGTGATGATGGTGGAATCGGAAGCCTACGAACTGTCCGAGGCTGAAATGCTGGGTGCCGTGACCTTCGCGCATGAGCAGATTCAGCCGGTCATCGATCTGATCATCGGTTTGGCCGAAGAAGCCGCGAAAGAGCCTTTCGATTTCCAAGCGCCCGACTACTCGGACCTGTACGCCGCTGTTTCAGCAGCCGGTGAAGAGCAGATGCGCGCCGCCTTTGCGATCACCGACAAACAAGAGCGCACCGCCGCTGTTGCTGCAGCCCGTGAAGCGATCAAGGAGGCACTGACCGAGGAACAGCTGGAAGACAGCAACCTTGGTTCGGCGATGAAAAAGTTGGAGGCCGGCATTCTGCGCGGTGACGTCGTCAAAGGCGGTAAGCGCATTGACGGCCGTTCAACCACCGATGTTCGCGCGATCGAAGCCGAAACCTCGCTACTGCCCCGTACGCACGGTTCCGCCCTGTTTACCCGTGGTGAAACGCAGGCGCTGGCCGTAACCACGCTGGGCACCGGTGATGACGAGCAGTTCATCGACGCGCTGCATGGCAACTTCAAATCAAACTTCCTTCTGCACTACAACTTCCCTCCCTACTCGGTTGGTGAGGTTGGCCGCGTGGGTGGCCCGGGCCGTCGTGAGATTGGTCATGGCAAACTGGCATGGCGCGCGCTGCAGGCGGTTCTGCCTGCGCCGACCGACTTCCCCTACACCATCCGCGTGGTGTCCGAAATCACCGAATCCAACGGCTCGTCCTCGATGGCGTCGGTCTGCGGCGGTTCGCTGTCGATGATGGATGCGGGTGTTCCGCTGAAGGCTCCGGTTGCCGGTGTCGCCATGGGTCTGATCCTGGAAGATGACGGGTCGTACGCCGTTCTGACCGACATTCTGGGTGACGAAGACCACCTTGGCGACATGGACTTCAAAGTAGCGGGTACCGAAAACGGCATCACCTCGCTGCAGATGGACATCAAGGTCGCAGGCATCACGCCGCAGATCATGGAAACCGCCCTGGCACAGGCCAAGGATGGCCGGATGCACATCCTGGGTGAGATGGGCAAAGCCCTGTCCGAGACCAGTGAATTCTCGGTCCACGCGCCGCGTATCGAGACCATGAACATCCCGACTGACAAGATTCGTGAAGTGATCGGATCGGGCGGTAAGGTCATCCGCGAGATCGTGGAAACCTCGGGTGCCAAGGTCGACATCAACGATGACGGGGTCATCAAGATCGCCTCGCCCGATGGTGAATCGATCAAGAAAGCCTATGACATGATCTATTCGATTGTGGCCGAGCCGGAAGAAGGTCAGATCTACACCGGTAAAGTGGTCAAGATCGTCGACTTCGGTGCCTTCGTGAACTTCTTTGGTAAGCGCGACGGACTGGTCCACGTGTCCCAGATTGAAAACCGTCGCCTGAACCATCCGTCGGATGTTCTGAAGGAAGGTCAGGAAGTAAAGGTCAAGCTGCTGGGCTTTGACGACCGCGGTAAGGTCCGCCTGTCGATGAAAGTCGTCGATCAGGAAACTGGCGAAGAGGTTGTGCCTGAGAAGAAAGAAAAGAAAGAGGAAAGCGCAGACTAATCTGCACGCCTTTTTTAACCCGAAAGGCCCCGGTTTCGACCGGGGTCTTTTTTGTAAGGGCTGCTTTTGCCGCCTCTTGAAAAGTCGATGGGCGACACCGAAAGTAAAAGGACTGTTCTAAGAGGCACTTCCATGATCCTTGAAATACGTCACTACACCCTCAAGCCCGGACGCCGAGAGGAGTTTATCACCTTCTTTGAAAAGCATAATCGCTTAGCACTGCGCGACGCTGGTATGTTGGTATTCGGCCCGCTTCGGGATTTGGAAGACGCAGACAAGGTTCACTGGATGCGCGCCTTCCCCTCGATGGAGGCAAGAGAGAAGATAAAGGGCGATTTTTACGGCGGGCAGGTCTGGCATGATCAGATCGAACCAACCGCAATGTCGATGATCGCCCATTTCGAGGCAGAGGTGACTGAGACCACTGACGGTTTCGAAAACTTTAGCGGTGCCTCGTCAGTCGACGGATAGCTTCCGTAAAAACATCGCTGTCTTGCACGCTTCGGTCATGATGTAGATCGCTAATGCGCCACGCCTGACGGTCCGTGCTTCATAACGTGCCATTGCCCGTAGCTGTCGGTCAGGTCCAGCTTGATCGCAGTATCCGCCTTGGTCGACGCGCTGCCGATTTCGGCCAAGGTAAACTCAATCCCGCCGGGGATGTCGATGCGGACGCGGTGTTCGCCACCACCATGCGGGGTCTGAATTGGCCGACCGGTCGAGTTCAGGACGTCCCCGATTGCGACCTTCGCGGTGCGCCCCTCCATGTCCATTTCAAAGTCAATGGGAAGGAACAGCGTTTCGTGAACGGTTTTGCACATCGCACGGAAGACGAACCAATGGGTTGCCATTTCTTCGGTTTCTTCCCCAAGAAAGACCTTTTCCAGCGCGGCCCGCTGAGCATCTGACGCGCTGGGGTCGATAATAACCTGCATCTCACCGCCGCCCTCAAAAATCGGGCCCGGCCATGCATAAATCAACGCGGCCTTAGCCCCAGTCAGGTCGGTGTCTCCGAAATGACCTTTTGAAATCTCTAAAACCTCCAACCCGCGGCAATGACCGTGGGTCGGCAATTCCTCGAACTGGCAGGGGCAGGCATAGCCGCAATTGCAGTTCCCGAAAGCGTCGCCTTCAACGTACCAATCTGTGAATGCCATCGTCCTCTCCTGTCTTGCACGGCCTGTATGCTCGAGGTCGACGGTCTGCCTGAATGCGAGTCTGCCACCGCCACCCTACCATATGTGGGGCAAATCACGAACTGATGTCCGTGTCTTTCGGTGCCTTCACCTAAAGTCCGGCTCGCCCTGCGGGTTCTGAAAACGCGCGGCGCAGAGTTTCGCTTTCCCTGCAAGCATCTGTGATCTATGCAAAGCGCTATGCGATCTTTCGTCATTCATATGTCCTCAAGTACAGCCCGGCGCCCCAACGCCGAACGGCTTTGCGCCGACCTTCCCAATGCCGAGCTTTTCGAGGCAGTAAATGGCCGCGACCCCAGCCAGATTGCCGGAGTTCAGCTTCACCCTGGTAACCTGCACCGACCACATTATCCCTTTGTGTTGCAGCCTGCAGAGATCGGCGTCTTCGAAAGCCACCGCTGTATCTGGCGCAAGATGGTCGAGGAAGAGATTGATCTGGCGATCATCACCGAAGATGACCTGCGTATCGACGCCCCGCGTATGGTCGAGGCGTTGGAGATGCTAGAACCGATCGCCACGCCGGATCACTACATCCGCATCCCCGTGAAACAGCGCGAAGTCCCAGCCCAAACCCTTGCTTGCCAAAACGGACTGCGCCTGATCCTGCCCAAGGTGATCGGCCTGCAATGTGTCTGTCAACTGGTGGGGCGACGCGCGGCCAACCGCCTGCTGGCTGCCACCACTCAGATCGACCGGCCCGTGGATACGTTTCTTCAGATGCACTGGCTGACCGGCCAGCCGATCCATGCGTTGCAAGGCAGTGGCAATCAGGAAATTGCGGGCAAAATCGGCGGCTCGACCATTCAGAGCAAGCCGCCTTTGTCTGATAAACTGACCCGAGAGTTTAAGCGTGCTGCCTATCGGGCGCAGCTGCATCTACACCCGCAACGCCCGCCCGCTGCTTCGGAATAACATCTTTGCCAAACTGCGCCCGAACGCGCGATTGGGGGCCAAGTCGGCCCCCAATATCTAAGCCCGTCTTAGGACGGTGCTTTTGTCGTACGAAGATATGGAAAGACCGTTTTGAACTCACCAAACTTTTCTTTCGCTTCGTCGTTTGACACCGCAGGGGGGATGATCACGTCCTCACCCGGTATCCAGTTGGCTGGCGTGGCGACACCCTTGGCCGACATTTGCAAACCGTCCAGCGCACGCAAAATCTCGGCAAAGTTCCGGCCCACGGTCATCGGATAGGTCATGGACAGTTTCAGCTGTTTGTCAGGCCCGATGATAAAGACCGACCGCACCGTTGCGCTGTCTGCGGGTGTGCGGCCATCAGGCAGATATGCCTCGGCTGGCAGCATGTCGAACGCCTTGGATACCGCTAGCCCGTCATCGGCGATGATGGGAAAGCCGGGATTGGCGTTGCCATAGGCTTCGATGTCCTTTTTCCACTTTTTGTGGTCTTCGACGCCGTCCACCGACACGCCCAGCACCTTGGTGTTGCGGGCCGCCCATTCGTCATTCAGTTGCGCGACGGCCGAGAATTCGGTCGTGCAGACAGGCGTAAAATCCTTGGGGTGCGAGAACAGGATTGCCCAGCTGTCGCCGATCCAGTCGTGAAACTGAATGGTGCCCTGGTCCGTTTCTGCGGTGAAGTTCGGAACCGTATCGTTGATGCGCAAACCCATTGTGAAGCTCCTTTGCTGTAAAAGCCCGATTCGGCTGCCGTCAACCTAAACACTTTCCGCGATTGTTAAACCTTGCATTCGCGCGGAATGATTTGATCAAATCATGTCTTGCCGCGCCATGTTGCCGGTGCCAGAGTAGCCGCAACTACGCTATTTTGGGCTGCTGGCACAGGAGAATACGCCATGATCGAAAAACGCGATTTTTACATCAACGGTCAGTGGGTGGCCCCCGCGTCGGGCAATGACTTTCACGTCATCAACCCCTCGACCGAAGAGCCATGCGCGGTCATCTCACTCGGCACGCAGGCCGATACGGATGCTGCTGTTGCTGCAGCCAAGGCGGCCTTGCCAGGGTGGATGGCCACCCCAGTCGCGGATCGGATTGCCCTGGTCGAAAAACTGGCCGAGATCTACCAGTCCCGCGCCGAAGATCTGGCACAGGCCATGTCGCTTGAGATGGGCGCACCGATTGATCTGTCGCGCACGGCGCAAGCAGGCGCGGGGATTTACCATCTGAAAAACTTCATCCGCGCGGCGCGTGAATTCCAGTTCGAACGCCCGCTGGGTGATCATGCCCCCAATGACCGGATCATTTTTGAGGCCGTTGGCGTTGCCGCGCTGATCACGCCGTGGAACTGGCCGATGAACCAGATCACGCTCAAGGTGGGTGCTGCGGCGATTGCGGGGTGCACCATGGTTCTGAAACCGTCGGAACAGAGCCCGCTGAACGCGATGATCTTTGCCGAGATGATGGATGCGGCCGGTTTCCCGCCCGGGGTGTTCAATCTGGTCAACGGTGATGGTGCCGGGGTGGGGTCACAACTGTCAGGCCATCCGGATGTGGATATGGTCAGCTTTACCGGCTCGACCCGCGCTGGCACCGCGATTTCCAAGAATGCTGCGGATACGCTGAAGAAGGTGCATCTGGAACTGGGTGGCAAGGGCGCGAACGTGATCTTTGCCGATGCCGACGAAAAGGCAGTCAAGCGCGGCGTGTTGCATATGATGCAGAACACCGGCCAAAGCTGCAACGCCCCAAGCCGCATGCTAGTGCAGCGCCCAATCTACGATCAGGCGGTTGAGACAGCCGCCGAAGTGGCTGGAAAGGTCACCGTAGGACCGGCGTCGGAGGAAGGACGCCATATCGGCCCGGTCGTGAACGAGGTTCAGTGGACCAAGATTCAGGATCTGATCCAGAAAGGCATCGACGAGGGTGCGCGTCTGGTTGCAGGTGGCACAGGGCGGCCCGAGGGGTTGAACAAGGGGTACTACGTGCGCCCTACGGTGTTTGCAGATGCCAACAACAAGATGACCATCGCACGCGAGGAAATCTTTGGCCCGGTCTTGACCATGATCCCCTTCGATACCGAGGATGAAGCCATCGAGATCGCCAATGACACGCCTTATGGCCTGACCAACTATGTTCAGACTCAGGACGGCGCGCGTGCCAACCGGATGGCGCGTCACCTGCGGTCGGGTATGGTCGAGATGAATGGTCAGTCACGCAGCGCTGGCTCACCGTTTGGCGGAATGAAGCAATCGGGTAATGGGCGCGAAGGCGGCGTTTGGGGTCTTGAGGATTTTCTTGAGGTCAAAGCCGTTGGCGGCTGGACAACCGAGTAAGAACAAACACCATCGAAAACGGATTGGGCAAGGCGCAGAGATGTGCCTTGCCCTTATTTTGTCAGATGGGGCGAACCACCAGCTGCGGTTCACCATTCGATGTTCGGCGCGTGGACCGGCCATCCCATCCAACCTCGCCGCTGACCCGTTGCCGGAACGACGAGAAGCTGTCGAATGTGACCACGTCAACGGGCGCGTCGAACTGCAGGGTAATCCGCCTGTGCGCCCCATCGCCCAATATAGTTAGGCCGCGAACCTCAGCGGTGAATGTCTGACCCAGATAGGTTCCCTTGACCCTGTCACCCACACGCAGGTGCATCCGATTTCCGGCCATCGCGCGCAGCGTATTCCAGTCGCGCACGCCGTGCTGTTGGGCGACCAGTTCCAGCGATTGTGCGTGCGACAGGTCGACCCCTGCGCCGCGCAGTTTTTCACGCAGTCGCTTGGCCTGCGCCTTGAGGTCGCCTATTGGGGCGATTATTACGGTTTGTGTCATGTCTTGCCTCGTTTCCGTAAACGGGCGCAAAGATTGGACGGGCCTCGCATTGCCATCCGTGCGCCGGGAAAGGGCAACAGATGTTTACTCAACCGGGTTTCACCAAAGTCATAAGACCGCGAGCGGCAGGGGACCAGAACCTAGCCGCCTTGTTGCATTGGCAAGCTTGCCTGTCAATCAGACATCGGCCTGCGCGGCCTCGTAGGCGAGCATGGCGCGTTTGACCGGCAAGCCCCAGTGATAGCCGCCCAAGCCCCCGGATTTGCGCAATGCCCGGTGGCAGGGGATCAACCAGCTGACAGGGTTGCGCCCAACCGCCGTTCCCACGGCACGAACGGCCCGAGGTGAGCCGACCCGTTCTGCGATCTCGGAATAGGTTGTGACATGGCCCGACGGGATATGCATCAGAGCTTCCCACACCTTGATCTGAAGGGGTGAGCCAATCAGGTAGAGAGGTGTCGGCTCCAGCCGGTCGCTGGCCGCGCCAAAGGCGCTGAGTACCCAAGGCCGCAGCCGCATCGGGTCCTTGACAAAATCAGCCTGCGGCCAGCGCGAAAGCATATCCTCCATCGCGCCTTCTTCACCGGACTCTGCCCCGAAGGCCAAGCCGCAGATTCCCCTTTCGGTCCCCATGACAAGGGCCGGGCCAAAGGGGCTTTCGAACCAGCCCCAATAGATTGTCAGTCCAGCCCCTTTGCGGGCGTATTCACCTGGGCTCATGGATTCCCATTTCAAGAACAGGTCATGCAGGCGGCCACTGCCTGAAAGGCCCACGTTGTGCGCGGTCTCCAAAGTCGTAAACCGGTCGCGCAGCAGGGCTTTGGCGTGACCTAATGTCAGATATTGCTGGAAGCGTTTCGGCGACACCCCGGTCCAGCGCGAAAACAGGCGCTGGAAATGGGCCGGGCTCATGTTCATCTCACGCGCCAGTTCTTCAAGGCTCAGCCCCTCGCCGCCCTGGTCGATCAGGTCGATGGCGCGCCGCATGACGTTGTAGTGATAACCGGATTCGGAGTTTTGGATGTTCATGGCTGTCACCTTTTTATGGCTTGGCCTGATCCTAGACGGTCGGACCTGACCGAAGCGACCCGAAACTTGCGATTTTTGTGCCCATTGTTGGAATCAGCCCGGCTGATTACTCTGAGTGAATTCAGGAGCGACTGATATGCCTCAAGCCGACGCCTTCCACCTGTCCGGTGCTGCTGCCCAAAAGTATCAGGATCATTCGGTGCCTGCCATGTTCGCGCCGCTGGCGCAGGCCACGGTGAAAAAGCTGGGACTTTGCGAAAACGATCACGTGCTGGATGTCGCCTGTGGCACCGGTGCTCTAACGCGAGAGATCATCGCAATGCTGCCGGGTCGTGGGCGCGTTGTCGGTACTGACTTGAACCAGACGATGATAGACGTAGCCTCGGCTTTAATACCTGCGTCCAGCCATTCCGTGGACTGGAAGGCTGCGGATGTCACTGACCTGCCTTTTGACGTTCACAGTTTTGATTTGGCCTGCATCCAGCAAGGGCTGCAATTCTTTCCCGACAAATCTGCGGCACTGGCCGAGATACACCGCGTGCTAAAACCGGGTGGAAGGCTGTGCCTGACCTGTTGGAGCGCGATCTCAGAGTTCAACAATGGGTTGGCCGAAGCACTGGAGCGGCATGTCAGCCCCGGTGCCGCGCAAAAGGCGCGGGCGCCGTTTTCGTTTCGCGATGGCGATTTGATCACCGCGCTTTTGGAAGGCGCGGGGTTTCGGGTTGTCGAGCATGACATCATCACCCTCCACCGCCGATTTGAAGACCTGCGCGCGCAGGTTCTGGCCCTGCCGGTTGAACAGGACATGCGCGCCAAGGGGGATGCCGTCATTGACCGCGTTCTGAAGGATATCGCCGATCACCTTGCCTCTTACGACAAGGACGGGGTGTTCATTGTTCCGCAAGAAGCGCATTTCTTTGCCGCAACTCGTGCCTGACACACTTTACCCGCCGGTTCAGGCATTGCATTAAGGGTCGGATGGCAAAGCAACTCGATTATCACAAAATCCGTGAGATATTCACACGCTTCCATGACGCTGACCCCGAACCCAAGGGTGAGCTGGAGCATGTGAACGTCTATACGCTCGTTGTTGCCGTGGCGCTGTCGGCGCAGGCGACGGATGCGGGTGTCAACAAGGCCACACGCGCCCTGTTTCAGATCGCAGATACGCCGCAAAAGATGCTGGATCTGGGCGAAGAGGGGTTGATCGAACATATCAAGACCATTGGCCTGTTCCGCCAGAAGGCGAAGAACGTCATCAAGCTGAGCCGCATCCTCGTCGATCAGTACGGCGGCGAGGTTCCAAATTCCCGCGCGGCGCTGCAATCCTTGCCGGGCGTGGGGCGCAAGACGGCCAATGTGGTTTTGAATATGTGGTGGCGGTACCCTGCGCAAGCCGTAGACACGCATATCTTCCGTGTCGGCAACCGCACCGGTATCTGTCCGGGTAAAACCGTTGATGCTGTTGAGCGCGCGATCGAAGATAACATCCCAACCGATTTCCAGCTGCATGCGCATCACTGGCTGATCCTGCATGGCCGCTATCACTGCAAGGCACGCAAACCGATGTGCGCAACCTGCATCATCCGCGACCTCTGCGAATTTGAGGACAAGAACCTATGAAAACCTACCAGCTTGTTGGCATCGGAAACGCTGTTGTGGACGTGATTTCCCAGGCCGATGACAATTTCCTTGAACTGATGGGGATCGAGAAGGGCATCATGCAACTGATCGAACGTGACCGGGGCGAGGTTCTATATGCCGCAATGGAGGGGCGGGTGCAGACACCGGGCGGCTCGGTTGCCAACACGATCGCCGGGGCCGGTGCGCTGGGCCTGGACGCCGCGTTCATTGGCCGGGTTCATGATGACGCGCTGGGCCGGTTCTATGCGGATGCGATGAACGAGGACGGGGTGGATTTCGTCAACCCGCCCGTGCCGGGGGGTGAATTGCCTACCTCACGCTCAATGATCTTTGTGTCGCCCGATGGTGAACGGTCGATGAACACCTATCTGGGCATTTCCTCGGAACTGTCGTCAAAGGACGTCCCGAACGAGGTGGCAGGAAACAGCCAGATCATGTTCCTCGAAGGCTATCTGTTCGACAAGGAAAAGGGTAAGGCTGCGTTTCTTGAGGCCGCGCGCGACTGCCACAAGGGCGGCGGCAAGACCGGCATCGCCATTTCCGACCCGTTCTGCGTGGAACGCCACCGCGCCGATTTTCTGCTGCTGATCGAACACGAGCTGGATTTCGTCATCGGCAACGAGGACGAGATCAAGTCGCTGTTTGAAACAAGCGATCTAGAGGAAGCGCTGGCTAAGACGGCTGAGATTTGCCCTCTGGTCGTCTGCACCCGGTCTGGCGATGGGGTGAGCATTCTGCACGAAGGCACCCGTATTGATGTGCCTGTTGAAAAGATTGCGCCCGTCGACGCAACCGGCGCGGGCGACCAGTTCGCCGCTGGGTTCCTGTACGGCATGGCGACAGGCCGCGACTACGAAACCTGCGCAAAAATCGGCAATGTCTGCGCCCGCGAGGTGATTTCGCACATCGGCCCGCGGCCCGAGGCGAACATGTTGGAATTGTTGCGGGAGGCGGGGTTGGTTTGAGGAGTTCCGTTTAGAAGGTTAAAGGGGATCGATGAAACCACGGCACGGTTGGGCTCCATGGTCACTATCCGACATAACATCATCACGGCAGTGTATTTTTTTACCTAAAAGCGGTCGTTCGAGCCGCGCCATGGGTGCCAGTTTAGAGCCCGTCGTTGTCGTGTGACAACCGAAAGCTTCGCATGCTTAGTTAACTTGTAATTCACAGAGAAGTCGCAGGAGTTGACTAATAATGAATGATATGGATCAGTCTGCAGGGCGAACAAAATGCGTGCCGTAGCGAGCCATTTTGAATGCTTTGTAGAACCAATGTGGCGCAACTTTTACGCTAAAGTGTCCCGAATCGAATGAATTCTGAACTCACAGTCCGTGCAAAAAAGCTGGTTAAAGCAGGTGGTCCGGTTGGCGCTCTGGCGCGGTTGTCGGGAGCGGTAGACAGGCCGGGAGCGGTGTTTGATGTTGGTGTGAACCGCGGAACAATCGCAAGGCATCTGATCCGTATTTTTCCCAACAGTCAGTGCTTTCTCTTCGAGCCATTGCCGCAGCAGGCCGTTTTTATCGCCGACCGCTTTCAATCTCACAGAAACGTAACCGTAGTTGAACAAGCTCTGAGCGACAAAAGCGGTCGATCCGAATTTTATGTCGGGAAAAAGGTCGGGACTTCTTCGCTCTTATCAATGAATGGCGCAGCGCTGAAAAACCATCCAGAGGCTGTTGTGGACACCACGATCGAGGTTGATCTGAATACGATTGACAATTTTTGCGAGGAGAAAGGCATTGACCATGTCGTTTGTATGAAGACTGACGCTCAGGGATCTGAATTAAATATTTTCAAGGGAGCGGCAGCCATGTTGTCCGAGCAGCGGATCGACATGATCATGTTCGAATGGTTTGCCACACCGCATTATAAAAACTGCCCGCTGCTACTAGACTTGTGTAATGAACTGGATCGGCGGAACTATTCAATGTACGATATTTTCCCAGAACGCTCCTTCAGAAACGGTCAGAGGCGGTTCGGGAATGCCGTGTTCATTTCTGATATGTTTCGCGAAAATAACCTTTCACAACTCTAAGTGGAAACTGTACCTGGCTTTCGACTTAAGTGCGAAAGGTGCGCTGACACTGCTTCCGTTTCACAGGCATTTGGTTGAGCAGATCAGCTCGTGACAAGACGTCCGCTGTGGGCTCATAACAGACAAAAAGAACTTACCCCAAATACCCGCCAAACGCCTCCATCACCCGCTCATACACATCTCGTTTGAACGGCACGATCTCATCGATCAGGCGCGCGGGGTCCTGCCACTTCCAGCGGGTGAACTCGGGGTGGTCAGTCTCGATGTTGATCTGGTCATCAGCCCCCAGAAACCGCATCAGGAACCATTTCTGTTCCTGCCCGCGATAGCGGCCTTTCCAGATTTTGGGTACGATGTCATGCGGCAGGTCATAGGGCAGCCAGCTGTCGGTTTCAGCGACTATCTGAACCAGGTTGGCAGTGACGCCGGTTTCTTCCCACAGCTCGCGCAGAGCCGCGTCGCGGGCGTTTTCACCTTTGTCCACGCCGCCTTGAGGCATCTGCCACGCATCCTCAAACCGGTCGTTGCGCTGGCCGACAAAGATTTTGCCCTCAGTATTCATCAGCATCAGCCCGACACAGGGACGATAGGGAAGTTTGGCGATCTCTGCGGGGGTCATGCGCGGCCTCATGGTTATCCGGCCAAGCTGTACCAAGCGTGGCCGCAGCAGCAAAGGGGGTGACGTGAGGTTTCGCGTGACAAAGGTGACGCGTACGGCAATTTGGGGCATGACTTCAGGAGGGAGAGTTTCGCCATGACTGCGTACCCAAACATGCTGGCCCCGCTTGATCTGGGCTTTACCACCTTGAAGAACCGGGTGTTGATGGGCTCGATGCACACGGGGCTTGAGGAAACCGGGGACTGGAACCGGGTGGCCGAGTTCTATGCCGACCGGGCACGCGGCGGCGTGGCGCTGATGGTGACGGGTGGGATTGGCCCAAACCTGGAAGGATCGGTTCTGCCGGGTGCGTCGATGATGACGACCGAAAAGGACGTGGCGAACCATTCTATCGTGACGGACCGGGTGCATCAGGCGGGCGGCAAGATCGCGATGCAGATCCTGCATGCGGGCCGCTATGCCTATGGCCCGAAATGCGTGGCGCCCAGCCCGGTGAAATCGCCCATTTCACCATTCCCTCCGAGCGAGCTTGATGAAGAGGGCATTGAGAAACAGATCAGCGATATCGTCAACGCTGCCGTTCTGGCTCAGAAGGCGGGCTATGATGGGGTCGAAATCATGGGGTCCGAGGGGTATTTCCTGAACCAGTTCCTCGTGACCCATACCAACAAGCGTACCGATCGCTGGGGCGGGTCTTACGAGAACCGGATGCGCCTGCCTATTGAGGTCGTGCGCCGCACGCGCGAAGCGGTGGGCCGTGAGTTCATCATCATCTATCGCCTCTCCATGATCGATCTTGTTCCCAACGGCTCGACCCATGACGAGGTGGTGCAACTGGCGCAAGAGATCGAAAAGGCCGGCGCCACGATCATCAACACCGGCATTGGCTGGCACGAGGCGCGAATCCCGACCATTGCCACCAGCGTTCCCCGCGCGGCCTTTGCGTGGGTGACGAAAAAGCTGATGGGCAAGGTGTCTATTCCGGTGATCACCTCGAACCGCATTAACACCCCCGAGGTGGCCGAAGAGGTGCTGTCGACAGGCTGTGCCGACATTGTCTCGCTGGCCCGGCCAATGCTGGCGGATGCGGATTTCGTGGCCAAGGCAATGGCAGGAGAGTCAGCCAAGATCGCGCCCTGCATTGCCTGTAACCAAGCCTGTCTGGACCACACGTTCAGCGGTAAGCTGACATCGTGCCTGGTGAACCCACGCGCGTGTCACGAGACCGAACTGTTGATTGGCAAGTCTGATACGCCAAAGTCCGTGGCTATCGTCGGCGCAGGTCCGGCTGGGTTGTCCACCGCGATGACCGCCGCCCAGCGTGGCCACAACGTCACCTTGTTCGACCGTGCCAGTGAGATCGGGGGCCAGCTGAACATGGCGAAACAGGTTCCGGGCAAAGAAGAATTCTGGGGGTTGGTCGCTTGGTACCGCACCATGATGGCCGATCTGGGTGTCAAACTGGAACTGAACCGCGAAGTCAGCGCCGACGATCTGACCGGCTTTGACGAGGTGGTGATCGCCACGGGTGTCACCCCGCGCGATCCGCAGATACCCGGGCAGGACCGCGACAATGTATTGAGCTACATCGACGTCCTGCGCGGCAAGGCCGAGGTCGGCGCATCCGTTGCCGTGATCGGCGCCGGGGGTATTGGCTTTGACGTCTCTGAATTCCTGATCGAAGACGGCCACAGCGCGACCACCGACCTCCCCCTTTGGATGAAGGAATGGGGCGTCACTGACCCGGCCGATCACCGCTCGGGTCTGGCCCCCGAAGGCCCACAGCCCGAGGCACCCAAGCGTCAGGTAACCCTGTTGCAACGCAAGAAGCAGGCGCACGGCAAGGGGCTTGGAAAAACCACGGGCTGGATTCACCGCGCAACGCTGAAGATGAAGCAGGTGAATTTCGTGGGTGGCGTGAACTATGAAAAGATCGACGAAGACGGCCTGCATGTCAGCTATGGCGAAGACCGCGCCGACCCGACTGTCATTGCGGCGGATACGATAGTTTTGTGCGCGGGTCAGGTCTCGGACCGCAGCCTCGCAGATGCGCTGATCGAACGCGGTATCACGCCACACGTCATCGGTGGTGCAGATGTTGCTGCTGAGCTGGATGCAAAACGGGCGATCAATCAAGGTATACGATTGGCGGCAGACCTCTGAGTGCATTAGCCCACCGCAAAAAGAACCACGGCCGAGTCCCACGGCCTGAGTGTGAATCCCACCAGTGTCGGCAGCCAAGTTTATGCAGGCGCGCTGTTACTCTACCGTAATCGTGATCACCTCGGACACAATCGGCGGGTTATGCGGCACATGGCCCGCATCGCCCAGAACCAGTTGTAGCGTGTGCTCTCCGGGTGCAAGTTCTAGCGTTACCTCGGTCTGACCGCCGCCGAAATGCAAGTGGTTTTCATCGGCAGGCAGGCCATAAGCCAGCTCATCGGCGCCGCCTTCGCCCTCACCAATTGGCGGGCGATCAATCAAAAGGTGGTGGTGGCCAGTGTTCTCTTTCTCGGTTCCGGCAGGGGCCACGCCCATGCCACTGAGGCCAAAGACCACGGTGACCGGAGATTGAACCGTTTCCCCGTCTGCAGGGGTCACGAAATAGACTTCCGCGTCGGGGTTTGATGGTGTTTCTCCACCGGCCAACGCAACGGTTGCGGACAGGCACAGGGCCGCAATTGCAAAAAGCAGTTTCATGATCTCCTCCATGGTCACAAATTTGCCATTCTCATCCTAGCATATCAGGATCATCGGTCCCAAAATCGGTCTCTTTATTGGATGTAGTGCATTTGGAAACCATTGTTTCCGCGTTTCCCATCTGCAAACGATCCGTTTTAAAACCCTGATATTATCCCATGTCTGCCCAGTTTCCGCCCAGATTGACCCCAATAGTGAGACAAAGAACAAAAGACCTGGGGAATGAGAATGGACCGACTGACCGAAATGGAAGCCTTTGCCAATGTGGTGGACCAAGGAGGCTTCACAGATGCGGCCAAGAAAATGGGCATCTCCAAATCGGCTGTGTCAAAGCACGTATCCAGCCTTGAGGCCCGGTTGGGCGCGCGGTTGCTGAACCGCACCACGCGTCGCGTTTCCCCGACCGAGATCGGATTGGCTTATTACGACCGCGCGCGCCGCGTTCTGAATGACGCGGGCGAGGCGGATGCGCTGGTTACCTCAATGCAATCTGCACCGTCCGGCCTGTTGCGGATCAGTGTAGCGACGGATTTCGGGGTGAATCACCTGTCACCGGTTTTGTCGGATTTTCTGGCCGCCTACCCGGACATTACGGTGAACATGGTTTTGAACAACCGCTATGTGGAGCTGATCTCGGAAGGATTTGACGTTGCCGTGCGTATTGGCGAGTTGGAAGACAGCACCCTGCGCGCCCGCAAACTGACTGAAACCGTGAAACGCATGGTCGCCGCGCCCAGTTACATCGAAAAGTTTGGCCGCCCGCAGAAGATCGACGATCTGAACGAACACAAACTGCTGCACTATTCCAGCCAGTCATCCGGCAATGTATGGCGGCTGACCGCACCATCCGGCGAAAAGCGGCAGGTGCGCACGGCCGGCTGGCTGAGCGTCAATGACGGTCAGTCGCTGCTGAATGCGGCCATCTCGGGTCTGGGGATCGCCTATCTGCCAAGCTATCTATACGCGGACGCGCTGAAAACCGGTGCGGTTCTGGATGCAATGCCATCCCTGCCCGATGAAGTACAGGGCATCTATGCCGTCTATCCACCCGGCCGTTTCACGCAACCCAAGGTGCGCGCATTCATTGATTTCCTCGTCGAGTCCTTCGCAGACAAAGGCCTGATGGACTGGGCGAGTTAACGGAAATTACAGTACGCAGGAGAGAAATCGTGCTGCGTTCTGTGAATTGACTCACTTCGTCCGCTTAAGGTGCTGGCAATACGTCAAAGAAAATCTCATATTGTCTTTGTTTCGTCGACAAATCGTCTTTATTGGTGAAGATAGTTTATAAAACAGCACATATCTCCTCGGTAAACTTCAACGGCCCGCGCTTTGATGCGGGTCTTTTTTTGAATTGTCAGAACCCTTCGATGCAGGAAAGCCGAGTCAGTTGACCAGCAGCACGGCCTCAACCCGGCGATTCAGGTCGCGACCTTCGGGTGTGGCGTTCGAGGTTAGGGGGGCCAGGTATCCGATTCCGCGCGCTTCGATCCGGTCGCCTGACACGCCGTATGCCTCGATCAGTCGGACGCGCACCGCTTGCGCCCGTCCCGTGCTGACAGAAATATTAGCATCCAGCGCACCGGTGTCGTCCGTATGTCCAACAAGTGCCAGTCGCGTGCCCGGGTTGTCGGCCAGATAGCCCGCTATCTGCGCCAGTGAGGCAAACGGGCCTTCGCCCAGGGTGATTTCACCGGTACGGAAATTCAGATCGTCCAGAATAACGTGCCCGTTCTGCGCCAGGGCAGAAAGCAGTCCGCCCGAGTTCTCGACTGTTTCTTCGATCACCAATGGGGGAGGGGCAGAGGCGTCTACCGGGGTCACCCGGATCATCTGGATGTAACCGCTGGGCGGGTTGCGGCTGACTAGCAGGGTGACTACGTCTTCTCCGCGTGCGGCGGCCAGAAAGCGATAATCCTGTATCGCCACGTACATGTCGGGGGTTGGCACCACCTCTGTCGCGAAGCGGAAGTCGAACCCGCCGCAGGCCTTGGCTGCACATTCGAACATAATGTCATAACCTTGCGCGGTGATCTGTTCGCGCAGCGGCGCCAGAAGTTGCAGCGTTGTGCTGGAACCAGATTGCACGCGCCATGTGAACCTTTCGACCCGACCTTCGACTTGGCGCACCGGCAGGGTGCCACCGTCGAATGGGCCGGTCGGCAGGTCATAACTGTCGAGCGGACTGACACGTTCGCTTAGCTGGCGCGCACCTGTGGGCAACGTCAGGTCCTGGGCGGCAATTGGTCCTGCCAGCACCAAAAGGAACACTCCTGCAATTCTGATCATCGAGCCTGCGCGTGATAGTCGTCGTTCGGAGCCATAGCAGTCGCGCTTGCAACCCGGTTAGACATGTTGAAAAACCCGGCGACATTGGCAATATCCCAGATATCCCGGTCGGTGAAACCTACGTCGCGCAGACGCTGGCGATCCGGCTCTTCGATCTCGGTGCTGGCTGTGGTCATCTTGGCGGCAAAATCCAACATTGCACGCTGGCGCGGGTTCAGATTGGCGACGCGGTAATTCATGACCAGCCTCTCTCCCAATTGCGGATCGCCAGACAACTGCCGTACCGCTGCGCCATGGGCCACAAGGCAGTAGAAGCACTTGTTGATCGCTGACACGACCACCGCGATCATTTCGCGCTCTAACTTGCTGAGGCCGCTGTCGCCCAGCATCAGGTCGTTATACATCGCGGTAAACGCGTTCAGCTTGTCGATGTCAAAGGCATAGGCCCGCAGCACGTTTGGCACAAAGCCCAGTTTTTCCACACAGATATCGAAATACTTCTGCGTTTCGGGCGGCAGCGGGTCCACCATCGGCAGGTTCAGCGCAGTGGGCATAGTCTGGTCGGTCACGTCGGTCTCTCTCCTTAGGCAGACTGACGGTAGTGGTATTCGTCGACAATCTCCATCCCAAGTGCGTGATATAGCCCGTTAGCACCGTCATTTGCCTTGGTGCAGATCACGCTGAGCGTTTTGGCCCCATGCTCTTGCGCCCAGAATGCAGCAGCGCGCATCGCCCATGCACCCAGCCCCTGCCGACGGTGTTCTGGCAAAACCTCAAGTGCGTGAACCATGACAATGCCGTCCTGCAGCGCAGCAAAGCTGGTGCCGGCGGGATGATCGTTGCGACGCAAAAGAAAGCCGGTTTTCAGACCCTTCGCGCGGTCCATCACGGCGATCCGTTCCGCTCCAATCCCGCCCTGCGCCCAGATTTCGCGCATGATGGCCAGAGGCTCCCAAATGGTGAAGACCGTCACGCGGGGGATGGGGATGTCGGTCAGATGATCAACGGGACAGGCATAGATATTGACTGGGTCTAGAATGTCATACCCTCGCGCGGCAAGCTGCACGTCCAGCGCCTCATCCCCTGGACGCAGGCAAAATAGGCGCTTTTGCCCCATCGCCTGCATCGCGGCTTCGGCGGCGTCGATATCAGCCTCGGTCGCCGGACCCAGCGCACTTGCGGCACTTACGCGCGAGCCGCCGCCCTGTCCCTGTCGCAATTGAAATGGCCCTAGTCTTTCGTACCGTGCAGCAGGCCAGGTGCCGTCGACGATTGCGGCCCAGTTGGTGTTCACAGATTCAGTTCTTTCGCCAAGCGGGTTATGGCCGCGTCAATTTGCGCGCCGTTCGTCCCCCGCACGACCACGTTCGCGCCAAAGGCACCATTGACCTGGAATGGATAGCAACCGATCGAAAGATCCTGAAACTTCTCGGCCAATACGGCGAGGGTTGCGGCGATATCGCCTTCGCCCCGATCCACGCGCAAGGTCTGTGACAGCAGCGGATTGCCTCCGGTCAGGCCGGGCAGCACGCTGGCAACCATAGCCTGAAAAACCGATGGCACCCCGGCCATCACGTGCACGTTTTCTATGGTAAATCCAGGAGCCGTCGAAACCGGGTTTTCGATCAGCGTGGCCCCGTCAGGGATACGTGCCATCCGCAAACGCGCGTGGTTCAGCTCCAGACCGGACTTGTCGTAGTGGGCCTGAAGCAACGCCCGCGCATCCTCGCGCACGTCGATGGGCCTGCTGAAAGCGCGCGCAATGCAATCTGCGGTGATGTCGTCATGGGTCGGACCGATCCCGCCGCTGGTGAAAACGGTGTCATAGGCCTGCGATAGTGCCTTGACCGCAGTTTCGATGGAAGGCGCGTCGTCGCTGACGACACGCACTTCTTTGAGGTCGATACCGTGTTTGGTTAGCTCTCCGGCCAAGAAGTGCATATTCGAATCGCGGGTCCGGCCTGACAGAATCTCATCTCCGATCACAAGCATCGCAGCGGTTGGATTGGCCATGGTACGCGCCTCCCTCTTGATCGACCTTTGGGGCAGGTATAGGCCGTGAGGCATGCGATTTGAAACCCCCCTCGTCCCCGCCCGCCTGATCCGCCGCTACAAACGCTTTCTGGCGGATTGTACGCTTGAGGACGGACGCGAGGTCACGGCCCATTGTGCCAATCCCGGCTCGATGATGGGGCTGGCTGAACCGGGTGAAAAAATCTGGCTTGAGCCAAATGACAATCCGAAGAAAAAGCTTAAATACGGCTGGCGTTTGGTCGACCATGAAAACGGGCATTTCACCGGCGTGGATACATCCGTTCCAAACAAGGCGCTGCGGGCTGCGTTAGAGGCGGGCGAGATACCCGAACTGACCGCTTATGGCACCATTCGGGCCGAAGTAAAATATGGTGAGAAAAGCCGCATCGACTTTTTACTGAGCCAACCGGGGCTGCCGGACGCCTATGTCGAGGTAAAAAGCGTAACTTTGTCACGACAGCCGGGTCTGGCCGAATTTCCAGACAGCGTGACCGCGCGTGGCGCCAAGCATTTGGCCGAGTTGTCCGGGATGGTGGCGCAAGGGCACCGGGCGATCATGCTGTATCTGGTGCAGCGTACCGACTGTGACCGGTTTGCGCTGGCGGCGGATATCGACCCCGCCTACGCCAAGGCGTTCGACGCTGCAAAAGCGCAGGGCGTGGAAAGGTTGATCCATGGGACACGAATTTCGCCCGAAGGGGTATGGGTGCGGCCCGAAACAGGAAACTGGGTCAGGTAAGCACAGCTTTGCGTCAATTGGCGACAACGGCGTCCACTTCGATCTCGACCAGCCATTCGGGGTTCACGAAACGGTCGATGGCCATGATCGTGTCGACCGGCCGCGCATCCAGGCAGTAAAGTTTCCGCGCCTCGATCGCCTGCTTCCAGTTGTTGATATCCGTCAGGATCACGCGGGTACGCACGATGTCGTGCAAACCGGACCCTGCCTGTTCCAAGGCTGCTTTGATGATTTCGAAACACTGCTTGGTCTGCAAGAACACGTCACCGACCCCTACGGTCTTGCCCTCCTGATCGACCGGGGCGGTGCCGCCCACCGCAATGAAATTTCCCACCCTGACTGCACGGCTGAACCCGACAATGGTTTCCATCGGGTTTCCGTTTGATATCAATTCTCGCTTGTGCGGCATTGTTCTTTTCCCTGGCAATATCGTCGAAATCCGGCGTCACTATGCAGAATAGGCGCCGAAACGGGCTGAAAATCGAGGAAAATTTCTGCCCGAACCTGTCTGCAGGCCTCGATACGACGCGCTTCACTTGTCCAATCGACGCTGTGGCACTTGCAGAACCGGCCCAAAGGACCATCTAAGCAACCTACCGCGCGCGACCTCAAGCCCTCTGGAACTTTCTGCACAAGCAGCGTAAAAGACGGGTTGCGCGAAACATTCGGAGCCTTGCATCCATGAAAGAACATCGTGGCCGTCTGACAAAGGACGGTATCCGTATCTATGAACAGGGTGACTTTGCCGGTATGCATACGGCAGGGGCCTTGGCCGCGCGGATACTCGACAACATCGCGGAGCATGTTTTTCCAGGCCAAACCACGGGTGAGATTGACCGGATCATCACTCAGATGGTCGAGGATGCAGGCGCGACGTCGGCAACGATTGGCTACAAAGGCTATCAGCACGCCAGTTGCATCAGTGTGAACCACGTGGTTTGCCACGGGATTCCCGGCGACAAGCGGCTGAAGGACGGTGACATCCTGAATATCGATGTCACGGTGATCGTGGATGGCTGGTTCGGCGATACATCGCGCATGTATGTGGCGGGCAAGCTGCCGCGCAAGGCCGAGCGTCTGATCCAGGTGACACATGACGCGCTGTTCAAGGGTATAGAGATGGTCAAACCCGGTAATACCTTTGGTGATATCGGCCACGCCATTCAGGCCTATGTCGAGGCGCACCGGATGAGCGTTGTTCGCGATTTCTGCGGGCACGGGCTGGGCCGGGTGTTCCATGCGCCACCGAACGTGCTGCACTACGGGCGTCCGGGGACCGGTGCGATGCTGGAAGAAGGTATGTTTTTTACCATTGAGCCGATGGTAAACCTGGGCCGTCCCGAAACCAAGACGCTGGCCGATGACTGGACTGCCGTGACTCGCGATAAATCGCTGTCCGCGCAGTTTGAACACTCGGTGGGTGTGACGGCGGATGGTGTTGATATCTTTACCCTATCGCCGGGCAATAAGTTCCACCCAACCTATTCGTCCTGATCAGCGGACTGGTCGCGCAACAGTTTCAACAGCAGGGTTTCGTCGCCCAATGGCGTCATCGCGTCCTGGATGAAGACCGGGGCTCGCATGGGTTTGCGTTCAGGCCCGGTGGCCGCGTCAGCGTCCTTGGGAACAGACCAGATCGAAGGGGTTAGGGCTCGGTCCATAGCGCAGACACTAGCACGCCCGATCAAATTCTCAAAAGATAGAACAACAGAGGCGAGAGCGGCGAGAGTCCGTCTCAGTCGATTGGACAGCATTCGCGTCGGCGGTCCACCGACAATGGCCCGACCATGTGTGCCTGAACAGTGTCCAAATCCAGACTCTCGTGGTCATCTGTCGGGATCATCGTGCCACAGGAGGGTGATATAGGTATCGCCGTATTTCCGGGCGTCCTGCTTAATGAACCCGTTGGGTGCCTGCATCGGTGCGTTTTCTTCCCAGACAATCAGGGCACCGTCAGCCATCCAGCCATACGATAAGGCTGCAATGGCTTTCTGCCCCAGTGCTTTGCCATAGGGGGGGTCTAGGAAGATCAGGTCATAGGCCTTGCCCGGATTCTCACCCAATCGCGTGACGTCCCGGCGGATCAGGTCGGTGCGGTCGGCGCTGTGGGTCAGGTCGATATTCTTGCGGATTAGACCCTGTGCCACGCGCCCGTCATCAACGAAGGTTACGTGCGCCGCGCCACGCGACAAAGCCTCTAGCCCCAGCGCGCCAGTGCCCGCAAAAAGGTCCAGTACGCGCAAGCCATCAAAATCAATCTGATTGGTCAGAACGTTGAACAGGCTTTCCCGGACCCTGTCGGTAGTGGGGCGCAGATGTGCACCTGCATCCCCTTTGCCGACCGAGGTCAAAGCCCGGCCCCGGAACTCTCCGGCAATGATCCTCACGCCCTAAGCAGCGGTTTCAGGTCCGCCTCGGGATCGGCAACCACTGCAGGATCGGCGGTCTTACCTGCATCAATAAGGCGTTTGCCAACCATGTAGGCGCGCGGGTCGTTCATCGCGTCAACAGCAATCAACTGATCCCCTTTGTAATACCAGAAGGATACAGTCTGCCCCTCGCCCTGACGGGTCACGACGCGATCATAGCCTGTGTTCAGCCCGGCGATCTGGAGTTTGACGTCATATTGGTCCGACCAGAACCAGGGCGTCGCCACATAGTCCTTGCCCGCGCCCAGTATGTTCTGGGCTACAACTTCGGCCTGATCAATGGCGTTTGGCACGCTTTCCAGTCGGATGCGCGTCCCGGCATGCGGGAAAGACGCGCAATCACCCGCCGCCCAGATTGAGGGATCGGAGGTACGCCCATGCGCGTCGGCCTTGATCCCGTTGTCCAACTCTAACCCGGCCATTTCAGCCAATTGGGTCGAAGGGGTGATACCCACGCCAACAACAACGAAATCAACGTCCAGTTTGGTGCCATCGGTCAGAACAGCGCCGACCACACTACCATTTTCGCCTACCAGATGGTCCAGCCCCACGCCCTCGCGGATATCGGCACCGTGTTGAGTGTGCAGAGTTCGGAAGTAATCACTGGTCTCGGGTGCGGCTACCCTTTGCAGGATACGATCTGCCATCTCGACCAGAGTCACCTTGACCCCGCGTTTGGCGCAGACGGCCGCAGCCTCAAGCCCGATATAGCCGCCGCCCACGATCAGGGCACGCGCGCCTTCAGTGACATAAGGCTCCATTTCATCCACATGATACAGGTCGCGCACCACATGCACGCCTTTCAGATCACCGCCAATCGAGGCGGGCAGATGGCGGGGTTCAGATCCGGTGGTCAGTGCCAGTTCGTCGTACGAGATCACATCGTGCCCCACGGTGACCGTCTTGGCCTGCGGATCTATCGCGGTAACACGCTGACCCAGCCGCAGGGTGATGTTGTTTTCGGCATAAAAGCTCTCGGGTCGCAGGAACAGGCGTTCCAGCTCCATCTCTCCCAGCAGATAGGCCTTTGACAAAGGCGGGCGCTGATAGGGCAGATGCGGTTCGGACCCAATCAGGGTAATGTCTCCTGCAAACCCGTTCTTGCGAAGTCCGGCGACAAGAGAAGACCCTGCCTGCCCTGCACCTATCACGACAATATGGCTCATGTACCTTCCACCCCATCGAATTCCCGTGGTTTCATCCACGCGACCACCTATATTGCGGCTAAGCCCGACTCTGCAAATCCAAACGACAGGAGCTTAACAATGATTTCAACAGGTGACACGCTGCCCGACGCCACGCTTACGCAGATGGGTGCAGATGGCCCTGAAGAGGTGCGGATTTCAGACAAGACCAAAGGACGCAAAGTCGTGATTTTTGCGGTACCCGGTGCATTCACACCGACATGCCATTCGGCCCATGTTCCCAGCTTTGTGCGAACAAAGGATCAGTTCACGGCCAAAGGAGTGGATGAGATCATCTGCATTGCGGTCAACGACCCCTTCGTGATGCAAGCCTGGGGTGAGGCCACCGGTGCCACCGCGGCTGGCCTGACCATGCTGGGCGATGCCTCGGCCGAGCTCACCAAGGCCATCGGCATGGAGTTCGATGCCCCGCCCGCAGGTCTAATTGCCCGGTCCAAGCGCTATGCCATGCTGGTGGAAGACGGAAAGGTCACCGCGCTGAACGTGGAAGAAAACCCCGGTGCGTGCGAAATTTCAGCGGGTGAAAGCCTGCTTGAGACGATCTGATTGCGTTTGGCCTCGGGCGACCCTCGGGGCCATGCACGCTAATTAACTTGATGCAACGCCCTGATCCGCCAATAGTTACGGCATATAATCAGGGAGTTGATCAATGAAACTAAAGATTTTCACCCTAATCCTCGGAGCTGCAGGCGCTTTGGCTGCCTGTGGCCCGGCACCCACCCCACAACAACAAGCTGCGCGGCAACACGAAATCGCCTGCCTCAGCGGATCGTTGGGCGGAGCGCTCATCGGCGGAGCAATAGGCAACCAGTTCGGCGGCGGGTCCGGACAATCAATCCTGACGGCAGCAGGCGCAGCCGCCGGTGCCGTTGAAGGCAACAGATTCGCATGCTGAGGAGAGCTGAGATGACACGTGGACTAGTGATTGCGGCAACCATTCTGTTGGCGGGTGCGGTTTCGGCTGAAACTGTGGGCGAACTGCATGAAAACGAACTCAAGGCCATTGACGCGAATAATGACGGATTCCTCTCGCGCGATGAGTTCAACGCATTTTCGGACTATGCTTTTCAGGAAATGGACGAGGATAAGAACGGTACGCTGGGACTGGACGAGGCAAAGCCGTTTCTGGACATAAAACTGTTTCAGGCCGTTGACCGTGACAACAACAACAACCTTATTTCAAAAGCAGAATATGATGCGCAAATGAACGCCGATTTCGATGCCGCGGATCAGGATGGTAATGGTCAGCTAGATTAACAACCGGAGTGTGCGATGAAGAAATGGATCGGTTTTGGATTACTTGCACTGCTGGCGGCCTGCGATGTGCCTCAAGCTCCGGTTGTGACCGGGCCGGACGGGCAAGCGCGTATTCAGATCAACACTTCGGGTTTGACCTGCTACGACAATCGCTGTTTGGATATTAACCCGGCTGCGCGCAGTGTTCGGCAGATCGGCAACCGAACAACCGGCATTCCACGAAATATCGATGTCAGCAGCGGCAGCGTGACCCCGGCAGAGTTTGCGCAGATGGGTACCGCTGCATCGCTTGCGGGTGGTGTCGGTTCGGGCAACCGCTAGCAGAGACTGTCCATTTTGCGCGCCAGCTTGGCGTCCAGCGCAGATATCCCACCAACGTCATGCGTGGCCAGCGTCACCTCTACCGTGCGGTAGACGTTGCTCCATTCTGGATGGTGGTTCCATTTCTCGGCAAAGATGGCAACTTGGGTCATCCAGCCAAATGCGTGTACGAAATCTTCGAAAATAAAGGTTTTGGTGATCGCATCCCGGCCTTCGACCATGGTCCAGCCGTTGTTGAACAGCGGATCCAAAAGTGGTCCGCGGGTCTCGGGTGACAATAGTTCGGTCATTGCTGTTCCTCCGGGTTCGATTTCCTGAACGGGCCGTATTCCGTCAGAATCTCAATCTCTTGTCCCACCGCGTGGGCCTCGGCGTCCAGATATTTCTTGATCGCATCGGCAAAACCGGGATCAGCGACCCAATGCAAGCTGTGCGTGCGCGTCGGCAAGTAGCCGCGTGCCAGCTTGTGTTCGCCCTGCGCGCCCGCTTCGACGCGGGCCAGGCCCTGTGCGATGGCGAAGTCTATGGCTCGATAGTAGCACAATTCGAAATGCAGGCAGGCGTGGTGTTCGACGCAGCCCCAATAGCGGCCAAACAACGTTTCGCGTCCGATGAAATTCAGCGCCCCGGCAATGGGATAGCCATCTCGTTCAGCCAGCACCAACGCCATGTCGTCCGCCATGGTTTCCTGTGCAATATCAAAGAATTGCCGCGTCAGGTAAGGCGAACCCCATTTCCGGGCGCCGGTATCTTGGTAAAACCGCCAAAAGGCGTCCCAATGCTCGGGGCGCAGGTCATCCCCCGTAAGCGTGCGAATATCTCCGCCAAAGCTGCAGGCTTGGGCGCGTTCTTTGCGGATATTCTTGCGCTTGCGCGAGGACAGGGCGGCCAGGAATCCTTCGAAATCCTTGTAGCCGTCATTGAGCCAGTGAAACTGCTGCGACTCGCGCAGCATCAGACCCATCTGCTTGCCGGCCAGTGCCTCTTCCTCGGTGCAGAAGGTCGCGTGTACGGATGAAACCCGATTGTCAGCCGCCAATTGCACCGCGCCTTGCACCAGCGCCGACATTCCCAACGCCTCATACCCCGGCCGCACCAGAAAGCGCCGCCCGGTGGCGGGGGTGAAAGGCACTGCAATCTGCAATTTGGGATAATACCGCCCGCCCGCATTCTCGTAGGCATGAGCCCAATTGTGGTCAAATATATACTCACCCTGACTGTGCGACTTGGCATACATGGGTGCAGCAGCAATCAGCATACCGTCGTGGTAGGTCACCAGATATTGCGGATGCCAGCCCGTACCCGGTCCGACAGACCCGCTGTTTTCCAGCGCAGACAGGAACCGATAAGTGGTGAACGGATCAAGCGGCCGACCGCCATCTGCAACTTCGGGACAGGCGCAGGCATCCCAGTCCGCCGCAGAAATCTGCGAGAGCGTCCCAAGAACCTGAACTTCTATTTGTGCCTGATCCATGTGCCCTCCGCGTCTTGTCTTTATCTGTGCTGGCAGGGGGAAGGTTCAACCCGGACGCGGGCGCAAACACCCTACGAAGGTCACATTATCGGCAGCAGTGCGGGCGTGTGCCTTTTGTTCGGGCGAACGCTCTGTCCTTCATGGGACCGGCATGCCCATTCGTAACCGTTGAAAACCATCGCTGAACTTTCTGCTGTCAGTTGTAGATGAGTCTTGAGTCCGTATCCGACCTGAACAGCAGCACGAATGGCCGCCCGGCTGTTCTCCGGGCGGTGATCCGCTTTTTCATGCAGCGCCCAATGCGCGATTGGTACCTCAAGAAAAGCGGGCGGCAGGGGCGCGGTCAATCGATCTCGAAAATACCTTCGATTTCGACAGCCACGCCCAGCGGCAGCGCGGCTGCACTGACAGCCGAGCGTGAGTGGCGGCCAGCCTCACCCAATGCTTCGACAAGGAAGTCAGATGCACCGTTGATCACCTGCGGCTGAGCGGTGAAATCCGCGGTGGAGTTCACGAAACCCGTCAGTTTGATCACGCGGACCAGTTTGTCGATGTCTCCACCGCAGGCGGCCTTGACCTGTGCCAGAAGGTTGATGGCGCACACTTTCGCTGCCGCCGCGCCGGCCTCGACATCCATGTCATCACCCAGCTTGCCGGTGATCAGATCGTCATCCTTGGAAATCTGACCCGAGACATAGACGATGTTGCCCACCCGCACAAATGGCACGTAATTCGCCGCCGGTGCAGGTGCGTCGGGCAGAGTGACGCCCAGGTTTTCCAGTTTTGCCGCGATGCTCATGAAGGTTCCTCCCAATCTTTGATTCGGGGCGAAGCTATCTGGCACGGCTCTGATCGAAAAGTGCGAAATCAAGAATGGACGCGCCTTACATGTAGGCGTAACTGTTCTTATCCCGAACACTTGAACGCGTGTCGCTTTACCTACCCCCATCATGCGGGTTAAACGCTAGCTGTTTCGTGCTGGTCGTGAAACGTCTACAAGATATCAGATCAGGCCGCGTAACGTGGCCAAAAGGAATATTGTTTTAACGTTCGGGAAAATAATATCCGAGCGGTTAGGAGTGGCAAAGACCGTGTTGAGCAAACCCCGCTGCAAGCACCTGATCGTCCTGTCCCTGCTGACAGTGCTTGGCGCTTGCGCCACGCGCCCTCCTGAGGGTGCGCCCCCCAACGAAGTATTCGACCCCTACGAAAACACGAACCGGGGCATTCACAAGTTCAATCTGGGTGTCGACAGGTTCCTGTTCCGGCCAGCTTCGAAAGGGTATGTCAAAATCGTACCCGATCCGATGGTGACGAGCTTCAGTCATTTTGCTGAGAACCTGACGATGCCAGGTCAGGCGCTGGATTATCTGTTGCAGGGCAATATCAAACAATCCGGTAATGCGCTGTTGCGTTTCTTGGTCAATACCACGGTGGGCGGCGCGGGCTTGTCCGATCCTGCCGCGGAACTGAACCTGCCGCCTGTTGACACTGATTTCGGCGAAACCCTGCATGTTTGGGGTGTCGGCGAGGGCGCTTATGTTGAACTGCCGTTCTATGGCCCGTCTACCCAGCGCGATGCGATTGGTGTTGTGTTCAACCTGTTCTCGAACCCGATCAACTTTTCACCAGTGCGACCGGTCGACAATATCGGCGTATATGCCGAGGTTGTGCGGCGCATGGGCGATCGGGGCAGGTTCTCGGATACGGTCGACTCGATTCTGTATGAAAGTGCCGACAGCTATGCGCAGGCACAAACGATTTTCATCCAAAATCGCCGCTTTGAACTGGCGCGGGATGATGAAGAAACCTATCTGGGTCTTTACGACGACCCTTATGCCGAAACCGGGACCGACCCTGTCAGGGACCCCTACCTAGACCCTTACGAGGACCCCTATGCCGAGTAACCATCTGAACAGACGCGGCTTTGTCGCCACTTGCATGGCCAGTGCGGTGATGACCGCACTTCCTGCCTTTGCGCAGACCGAAGCCAGCGCCAAAGCGCTGGTTGTAAGTGTCGTGGACGACATCAACCGCGTGATCGCTTCTGGCAAGTCCGAGAAAGCAATGATCCGCGATTTCGAAAAGATTTTCGTGCAATATGCGGATGTGCCGATCATGGCGCGCTATGTGCTGGGGGCCGATGGCCGCTCGGCCAGTCCGTCGCAGATCCGGCAATTCACCGATGCGTTTCAAGGCTATATCTCGAATAAGTATGGCCGCCGTTTCCGTGAATTCATTGGGGGTCAGGTCACCGTTCGCAATGCCCGCAAGATCAAGGCCGGGTACGAGGTGCGCACTTCGGTCAAATTGCAGGGCTCATCGCCGTTCGAAGTGACGTTTCTGGTGTCGGACAAATCGGGGCGGGACAAGTTTTTCAACATGTTCATCGAAGGGGTGAACATGCTTTTGACCGAACGCACCGAAGTTGGTGCCATGCTGGATGCCAGGGGCGGAGATCTAAATCGCCTGATCAACGATATGAAGCGCAATCAGATCAGTTGATCCAATTTACACCGTGCAATTGCGCCGCGCGATTAGCTTCGCGCGGCGCTTTTGGTTTAATTCAGGCGTTCGCCGGTCTCTTTGGCAAAGTATGACACCTTGCTCATGTCAAAGGCGAGGTTCAGCATCTCACCCGCCTGTGCACTGGTTTCCGCGTGCAGGCGCGCGGTGACTTGCTTGCCGCCCAATTCCGAGACCACATAGGTGTCCGCGCCCGCCGGTTCGACCATATCGACCAAACACGCGGCCTCTTGTACGCCAGCCCCTGCACGGAACCCGGCCTCGGCGATATCTTCGGGGCGCAAACCAAGGACAACGTCCTTGGGCAACGATAGGTCGCGGGTATCTTTCAGTACCAGTGTGTCACCCGTTTCACGCGCGATGGCGATCTCGGTGCCCGACCCGTTCTTGGTCGCCTGCGCCGGAATCAGGTTCATCGCGGGAGAGCCCATGAAATCGGCCACGAACAGGTTGGCCGGATTGTTGTAAATCTCGGCCGGGGTGCCGATCTGCTGCACAACGCCGCCCTTCAGCACCACGATCTTGGTGGCCAGGGTCATCGCCTCAATCTGGTCGTGCGTGACGTAAACGATCGAGGCATCCAGCGTTTGGTGCAGCTTCTTGATCTCGGTCCGCATCTCGACCCGCAGTTTAGCGTCAAGGTTGGATAGCGGCTCGTCAAACAAGAACAGCTTTGGATCGCGCACCAGCGCCCGGCCCATCGCCACGCGCTGACGCTGACCACCCGACAACTGGCTGGGGCGGCGATTCAGCAGCGGTTCAATTTGCAAAAGCGATGCGACCTCTTTCAGCTTGGCGTCCTGTGTTGCCTGATCGACCCCGCGCACTTTCATACCGAAGGTGATATTCTTGGCGACGGTCATCGTCGGATACAAAGCGTATGACTGGAACACCATCGCAATATCGCGGTCCTTGGGGCTGACATGGGTCATGTCCTTCCCACCGATGGACAAGGTGCCGCCCGAGATCGGCTCCAGCCCCGCGATACAATTCAATAGGGTGGACTTGCCGCAACCCGAAGGGCCGACCAGGACCAGGAAATCGCCCGGCTCGATCGAAATGTTGATGTCCTTCAGAATCTCGGTCGCGCCGTAATTCTTGTAAAGGTTGTTGATATCAAGGATCGGGGCCATGGGTTATCCCTTCACAGAGCCGGCAGTTAAGCCGCGGATGAAATACTTACCGGCTACGACATAGACGAGCAGCGTCGGCAGCCCCGCGATGATCGCGGCGGCCATGTCGACGTTGTATTCTTTGACGCCGGTGGTGGAGTTTACGATGTTGTTGAGCGCCACAGTCACAGGCTGGGTACCGGCCTGGCTGAATGAAACGCCGAACAGGAAGTCGTTCCAGATCTGCGTGAACTGCCAGATCACCGTCACCACGACGATGGGCAGGGACAGCGGCAGGAAGATCGACCAGAAAATTCGCAGGAAACCAGCCCCATCGACGCGGGCGGCCTTGGTCAGCTCGGCCGGGATGGTGACATAGTAGTTGCGGAAGAACAGCGTGGTGAAGCCCAGCCCATAGATCACGTGGACAAAAATCAGGCCCGGAATAGTTCCGGCAATCCCCATCATGCCCAGCAGGCGCGCCATCGGCAGCAGAACCACCTGGAACGGTATGAAGCAACCAAACAGCATCAGCGAAAAGATGATGTTGGCCCCTTTGAACCGCCATTGTGCCACGACATAGCCATTTAGCGCGCCCAGCAGGGTCGAAATTGCAACCGCCGGCACCGCGATCAGGACCGAGTTCCAGAAATAAGGTCGCAAGCCTTCACACTGGATACCGGTGCAGGCACCGGACCACGCGGTTTTCCAGGCGTCAAAGCTGACCTCTCGCGGAAGCGAAATCAGGGACCCGGTGCGAATTTCCTCAAGGCTTTTTAGCGATGTGGTCAACATCACGAACAGCGGCATTAGGTAGTACAGTGCGAACAGGCCCAGCAAGATATACAGCAACCAGCGCAGCGCAACCTTGCCAGTGGCGCCTTGGCTGCGGGTTTGGGGCATCGACAGATCAGTCATTTTTCGCCCTCAGCTCTGAGTAAAGATAGGGAACCACGATGGCAAAGACGACCAACATCATGATCATCGCGGAGGATGCCGCCTGACCGATATCGCCGCGCGAAAACGCCATCGCGTACATGTAAGTCGCCGGAAGATCGGTCGCGTATCCCGGACCGCCACCCGTCAACGCGATGACAAGATCAAAGCTTTTTATCGCCAGATGCGCCAGCACGATGAAGGCGGACAGAAAGATCGGAGCCATCGAGGGTATGATAATCGCCGTATAGATGCGCCATGTGGGGATACCATCGACCTGCGCGGCCTTGATGATCTCACCATCCACCGATCTTAGACCGGCCAGAAACAGCGCCATGAC
This sequence comes from Ruegeria sp. YTSA135, assembly GCF_059610165.1. Lineage (NCBI taxonomy): Bacteria > Pseudomonadati > Pseudomonadota > Alphaproteobacteria > Rhodobacterales > Roseobacteraceae > Ruegeria > Ruegeria sp. YTSA135. Next base: position 269,787 of record NZ_JBXWNC010000002.1, on the reverse strand, counting down.
GAAGCCCGAGCTTTGCCAGATCGCGGCCATCACGATGGTGTAGATCGCGTAATCCGGGTTCACCAGCCAATCGAACTCGAAATTCGGAAAGCCCCAGCCTTGCACCATGGACTCGATGCCCAAGCCTGGGTTCAAAATCCACTTCCACGCCGTCCCTGTTACGATCATAGACAGCGCCATGGGGTACAGGTAGATCGTGCGGATCGCCCCTTCGACGCGAATCTTCTGATCCAGCAAGATGGCCAACAGCAGACCCAACACCATTGCGATCACTATGAACAGCGCGCCAAAGATATACAGGTTGTTGATCGCCGTATCCCAGCGGGGCGAGTCAAACAGGCGTTCATATTGCATGAAGCCCTTGATCTCGTATTTCGGCAGTAGTTTTGATCGGGTCAGCGACACCCATGCGGTCCATCCGATAAAGCCGTAGACAAAGATCAATACGGCGATGAACGACGGTGCCAGCACCACCTTGGGCAGGTGGTTTTCCAGCCATTCAGACATTTCAGCCTCCGGGGAAAGATGCTCTGCCCCTCAGTATAGGGGGCAGAGCGATTTGGATCAGTAGCTGTTTGCCACCGCGTCCGCCAATTGCTGAACCGCGTCAGCCGAGGACATATCCGAGTTGAAATGTGCGGTTACAACATCCGTAATCGCACCGGACTGCGCACCGCGCAGCGCCATGCCATGAGCATACGACGGCAGCAGCGAGCCCGCGTCCGAGGTCGACCCCATATCTTCGGCCGACAGATTGGCGCAGATGTCAAAGTCATCCAGCGCCACGTCGGTACGCGCAGGGATCGAGCCCTTGTTCAGGTTGAACACTTTCTGGAAGTTCGGCGCGACGATCAGCTTGGCCAAGAGGTCCTGACCGGCTTTCTTGTCGTCTCCGTCCACGTCGAACATGGCAAAGCTGTCGACGTTGTAGAGATAGCCGTCGCCGGGGGTCGAGGCGCACAGGAAATCTTCACCGGGTTTCTTGCCTGCTGCTAGGAATTCACCCTTTGCCCAGTCGCCCATGATTTGAAATGCCGCTTCGCCATTCATAACCATGGCGGTGGCAAGGTTCCAATCACGGCCCGAGAAGTTCTCGTCCACATAACCGCGCAGGGTGCGCATCTGGTCAAATACCTGCACCATAGTGTCCGAGGTCAGCGCATCGGGGTCCAGATCAACCAATGCTTTCTGGAAGAACTCCGGCCCGCCAATACCAAGAACCACGGTTTCGAAAACGGTCGCGTCCTGCCACGCCTGACCGCCATGGGCCAGCGGGATCACACCGGCGGCTTGCAGTTTTTCTGCGGCGGCGTTGAATTCATCCCATGTGGTTGGCATTTCAATGCCGTTGGCTGCCAGAACGTCTGCGTTGGCCCAGATCCAGTCTACGCGGTGGACATTGACCGGTGCAGCGCACCATGTGCCTTCACACATCATGTGGCCCGCGATCGACGCCGGTAATACCTCGGCCCAGCCTTCCGCTTCGGCAACCGAAGAAATATCGGCCAGAACGCCCTCTTCGTACCATTCCTGGATCGCGGGGCCTTTCAACTGAACGGCGGTCGGTGCGTTGCCGGACAGAACGCGCGCCCGAAGTGCGGTCATGGCAGCATCGCCGCCGCCGCCAGCAACCGGCATGTCGGTCCAGGTGCCACCGTTCGAGGCGAACTCTTCCTGCAAAACCGCGACTGATTTGGCTTCACCGCCCGAGGTCCACCAATGCAGAACTTCGGCCTGTGGCCCCGCCAATACCGACGATCCGGCCATGACAGCCAGCGTCGATGCAGTGGCCAATGCGATATTTTTCATTTTCTGTCTCCTCCCTCGAGAACTCTGTAACTGCAAAAGCAGCGATGCGGGCCATACTGCGGTCAGATTGCCGTCTGGCAACGCGTAATCCGGCGCTAAAGCGCGCCTTGGCTCAAAAATCCACCGCTTTTGTTACAGCGTGTTACGTTGACATTGAATCTGTTTCCGTTCGTTACAATGAATAAGACCTGAGGAGCAGAATTCGGGAGGAAAAACCGCGTGAGTATTCCGCGACTTTTGGTGGTGGATGACGACCCCGAGATGCGATCGATTATGACGCAGTTCCTGCATCAGAACGGATTCATTGCCTTGCCAGCCAGTTCGGAAACCGAAATTCGCACCCATCTGACGTCAGGGCGGATCGACCTTATCCTGCTGGACGTGATGCTGGGGGACGAAAACGGGGTCGAAATCTGCGCCCGCCTGCGCGCCGAACAGGATGTGCCGATCATTCTGGTCTCGGCCCTGTCGGCCGACCATCAGCGCATGGCGGGGTATGCGGTTGGTGCGGATGACTATATTGCGAAACCCTTCAACCCACAGCTTTTGCTGGCCCGTGTCCGTGCCGTGATGCAACGCGCTCGGCGAACGCCTTCGCTGGCGTATCGCCGCCGTACGCACAGCTTTCGGTTCAACAGCTGGTCCTATGACGGCAAACGCGATGAGGTGCATTCGCCTGAAGGGTACCTTGTATCCCTTTCGCGGCGTGAGACCGCGCTGCTCAAGGTTTTGCTGGCCAACCCACATATCCCATTGACCCGTATCGAAATTGCCGCCGCGCTGGATGTAACCGGCAGCACCGACAAGCCCGAGGCACAGGGGCGCGCGATTGATATGCTTGTCGGCCGGCTGCGCTCGAAGATAGAGGCCAACCCGAAAGAACCGCAAATGCTGCGAACCGAGCGCGGGGTCGGTTATATCTTTGCAGCCGAGGTGTCAGCGGTGGAAGACGACGAATGACATGGGCGCCCCGCCTTCGCAGTCTGGGCTGGATCTGGAGCGGAGCGGCTTTTGTTTCGGGGCTGCTCTCCGCAGGCCTCTGGTTCTATTCGGCGAACGCGTGGGATGATTTCCTGACCCGCGCTTATGTTGCAGGTTTTTCCGTTTACGAAGAGCTGCGGACCGAAAAAAGCCCAACGCCAGGGATTAGGATCACCCCTTTACCGCCGGAGGCTTCGCGATTGGCCGATGCGGGACAGTTCGAACAGCTACCAGGCATGTCGGACCGCAGCTTTGTCACCAACCTGTCGATTCTGACCGACACCACCACCCCCCTGACCGGACGCGAGCTGACGCTGGCTGTGATGTCTGATAGGCTTATCTACCCGGTCTCGGATATTCTGTCGCGGATTGATCAGACCGGACCTGAAAAGATGGGCAACCTCACCCGTCTGTTGGCGACCTATTGCAGCGAGCCCGTTCTGATCGCGCAGTTCGGATACAATGATTGGCAGCGCGTGGATGGGACTGATATCTGGGGCTGCAAGGCGGCTCCTGCTGACCTGCGCCTGCCCGCAATTCTGGCTGCGATTGTCGCATTATCGGTCATAATGTCTTCGGTCGGCAGCGTCTCAGACAGTTTTGCCCGATTCTCGGGCGCACTGCGCGACCGTAAGCGTCGGGGTGGACCCAGCAGCTATGATGCAGATGGCCCGCTTGAGTTGCGTGAGATTGTTTCGGCCGTGAATGACCATTTGGATGCTGAACGCATGCAACTGGAAAAACGCGCCACCGTTTTGTCCGGCGTCAGTCACGATCTGGGAACGCCAGCCACGCGTGTTCGTCTGCGCGCCGCCTTGATCCCGGATAACGAGCTGCGCGAAAAGCTTGAGGCAGATGTGGATCAGATGACCGGAATGATCGAAAGCGTTCTGACCTACACCCGCTCTGAGCTCAATGTTGAAGAGCCCCGCCAGATTTCCCTGACCGCGCTGGTCGAGTCCCTTGTCGCGGATTACCAGGACATGGATCTGCCGGTAACACTGAAGAAAATAGCGCCGGTCGCGATTGAGGGCGCGCCTTCAGTCTTTATGTCCCGGCGCGGCCACGGATCACTGCCCGAGACACGAAGAATGCTGGTCGTCGGGCGGCCGATTTCCCTGAGGCGGGCTTTGACCAATTTGATCGACAACGCGCTAAAATACGGCCGCCATGCCGAGGTTGAACTGGAAACCGACGCGCGTATGGCGATCATCACGGTTGAGGATAAGGGCACGGATCTCTCGGTCTCGGATATCGAAGCGTTGATGGCCCCGTTTCGGCGCGGTGCCAATATCGGGTCATCAGACGGGTTTGGTTTGGGTCTTACCATCGCCGCCACAGTGGCCGAGCAGCATGGCGGCACCCTGAGTTTTGAGGCCGGGGATTATGGCTTGCGCGCACAGTTGCAGATTACCCGCCAATAACGCGTCACGTCACATAGCTGCGCACCAATGCCCCGGCGATCAGCGACCAGCCATCGGCTATGACGAAGAAAGCCAGTTTAAACGGTAGCGAAACGGTCGCAGGTGGCACCATCATCATCCCCATCGACATCAGTACAGCAGCAACGACGAGATCAATGATCAGAAACGGCAGGAAAATCAGAAAGCCGATCTGAAAAGCGCGGGCTATCTCGGACAGCATGAAGGACGGCATCAGGATAGACAGTGGAGCTTCGGGCGTCAGGGAAAGTGTGTCGCCGCCGGGCCGAAGAGCGGCCATGGCATGAAACGTATCCGGGTCCAGCCGGGCGGCCATAAATGTACGAAACGGTTGAATCGCAAGTTGCAAGGCCGGTTCAACGTCCATGGTTTCTTCGACCAGAGGTTCGATACCGGTTGTCCAAGCCTCGGAAAAAACAGGTTCCATGACGAAGTAGGTCAGGAACATCGCAAGGCTTACGATCAGCATGTTGGGCGGCGATTGCTGCAACCCGATACCCTGCCGTAGAATAGACAATACGGTGATCAGAAACGGAAAACAGGTGATCATGATAGCCAGCCCTGGCGCAAGGCTCAGGATAGTGATCAAAAGGATCAACTGGATGGATCGCGCCGAAATTGAGCCCCCCTCACCCAGCGAGAGAGGTACCTCCTGCGCCGCGGCCAAGGATGGGGACAGGGTTGCCAGCGCGATGACCAGCCAGAGCAATACCCGCATCAACCGATCCCGTTCTGCAAATCCGCGATCTCGGTCAAACGCACGGCAAGCTGACCGGCCTGATCGCCTTCCAATTCCTCGAGCAAGCCCCGAGCAACCAATTGGTCACCGACATAAAGCTCAACCGGATCATCAATCCGTTTGTCTAGTTTCAGCACAGCGTTCTCACCCATGTTAAGTAGATCGCGGATCAACGGGCGTGCGCGCCCGACCGAGACCGTGACCTCAATCGGGACAGCCTCAAACGGGTTAATTTTTTCTGGTTTGTGGAGGTCACTCATTTGCTAAAGCCTTTTTTGCCTCAAAAACATACGCGTCGAATGCCGCGGCGATCGAAGTGAGCAGGCTGCTGCAATCCACCTCGCGTTGTGATGTGCCGACCTGCAAGCGGGCCCGACCGGGTTCCAGCGCTGCGTGCTCGCGCACGCGGGTGGATGATGACAGATCTTGCGGCAACAAGGCTTCCACTTCAGCTACGCGGCCTTCAGGTACAAAAATCTGCATTGGTTGATTGATCTGTTCCTGCGCCATTTCGCATAGCTGTTCGACCAAACGGGCGGCGAAGCCACGGTTTAGTGTCTCGGGAAGGACAACATCCACCAAGCTCTGGAACATCGGTTCCAGTGACAGGGACATTCGGGTTGTGGCTTCCTGATAGGTGAAGGACATGTCCTCTAGCGAACGTGCCAATTCGTCTGAAACCCGCCCCCGGCTTTGCTCCTGTGCCTGAACAGCGTCTTCCCAACCCGCGCTATAGCCTTGCTCAAAAGCAGCTAACCGTTGTTCTTCCAGCGCGTCCTCGTCCAGAAGGTGCAACTTGCTGTCGTCGGGCTGCAGTTTGAAGTCTTCAAGAAGATGGGCAATCGACATCACACACGCTCCTCACTTTCTTCGAGCCAGCTGCGTAGGATCTCTACGGTTTCTTCCTGCTTGTCGCCGATCATCTCCCGCAAACGGTCGACCGGGTCTTCGCCAATCTGAGCGCCCAGTGCAGGGATGTCGCCGCCGGACACGTGAACAGGTAGCGATTGGAATGGCCCACTTTCGTCTAGCGCAATCTCACCGGTCAGAAAATCATCGGGTTCGGGGATCGAATCAGTGGTTAACAACGCGGGGGCAGTCACAGGGTTCGTCAGGATCGGTCGGATCACGAACAAACCGAGGACGACAGCAACAATCGCAAGTACAGCCATTTGAATCAGAGACATCGCATCAAAATGGACTTTCTGCCAGATCGACGAAGACGCCAGCGTCCCTTGCGGTTCGACCGCAGGCAGATCAAGTGATTTGAGGGTGATGACATCCCCACGCTCGGCGTCGAAACCGACGGCTGATGCGACAAGTTCCCTTAGCGCCTGCAACTCTGCTTCGGGCATTGGTTCAAAGGTCTCAACCCCGGCTGCATCTACCGTTCGCGTTCCGTTGACCAAAACAGCAACCGTCAGACGCTTGATAGCACCGGGGGCGTTGTGAACCTCAAGCTCGGTCTCCGAGACCTCATAATTCACCCGCTCACGCGTTTGCGTTGCCGTGGAGTTTGATTCGTCGCCACCAGCCCCATCGCCGTCCGGCAGATTCGAGGCCACGGTCACATCCGCAGATTGGTTACGGGCGCTGTCCGAGCGTTCTTCGATGTCGGTGCTAATGGCGACGCGGCTATTGGGATCAAAGCGGCGTTCGCGGATGGATTCCGTCTTTGTCACTGTATCGACACTGACTTCGACCACTGCATTCCCAGTCCCGACGCGCGCCTCAACCAGCCGCATTACCCTTTCGCGCAACTGACGCGCTTTATCATCGGCTGTATCCGCCGCAACCGTTGTTTCCTGTGCCCCAATAACCGTCCCGTTCGAATCGATTACCGTAACCTTCTCGGGCGCCAAACCACTTACGGCCGACGCCACCAGAAACCGGATGGCCTTGGCCTGGTCCGACGTGACCTGCGACCCCGAAGGTACCAGATAAACCGACGCTGTCGGGGCCACGTTTCGCTGAAACGGGTTGGCCGACCCGTTGGCAATATGCACGCGTGCCTGACTGATATGAGGGCTGCCAACGATGGTGCGGGCCAGTTCACCTTCTTTGGCACGCCAATAGGCGGCGTCGAACATCTGCGACGTCGTGCCGAACCCGCTGAGCGTATCCAGCAGTTCATAGCCTTGATTGCCGTTTGCAGGTAGGCCTTCGCTGGCCAGAGTCAGGCGAAGCTCGTCCCGCTGTGATCCGGGCACAAAAATCGAGCCGCCCCGAATTTCATAGGAAACCCCGCGCTGATCCAGCGAACGGACAATGTCCCCTGCCGCACCGCTTTCCAGCCCGGCATATAAAAGGGTCATTGATGGCGCTGTCACCAGCCGCGACATCGCAAGGACCCCAAGAAATACCAGCACAACTGCGCCGGCAACGATAATTTGTCTACGCCTGTCCAAACTTGCCCAGACAGTTCCGATCTGCTGCACGCTCACCTCCGACTCGCCGACATTCTGCCCGGCACACCCCCTGTTTGGACGATTGCCCTTAACAATCGGTTAGTTCCTGCCGGGTTATGACGATTCCGGAACCGACAAATGAGGACGTCATGACTGACGCGACTGCAGAACAGGCAGAGACACCCGTAAAAAGCGGGAAAAAAGGAATGATTATCGGGTTGCTTCTTGCTGTGGCCGGGGCGGGCGGTGGGTATTTCGTGACCACGTCCGGGATGTTGCCATTCGGCGGCAAGCACGTGATGGAAAACGCCAGTGGGCTAAATGAGACTGAGCCTTTGAAGATGTTACCAAACGTGGACTTTATCGACCTTCCGCCTGTGGTCGTCTCGGTAAAAGCAGGTGATTCGCGGCATCTGAAATTTCACGCTCAGCTAGAGGTGAACAGCGACTACATAGACGATGTCGAAATGATGAAACCTCGCATCATGGATGTCCTGAACGGATACCTGCGCGCCGTTGAGATGTCGGATTTAGAAGATTCGCTGGCCCTTATGCGTATCCGGGGGCACCTGCTGCGGCGCATTGAAATCGTTGTTGGAGAAGGCCGCGTACGCGACGTTCTCGTCATGGAATTCGTTTTGAACTAGGAGGCGAAATTGGAGCTGATTGCAGATATTTTGCTGGTCGCTGGCGCACTTGGTGCGGGTCTTTACTGTTTCGTGCTGTCCCGGCGGCTCAGGCGCTTTACTGATCTGGAAAAAGGTGTGGGCGGCGCGGTCGCCGTACTGTCGACCCAGGCAGATGAGTTGAAAAAGTCATTGGACGCAGCACGTGATGCCTCGGATCAGTCAGGCGCGGTATTGAAAGACCTGACACAGCGCGCCGAATCGGTTGCCCAGCGACTGGAACTGATGATGGCGTCCATGCACGACGTCATCCCACCAGAGGATGAGCCCCCGACGCCGACCGTATCACCGACCGCTGAAAAAACAGAAGAGGTCGAGGCAAAAATCGAAGATACGGTGGAACATAATACGGTGGAAGTGGACGAAACTGCGGAAGACGTCGCAGACTTCGCGGAAACAAACGCCCCCGAATCGCCCGAGGCCAAACGGTCCGATGGTTTGATGTTCTTCCGGCACAACCGTTTGCAGGGCGAGGCATCAACATGACCCGCCAGCAAAACGAGCGCGCACGGGGTGGTGTGCTTGCTGTGATTTCGCTGCTGATGATTGGGTCTGCCGCAATTCGGCTTGGGTTGGAGGCAGGACCAGCATTCGCAAAAACGACCGAACCTTCTGCCCCATCCACGAAACAAGAGCGGGTGGATATGCCCGGAGCGCAAGTTTTGCTCACTGAGCTATTGCGTCGAGAGGAGGCCTTGAAACAGCGCGAGGCGGCAGCCCTGGATAAGCAGAAAGCGTTGGATATCGCGTCTGAGGCGATCGAGAAAAGGCTGGCTGCCTTGCAAGAAGCCGAAGAATCCCTGCGCGCGACGCTCGCCCTTGCTGAAACCGCCGCCGAAACGGATCTGACGCGCCTGACGGATGTGTATCAAAGCATGAAACCCAAAGATGCCGCGGCCTTGTTCGAAACGATGGACCCAGACTTTGCTGCCGGGTTCCTGTCGCGCATGCCCCCGGACGCGGCAGCCGGCGTGTTGGCCGGGCTGAGGCCTGAAGCCGCCTACACGATAAGTGTCATTATGGCGGGGCGAAATGCGGCTGCCCCTGAGGAATAACATTTGAACCCCGCACTGGAACTTGACGGAGATCACCCATGATCGGAGTTATCGGAATTGTCATCATTTTCGCAATGGTGTTCGGCGGCTATCTGGCGGCGGGCGGCACGATGACCATCATTATGAAGTCGCTACCGTTTGAAATGATGATTATCGGCGGCGCAGCCGTCGGTGCCTTTATGATCAGTAATGACTCGAGTGCTGTAAAGCACACGGTCACGGATATGAGAAAAGTCTTCCGGGGGCCGAAATGGAAGCCCGAGGACTACCGTGATTTGCTGTGTCTGCTGTTCTCGCTGATCCGAATTGCCAAGGCGAACCCGGTGGAGGTTGAGCACCACATAGAAGACCCTGAGAACTCGTCGCTGTTTTCTGCCTATCCGAAGATACAAGCTGATAAAGAGGCTGTTGATCTGATTTGCGACACGATGCGGTCAGCTTCGATGAATTACGACGATCCGCACCAGGTGGAAGAAGTTTTGGACAAACGGATGGAGGCAAATTTCCACCGCGCAATGCACCCTAGTCACGCCTTGCAGACGGTTGCGGACGGTTTGCCCGCCTTGGGTATCGTTGCGGCGGTTCTGGGTGTGATTAAAACGATGAGCTCGATCGACCAGCCGCCAGAGGTCTTGGGCAAGCTGATCGGGGGGGCGCTGGTGGGGACCTTTCTGGGCGTGTTTTTAGCTTACGGTCTGGTTGGTCCGTTTGCGGGTAAATTGAAGGCGGTTGTTGAAGAGGACAATCATTTCTACCAACTGATCAAAGAAGTTTTGGTCGCAAATATGCACAACCATAACGCCGCCATGTGTATCGAGGTTGGGCGTCAGAACACGCCCACTCACAACCGTCCCGGCTTTACCGAGTTGGAAGAGGCATTGAAACAACTCAAGCAGGCGGCAGCATGAACCGGTTCACACTAATTACTGCTGCAATGATCGCGGCGGCCTCGGGGGCTGCAGCGAAAGACTTTACCGTACGCTCGGGCGAGCATGAAGGTTTCACCCGACTTGTTGTTCACGTACCGCAAGACACCGGCTGGGTTCTGAAACACACGAAAAACGGCGCACGGCTGCATGTCGCTCTCAAGGATGCAACGTATGACACCAGCTCGGTTTTCCGGCGTCTGACGCAAGACCGGCTGACCGCCATGTCTCAGGCAAAGCCCGGCGCGGCCCTTGAATTGGAGTTCGGTTGCGAATGTGTCGCGTCGGCCTACCTGTTCAAGAATACAATGATCGTGATTGATATCGCTCCCGGTAGCTTGCCGCCTTCGCTGATCAGCGATGTGCCCCTACCGGTTTTGCCCGAAAACCGGAAACAGGAACCTGCACCTGGATCGGAACAGGCCTTGGACACGTTGGCTTTACCGCTGTTAAACCAGAACGCAAACGGGTTCGAGGACCAGCTTTCGACCCGTCTTTTGCAAGGCGCGGATCGGGACATTATCGATCTGAACATTGCGGCGGTTGGACCAAGAGCCTCGACCAGCAAGCAAGAGGTGTTTTTACCATCTGATTTGGAGATGAACATTCAGGTTACGTCTATCCTGGACGATCTTGAAGGTCTTCTTGGGCCGGATATCCCCGAGTTGAAGCAACGTCGCGACTGTGTGTCCCGCAACGAACTGGCGTTTGAAGACTGGTCAGATGGCAGACCATTCGCCGTACAGGCCGCATATCTTAGGTCCGAATTGTATCAGGAGTTCGACAACGTTGATACGCAGAAGGCGTTTGAACTGGCAAAGCTTTATGCCTATTCCGGCTTTGGCGCCGAAGCGATGACGACCCTAAATTTACTGGGCGACCAAACACTAGAAACTGATCGTGTCGCCGCCATTGGGCGTGTTCTGGACAACGGGCCTTTGACCGAAAACAACCCGTTTGCCGGGCTTCAGCGATGCGACAGTGATGCAGCCCTTTGGGCGGCTCTGACCGAAGGGCACCTGCAAGAAGACGCCAATCTGACAGCGATCGAACAAAGCTTTGTCCGGTTGCCTGATCACTTGCGGCGCCATGTTGGTCCGGCACTTTCCGATATTCTGGTAGATGGAAGGGAACTGGAGGCTGCGCGGCGCGTATTGCGCTCGGTTGATCGCGTCAACACTCAGACGAATGCGAGCCTTGCGCATGCCAAGGCAAGTGTCGCATCCGCTGAAGGGGATGCCCCAAAGACCGAAGCATTGTTGACCGAAGCCATCGAAGCCTCGGACGCCACGTTCGAGGCACCCCTTGCACTGGCGCGTTTGGTGGACAAACGTTGGCGTGAACGTGGCGCGATCTCGCCCAAAGAACTGGAATTGGCGGACTCCTACACGGTTGAATTTCGCCATGCTGGCATTGGCGAAATGATGCAACGGACCCACGCAGTCGCGCTTAGCCTGGGTCAAGATTTCGATGCCGCATTGGATGCATTGGCCGAGCTTCCCGAGGACGAGGATACCGCGGACGCATTAAACCGCGTGGTGCTTATTCTTACGGAGCGGGCAGAAGATGCCACCTTTTCACGCCGTATTCTGGCTTTGCCGCAAAAGCAATCCGACGGGCTTACAACTGATACAGCCATTGCTGTTGCGAACCGGCTGACCGAGCTTGGTTTTTCAAGACAGGCGCGGGCTTTGGCAAACCGTCCTCAGGATAGGCTCAGAACAGACGAGCTAGCGCGCGTGCGCGCCAGAGCAGCGCTTTTGGACCAACGCCCGCATCAGGCATTGCTTGAGCTGGAAGACGACCACACAGAGGAGGCGATAGATTTGCGAGCCGAAGCCTTACAGGCCGTCGGTGAATTTGCCGCAGCGGGGGCCTTGATGCGTGATGCGGGCCGTGCGGATGATGCAAGCCGGTTGTACTGGCTGGCCGATCAGACAGGTGAGGCGGAGTTGGCGCAAAGCGAAAAGTTCGATCTGGTCATCAAATCGACGCTGGGCTTAACCGCCGAAGTGGGTCGCCTGCTGGACACTCCATTGGCTGATGCGGAAAACTTGCTGAGAGACAGCGCAGAGACCCGCCAAATGGTTGCTGACCTATTGGGAACGCTGGTTGAGAACTGAGTCTGGCTGTGCATCCCCTAATCCGGAGGTCAATCGACAAATAGGAACAAGACAGCTCCGTGCGTCAGGGCTCAAAGATCAATGGTGGCAGATCAGAAAATCGCGAGCCCGGCGCGACCCAACCCAAAACAACATCCCGGATCGCCTCGGCGCGTGCCAGGCCAATGACCGGCACCGCAAACCCCAGGTATTTGTCGATCACTTCACCCCGTTGCATCGGTGCCTCAGGGCCGCCCCGCGCGTGGACGTCTTCGGATTTTAGAAGCTGACCGTCCGTGGTTTCGATCGTGACATCGGCCCAGCGGCCCACGGGGAAACGGGTGTTGTGGCGATCCGTTTCAGTCACATGGATACGGGGAATAAACTCGGCAATCGTCGGGTCCGACAAGCCAGAGCCCGAAATATGCTCTACGCCAATCCGGCCATGGATGGCTTGCGCGGCGACCGCGAAGGGGAGTGAGTATTGCGCCTGCGACGTCGTTGCGGGCATCCCGGCATACAAACATGCCGCCTGATGGAATGTATTGATTTGAACAGATCGAATCTGCGTGTGTGTCAGGTTGTTGTCCCGCATCACCAAACGCACGGCATCTATTGATGCATGGGCCCAACGACAAACCGGGTACGGTTTCACATATTGATGCTCGACCTGCCAGAACTGGCCCAGATCAGCCCAATGAGTTGCTGCTGACTCTGCCTCGATTGTAATAGCGGGTGCTCCGGTAAATCCGCGCTCGGCCAGGATCGCGGCGGAAAGACCGACCAGCGCCCCCCATCCCGACCCGTCATGCAGCATCGTTGGATTGGCTATCTCGCGCATCATCTGGCTGCGGGGGCCGTGGTATTCGGCAATACCCATCGCCTGACGCAGTTCGTTCGGCGTATGGCCCCGCAGCCGAGCGGCCATTGCGACCACGCCCAACGCATTCCACGCACCTGACGTATGATAGTCGCTCACCGATGCGTGCAACGACAGCCCGGCGCGACCGGCGATTTCGTACCCGGTTATCACGGTCGCCAACGCGTCGGGGCCTGTCAGATCAGGGCAATGCTCGGCCAATGCAATCAGCGCTGGCAGTACCACCACGCCAATATGCCCCTTTGTGGGTTGATAGCCATCGTGACCATCCAGATTGTCGATCTGGGTCGCCCCTGCAAAAGCCGCCCCGGCCATGCTGACCGAGCGGCCATCAAAGGCCATGCGCGCGCTAAAACGCGCGTCTGAACTGGCATAAAGCAGCGCGGCCGTATCGCGCGCGATCACCCCGGCCTCCATCGGGCCGGATGCGATCAGGATGCCCATCGTATCCAGCATCATCAGCGCCGCCGCCTGTTTGGCGCTTTCGGGCATCTCATCCGCGCTGCGGTTCAGGGCAAAATCTGCAACGCTTGAGAAGGTCCCGGCCATCAGATCGTCTCGGCAACCGGCTGGACGTCACGCAGCTTGTACCCCTTGGGATCGAATGGCGGTTCCGCGAGGATTTTGGCTTTGTGCGGTTTGCCCAGAATAAAGACTTCGACTGTATCACCTGGGCCTGCCACTTTGGGGTCAGCGTATCCAATGGCCAGAGATTTACCTACCGAATACCCATATGCGCCTGACGTCACGCGACCCACGGGGGTGCCATCGGGGGTAAAGATCGGCTCCCCTCCGGTTGCGTCAGCCTCGACCGCGTCGACCTCGAAAATCGTCAGAACTTCACGGGCTGGGTTATCCTCAATGGCAAGATAGGCTTGCTTGTTCAGGAAGTCCTTTTCCAGCTTGATAAGGCCCGCTAGCCCAACCTCTTGTGGCCAGTATTCCTGAGAGTACTCACGCCCCCATGAGCCATAGCCTTTTTCGATGCGCAGCGATCCCAGTGCGCGACCGCCCACAGGACCCCCACCTAGATCTTTAGCCGCATCAATAAGCGCGGAATAGAGCCTTATTTGATCGCTCTCGGCACAGTGCAGCTCCCACCCCAAATCACCTGTAAAGCTGACGCGAATGGCGAGGCAGGTGACCCCGGCGACCTCGATCATTCGAGATCGCATGAACCGGAACCCTTCGTTCGACAGGTCCGCATTGGTCAAGCGCTGCAAAAGATCGCGCGACTTGGGTCCGGCAACGTTGACGCCCGCGATACGGTCAGTGGCGACTTCAAACGTGGTGTCGTTCGGTAGGTCGACCATATTGAAAAAACGCTGATGATAGCGTTCGGCCATGCCGGAGCCGATCATCATGTATTCGTCTTCAGCGACCTTGGTGATGGTAAAATCGCCCGCCACACCACCGCGCACCGAGATCAGCGGCGTCAGGCATGAGCGCCCGATTTCGGTTGGCACTCGGTTGGCGACCAAGCGGTCCAGCCAGTCATGTGCGCCCGGGCCTTTGATCACGTAGTTGGCGAAATTCGAAATATCTATGACGCCAACATGATCGCGCAGCATCTGCACCTCACGGCCCACAGGCTCCCACCAGTTCTGGCGGGTAAAGCCGTTGGTCTCGGTCGTGCCGGGCTGATCTGCGAACCATAGCGGGTGTTCCCAGCCACAATTCAGTCCAAACACGCAGCCCATCTTTTTTTGCATTTCATAGGCCGGGCGAACGCGGGCAGGGCGGCCGGCGCTTCGTTCTTCGTTCGGAAAGTGAATGGCGAAACGGTGCGTATATGCGTCTTCGACACGGGCCTTGGTGAACGCCTTGTCGGCCCAGTCTCCAAATCGGGCCAGATCCCAGGCGAACATGTCGTATTGCGGCTCACCCTCAATCATCCATTGTGCGGACAGCAAGCCTAGGCCGCCGGATTGCGAGAAGCCGGGGATAATACCTGTGCAACAGAAGTAGTTCCGCAACTCGGGCACCGGCCCCCAAATCGCATTGCTGTCGGGCGACCAGATCATCGGGCCATTGATTACCCTTTTTACCCCTGCGGTTGCAGCAACCGGAACCCGCTCAGTGGCGCGGATCACATTCTCCATGATCCGGTCCAGATCGTCAGGGAACAGATCATGGGCAAAGTCCAGCGGGGTGCCGTTTTCTGCCCAGAATTTCATGTCCTTCTCATAGGCGCCGATCAGCAACCCGTTGCCTTCCTGACGGAAGTAGTATTCGCCGTCACGGTCAGCGATCGAGGGCAAGCGGTGGCCCAGAGACGCAACCTCGTCAATTGCCTCGGTCACGAAATACTGGTGTTCGGTCGGTTGCAACGGCAGCTCGATACCGGCCAGTGCCGCGACCTCACGACCCCAGAGACCCCCGGCATTCACTACCCATTGCGCATGGATATCGCCTTTCTCAGTACGTACGATCCACGAGCCATCAGGCTGCTGTTCCGTCCCTATTACGGGACAAAACCGCTCAATCGTTGCCCCGAGCGCACGCGCACCGGCAGCGTAGGCCATTGTCACGCCCGAGGGATCCACGTTGCCGCCATCGGGTTCGTACATGATGCATCGGATGTCATCGAACTGTGCCAGCGGGTGCAGCTCTTTCGCTTGCTCACGGCTGATCTCGTGGAAATTCAGGCCATAAAACCGCGCCTTGGCTTCTTGCAGGCGCAGTTGGTGCTCGCGATCCTCTGTCTGAGCCAGGTACAGTGAGCCGGGTTGGAACACGCCGCAGCCTTGCCCGGTTTCCTTTTCCAACTCCTTATACAGGTTCATTGTGTAGTGTTGGATGCGGGTGATGTTGTTGTTGTCATGCAGCCCGTGGATATTCGCCGCCGCGTGCCAGGTCGACCCCGAGGTCAGCTCATCACGCTCCAGCAAGACCACATCGGTCCAGCCGAGCTTGGCCAGATGGTAAAGGATCGAGCATCCGACCAGCCCTCCACCAATCACAACGGCCTGTGCGTGGGTTTTCATGGGGCTTTCCTCCTGATCGTATGCGTGCGTGCCCGTTCATGAAAGTCAGCCACAGGTCACGGCCAGCTTATGCTCTGTTCCCGACGCGAAATGTCGGGAACAGGCGCAGAGGTCCGGTTTCTGCAGAGTTATCTTTTTTGGTTTGTCAGTCAAAAAAGGCTGGCCTGGCATATTTCCGCCGAGTCCCCGGCGCCCCCACTTGAAATAAACTGTTAATGTTCCATCTTTGTTCTATACAGTCAGAGGAACATCCGATGGCCCAACACACGCAAAGCACCGCCTTGGGCGGCCCGTCGAACGACTATCACCTGCTACCCGTTACCGACCGACAGATGCGCTATGCCCGCGCTATCGCCAAACAGTCTGCGCTGGATATTCCTGTTGAGGCGCAGCGCGACCGTAAGTCAATGTCGGCTTGGATTTCGGCGCATAAACCGCATGACCCGTCACCTTTCGCCAACTATCCCACAGGCAAACAGGTGGCTTTTGCTGAACGTATCTCGCGCAGCAAACGTAGGCCGATCCCGTCCGAGTGTTTCCGCGACAAACACGCCATGTCCTTGTGGATCGACCGCAACAAGTAAGCGGTCAGTCCCTTTTGTGATCGCGCGCGTAAATCCCGACAGCCGCGGCGACGAACAGGCCTAACAGGATATAGCCGGTAATCGCCTCGGCCACCGCCAGCCCACGGCACAGACCCGCAGGACGCAGATCGCCAAAGCCCACCGTCGTAAAGGTGACATAGGAAAAATACAGAACATCGGATGGCCCTTTAGCGCCGACAACACACAGGTCGTAATATCCGAACGAGCCGTAGACGGCGGCAAACAGGAAGGGGACGACCTGAATAAAGGATATCCCCATCAGCAAAAGCTGGCGCTTTGGCGATTTGACCTGAGTCATTGAGTACCAGGTCTGCGACACCAGCCAGATCATCAGCAGTATCGTTGTGGCCGTACCGATCTTGTCGCCGGCGGTCGTCTCACTCAGACGGGACAGCCCAAACCAGGCGACAAAGCTGACAATCACTAGGCCAAGCGCGGCGACCAGGGTCGACTTCCACTCTTCCAGCGTTTTTGGCTCGCGGCGCATGATACCTCCGGTCGGGTGATACGGGTATGATGATCGGCTTTCCGACCCGCCCCTGCAACCTTGTTTATCAGTGCCTTAGTCGGTGCCCAGATGCTCGTGTCCGCGCTGGCGTGCCAGGGCGATCTGTTTCTGCCGCTCGCGAAAACGCATCTTGTCGGCCTCGGATGTCTCGTGAATGCAGTTGTGGCAAGACACACCATGTTCGTATTCAGGGCGCTTCATGTCTTCGGGCAGGATCGGACGGCGGCACCCGTGACACAGATTGTGCGGGCCTTCGACCAGCCCGTGCCCGACTGAGACACGATTGTCGAATACAAAACATTCACCCTGCCAGGCGCTGTCTTCGGCAGGCATTTCCTCGAGATAGCGCAGGATGCCACCCTTCAGGTGGTACACATCCTCGACCCCTTGCCCCAACAGGAAATTCGTCGACTTCTCACAGCGGATGCCGCCGGTGCAGAACATCGCGACGCGCTTGTTATGGAACCGATCCTTATTCTCCGCCCACCAGGCCGGAAACTCGCGGAAACTGGCTGTTTCAGGGTCTATTGCGCCTTCAAACGTGCCAATCGCGACCTCGTAATCATTGCGAGTGTCGATCACCACAACATCGTCTGAACGGATCAGATCGTTCCAATCCTCGGGGTCGACATAGTGGCCAACGCGGGCACGGGGATCGATATCCGGCTGGCCCATTGTCACGATCTCATTCTTCAGGCGGACTTTCATCTTGCCAAAGGGTGGATGATCGGCGGTCGCCTCTTTCCACTCCAGATCGGCACAGCCGGGCAGGGCACGGATATGGGCCAGTACTTCGTCGATCCCCGCTCGTGGTCCGGCAATGGTGCCATTGATCCCCTCTTGCGCCAGCAGCAGTGTGCCTTTGACCCCTTGCGCGCGACATAGCTGTATCAACGGCTCGCGCAGGGCAGCGTGGTCGGGGAAACGGGTGAAATGATATAAGGCGGCAATCGTGTACATGTGCGCGGTCTAAACCCGCGCTGAAAGAGTCGCAAGGGATTGGATTGACGCCCCCCTTTCATCCGCTTACCGATGTGGCAACCTGACGGAGACCGTGATGACCCATGCCCTGCTTGTAATCGACGTCCAGAACGATTTCTGCCCCGGTGGTGCGTTGGCCGTATCCGGCGGGGATGAGATCGTGGCCCCGATCAACGCCATGATGGACGACTTTGATGCCGTGATCCTGACGCAAGACTGGCATCCGGAGGGGCATTCCTCATTCGCCAGTTCTCACGACGGGAAAAACCCGTTTGACCTTACCGAAATGCCTTATGGCCCACAGGTGTTGTGGCCGGATCATTGCGTACAGGGAACACAAGGCGCGGCGTTTCACCCGAACTTGCGTACAGATGGTGACCTGATCATCCGAAAGGGGTTCCGCCACGCAATCGACAGCTATTCCGCCTTTTTCGAAAATGACCAAACGACCCCAACCGGGCTGGAGGGGTATCTGAGGACCCGAGGGATCAACAGGTTGACCCTTGTCGGACTGGCAACAGATTTCTGCGTCCATTTCTCGGCCGTGGACGCTGCGCGGCTAGGGTTTGAGGTAGCCGTTTGCATGGACGCATGTCGCGCCATTGATATGGACGGGTCGCTGACCGCCGCCCAAACAGCGATGAGAGATGCGGGCGTTACGCTGACCTAGGGTGTGGTGCCTTGGGAGGCCAGGTACCTGAGAACGACAATCACGATCACCGCCAGACCTAGCGCAAAGCCGATACGACCCTGGATCGAGCGTCGCTTTGGTTTATTCACCTCGGCTTGCCGGGTCTTTGGCGTCCAATCCGGTACCTCGCGGGTTATTTCTGCCCTCGGTCGGGCGCGCCGCACATCATCCAGAAATTGCCAGAAGTCGAAGTCGCCGCAGTATTCGCCTTGAACGCCCATATTTCGGATGTTTGCAAACAGCCGCTTTAAAATACGCTCGCGATCTGCGGCATCCTCGGACCGGTAATACCCGTGTGGCAGACCATTGCCTTTTGATTCCAGGCTGAACCCGGATTCCAGAAATATGCGGCGAATCTTAGGGGACGCGCTGTGCAAGGCCGCGATGGTTCGGGCGTTGCGAAAAGACGCGCGAACGGCCCGGTGACCCTTCATGGCGGCAACACCATGTTCGGGATCGACTTCGTCCGGTGCGATCGTCACAATATCAAAATCGTACTCAAGAACCATTCACTAACTAAACCTTGTTCTTCCAACCCCTTCTTTTCACTAACCAATGAAAAGACCACACAATTTGCTCGATTTGTGACCTCAACTTGTCATTGTTATCAATTTAGCGACTCTTGCCAATCCGCGCACCTATTGATCTAACAACGGAAATCGCAGGAGTTTTACCATGGTCGATATTGCGACGCGTGTGTACAATCATAAATGGAAGATTGACCCGATTGTACGGTCTTTGATCGACACAGACTTCTACAAACTGCTGATGTGCCAGTCAGTGTTTCGAAATAAGCCCCAAACGGATGTTGTTTTTTCGCTGATCAATCGGTCGAATCACATTCCACTGGCGAATCTGATCGACGAAGGTGAGTTGCGCGAGCAACTGGATCACATCCGCTCGCTTGGTCTCAGTCGGGGCGAAAGCACTTGGCTGCGCGGCAATACCTTCTACGGCAAACGTCAGATGTTTCGGTCGGATTTCATGGAATGGTTCGAAAATCTGCGCCTGCCGCCCTATCACCTTGAGCGGAAAGGCGATCAGTATGAGCTGACGTTCGAGGGCAAGTGGCATGAGGTCATGCTGTGGGAAATCCCGGCGCTGGCGGTGCTGATGGAGCTGCGGTCGCGTGCGGTTCTGAACCAAATGCGCCGGTTCGAGCTACAAGTGCTCTACGCCCGTGCCATGACACGTGTTTGGGAAAAGATCGAAAAGCTACGCAAGATCGACGGCTTGGGGATTGCGGATTTTGGCACAAGGCGGCGACATTCGTTTCTGTGGCAGGACTGGTGCGTGCAGGCGATGATAGAAGGCCTTGGGCCCGCGTTTTCCGGCACCTCGAACTGTCTGATCGCCATGCGGCGCGAGGTTGAAGCGATCGGTACAAACGCGCATGAACTGCCGATGGTCTATTCTGCGCTGGCCGACTCAGATGAAGAACTGGCGCAAGCCCCCTATGACGTGCTGAGCGACTGGCACGAAGAACATGATGGGAACCTGCGCATTATTCTGCCCGACACCTACGGAACTCAGGGATTTCTGGACCGCGCGCCGGACTGGCTGGCTGGTTGGACCGGCATTCGCGTGGATAGCGGCGACCCGGCTGCAGGGGCTGAGATTGCTATCAACTGGTGGAAATCGCGCGGCGAAGACCCGAGGCAAAAGCGGATCATTTTCTCGGATGGTTTGGACGTTGGGAAAATCCAGGAGCTGCACAGCCAGTTCGCCCATCGCACCAAGGTATCCTTTGGTTGGGGCACATTGCTAACCAATGATTTCCGCGGACTGGTCCCGAATGACGCACTGGCGCCATTCTCGCTGGTTTGCAAAGCGGTTTCGGCCAATGGCCGACCGACCGTGAAACTGTCGGACAACCCCGAAAAGGCAATGGGTCCGAAAGATGAGATCGCGCGCTACAAGCGGATCTTTGGTGTGGGTGCGCAGGAATCGGTGGAAGTCATTGTTTAGACCCTAACCATGATACGCTGCCACGGTTTTTACTTGTGAGAACCCATAGAGCGCCTCAAACCCTTTTTCCCGGCCATGACCGGATTTACCGACACCGCCGAACGGCAGTTCCACCCCGCCACCCGCGCCGTAATTATTTACGAACACCTGCCCCGAGCGGAGCTGTTTTGCCAGCCTCATCTGGCGGGCGCCATCGCGGGTCCAGATGCTGGCGACCAATCCGTACTCCGTCGCGTTGGCGATCCGAACTGCGTCTTCCTCGGTGTTGAAGGGAATCAGAACCTGTACAGGGCCAAATATTTCGTCTTGGGCCAAGACGTGATCCGGTGGAACATCAGCAAAAAGAGTAGGCTGGACATAGGCACCGTTTTCTGGCGCATGCTCAACGATGCACCCCTGACCTGCGATGCTGAGATCAGACCCATTGGCCAAAAAGCCTTCTACAATGTCCTTTTGCCGCGCTGAAATCAGGGGGCCGAGCGGCAAATTCTCTTGCGCAGGGCCGACCTTCAGGTCGGCATACGCCGCTGCCATGCGCGTTTTGACCTGATCATACACGCCGCGCTGGACCAGAATTCGGGACGAGGCCGAGCATGTCTGCCCGGCATTCTGAATACCCGCATTCACCAAAAAGGGCAGGGCGGCATCAAGATCGGCATCGTCAAACACCAGCTGCGGGGATTTCCCGCCCAATTCCAACGTTACCGGCACCACGTTGCGCCCGGCGGCCTGCTGGACAAGCGCTCCGGTCGCAACTGAGCCGGTGAAGGAAATATGATGCACGCCCGGATTTGCTGACAACGCTGCCCCAGCCTCGGCCCCTAGACCGGGCACGACGTTCAGCGCGCCAGTCGGCAGGCCAGCCTGTTGCGCCAGATGGGCAAAGGCCAGTGCGGTCAGGCAGGCCTCTTCCGCTGGTTTCAGGACACAGGCATTGCCCATCGCCAGCGCCGCCCCGACCGAGCGTCCAATGATCTGCATTGGGTAATTCCACGGTACGATATGACCCGTGACGCCATGCGGCTCTCTCAGTGTGTATACTGTGTAGCCATCCAGATACGGGATGGTCTCACCCATCACCTTATCCGCCGCGCCGCCATAAAACTCGCAGTACCGGGCCAATGCCACCGCATCCGCACGTGCCTGCGTAAGCGGTTTGCCCACATCCATCGCTTCAAGCTGTGCGAGGTCGTCTATCTTCTCCAGCACCAACTGCCCCAGCCGCGTTAGTATGCGCCCCCGCTCCAACGCAGTTTTTCGCCCCCAATCGCCGTCCAATGCCTTATGCGCCGCCTGCACCGCTGCGCTGATATCCGCCGTTTCGCCGCGCGCAATCCGGCAGAGTTCCGATCCGTCCGATGGGTTGGTCAGTGGAAGTGTCGCCCGCGATACCGGCCTGACCCATTCGCCGCCGATCAGACATAGTTCGGTGTTGAACCAGATTGGATGAGACATGAATTCCTCTCCTCAGGGTCTAAAACCCGCTCACGCGACGTTGTTGCTGATATCTGGCAAGGTCGGTGCGGCGTTGATTAAGCTTTGGGTATAGGGGTGTTTGGGTTGGGCAAAGACCTGATCGGTCTCGCCCTCTTCGACGATCTTTCCCGCCTGCATCACCATCACCCGGTCAGTGATCGTGCGAACGACGCTCAAATCGTGGCTGATGAAAAGGTAGGTCAGGTTGTAGGTGGCGCAGAGTTCGGCAAGCAGGTCGAGGATCTGCGCCCTGACCGAAACGTCAAGGGCCGAGACCGCCTCATCAAACAGGATCAGCTCAGGTTGTATGACCAAGGCGCGGGCGATGGCGATCCGCTGCCGTTGACCCCCCGAAAACTCATGAATGTACTTGCTTGCATCGTCGGGGCTGAGACCAACAGCTTTGAGCATTTCCGCGATGCGGTCCTGTCGTTCGGACCCTGTGGGCGGGGTTTCAAGCAAGTGAAAAGGTTCGGCGATCAAACGAGCCACGCGGTGTCGTGGGTTGAAACTGCCATATGGGTCCTGAAACACCACATGCATCTTACGGCGGACTGCGAGGTTGGGTTTGTGGCCTGAAAAAACTGCTTGGCCATCCAATCGGATCTCACCTGCCTGTACTTGATCCAACCCTAAAATTGCCTTTGTTAGGGTCGATTTTCCACAACCAGACTCTCCGACCAGACCAAGGCGTTCACCACGGTTCAGGGCAAAGCTGACGTCATCCACGGCCCGGTGATGCTCTGGCCTGTCGAACAACCCTTTCCGCGGCAAGCGATACGTTCGGATGACGTTCCTGACCTCAAGCAATGGCTGAGGCTGCGGCCGTTCTGGCAGGGTCACCTGATGGCCCGAGGCCTTGAACAGCATCCGTGTGTAAGGGTGTTGCATGTTTTGAAGCAGGTCAGTTGTGGCCCCACTTTCAACCACCTCACCATGGCGCATGACAACGATCTCATCCGCCATGTCGGCTACAACCGCCAGATCATGGGTGATCATCAATAGGCCCATCCCGAACTCGCGCACCAGCCCTTTGAGCAGGTCGAGGATTTGTGCCTGTGTCGTCACGTCCAGCGCGGTGGTTGGTTCATCCGCAATCAACAGCTTGGGGCGCAGCGCGATGGCCATTGCGATAACGACCCTTTGGCGCTGGCCGCCCGAAAGCTCATGTGGGTAGCGTGATAGCGGGAACCGGTCTTGGGGCAGCCCGACGCGCGTCAGCACCTCTTGCGCGCGTGCCTGAGCCTGGCTGCGTGACATGGCCTTGTGGATGAGGATCGTCTCCATCACCTGATCGCCGATGGTCTTGACCGGGTTCAAGGCGGTCATCGGCTCTTGAAACACCATGCCGACCGAGGCGCCGCGCAGGGTGCACATCTTGGACTCCGACAGGGTCAACAGGTTCTGGTCCTCAAGCAAAACGGACCCGCTTGCCTGTGCTCCGTTCGGCAGCAATTGCATCACGGCCAGGGCAGTCATCGACTTGCCCGAGCCGCTTTCACCCGTCACGGCCACAATCCGACCAGGTGCGATAGACAGGTTGACGCGTTTCAGAATCTCAACGCTGTGGATCGATAGAGAGAGGTTTTCAATTCGCAACAGGCTCATGCGCGTGCCACCCGGATGCGGGGGTCCAGCCAGTCTCGTAACCCATCGCCCAACAGGTTCAGACCCATCACCGTGACGATAATCGCCAAACCCGGAATCAGAGCCAAATGCGGGGCAAAACTGACCATCGTCTGCGCATCAGCCAGCATCCGCCCCCAACTGGGCGTTGGCGGTTGCGCGCCCAGTCCGACATAGGACAAGCCTGCCTCTGCCAGAATCCCAAGCGAGAACTGGATGGTTCCCTGCACGATCAGCAAATTGGCCACATTGGGCAGAATATGTTCCGCTGAGATCCGCGCCGCGCCCTTGCCTGAGACACGCGCGGCAAGGATGAATTCGCGTTCCCAAAGAGAAAGCGCCGCCCCGCGTGTGATGCGGGCAAAGACAGGAATGTTGAAGATGCCGATGGCGATGATTGCATTGATTGCGCCAGCGCCAAGGATCGCGGTGATCAGGATGGCAATAACCAGCGATGGGAAGGCAAAGACCAGATCGTTACCGCGCATGATCACCTCGTCCAGCCAGGTGCCTTTGCGCGCAGCGGCCATAAGGCCCAGCGGAATGCCCAGCGTCATCCCGATACCGACTGCCACCAGGGCCACCGCGATGGATGTACGCGCGCCGATCATAATCATAGAGAACATATCGCGCCCGAAATGGTCTGTTCCGAACCAATGCTGTGTACTGGGGGGCTGTAACTTGTTCGGGATATCCAGCGCTGTATGATCATAAGGCGTCCAGATAAACGACAGCAACGCCGCCAGCAGCACCAGCGATGACAGCAGCGCGCCAAGGATCAGGTTGCGGCTCATGTCCGGCTCCTTAGCCTTGGATCGACGACGGCATAGGCCAGGTCAACCAGAAAATTGACCGTGATGACAGCGAAGACCAGAAGCATGACGACTGACTCCACGACAATCAGATCGCGCGCAGAGATCGCCTGAAACACCAACCGTCCTAAGCCCGGCAGATAGAACACCTTTTCGATGATGATCGACCCCGCCAGCAGGAAAGAGAATTGCAGCCCGATGATGGTCAGAACCGGGATCAAAGCGTTGCGCACACCGTGCCGCCACAATGCCTGACGGCGGGACACCCCCTTGGCGCGGGCGGTGCGCATGAAATCCTCGCCCAGAATATCCAAGAGCGACGATCGCATGACCCGCGCCAAAATCGCGGCTTGCGGCAGGGCGAGTGCGATGGCAGGCAGGGTTAGCGAGTGCAGACCCGTCCACAGGCCGTTTTCCCAACCTGCAAACCCCCCCGCGTTAAACCATCGCAGGTTGATTGCGAAGATCAGCACCAGCATCATCGCAAACCAGAAATTAGGCACCGCAATGCCCAGCTGCGTCGCTCCCATTACCGTCAGGTCGCCCGGCTTGCCGCGGCGTGCAGCGGCGTAAATCCCGGCCGGGAACGCGATCAGGGTGGACAGTGCCAGCGCATAAAGCGCCAAAGGCAACGAAACCCAAAGCCGATCCGCGATCATCTGCGACACCGGTGTGCGATAGGTATAGGATGTTCCGAAATCCCCCACCAGCATACCGCTGACCCAGTTGAAATACCGCTGAACCTTGGGCACATCCAACCCCAACTCGGCCCGTAAGGCGGCCAGAGTGTCCTCTTGCGCGTTCACACCCAGCATGAACGAGGCCGGATCACCGGGCGCGACCTCGATCACAACAAAGATGACCACGGACGCAACCACAAGGCTGATCAGCAGGGATATCAGGCGTTTAAGGGTATAGCGGAGCATTGAGGCTACGTTAGGGTCACATAAAGCCCGGGTCCAGCAGATAGGCAAAAATCGCGTAGCCGACAATTGCTGCGTATCCTAGTGGATAGATCCACTTGATCGCGTAATTATCCAGCATCTTTGCGCTACCTACCCGGCCCGAAGTCTTCATCCTTCGCAAGGCGACGTTAAAAACTATGATCGCGCCGGTCATCAGGAACATGCATTGCAGAACAAAATCCAAAAACGTCAGATATCCCAGTTTTGGCAGGTCAGCAGAAATCGCCCAGTTAAAGGCCACAAAAACCAACAAGTTGCCGCCGGCGATTTCGATCCTTTTTTGGTATTCATCCAGAAAGAACAGGGCCCAGCCCACGGTGATCAGAACCAGCATAGGCAGAAAGATTCGAATAACGTAGTAGGTCAGATGCCGTGTGCCCGTGAACACAAGCTCTACCTGATCACTTTCCCTTCCGGACAAGCCGATGGTGGTCGAAGCAAGAAGTCTTTCGTTTCCAAGAATCCACTCCTCTTCGCCCAGCATGTCGCCCAAGCCTGAAAATGCATCGAGTGTATAGAAGCGAACAAACTCGGACGGGAATACCGAGGCAACCTCAAAATGAAACTCCTGCGTGTCGAATGGGAATTTGACGAAATTGAAATGCGGCGCCTGCAAGGTCAGAGAGGATTTTTCGATAAAAGTAACATGCCCATCATAGCGTAGGGCGGCGGCTGATTCATGTATCCATCTGTTCGATTGCTGATTGTGAATGACAAATGCCGGAATAACTGTATCGAGGTTAGCCGCATGGGTAACGAAAGCCGGAGGATCAAATACCCGAAAATCTCGCCCCATGTTTTCTCGGTCGAATGCTAGCGTGGGGTCTGTCCACTCAAGTCGCAGGACAACGACGGCGCCATAGTTCTCGGCCTTTTGATTGACGTCGGTGATTTGATCGATCTTGATACCGACACCAACCTCCAGCGGATTGTCCGGCGTTCCAACAAGCCTGTCTTGGTGCCCATGAAACAAGCCTTGCGCGCCTAGTCCCCCCGGAAGCAACAAGGCGGCAAGAAAGAACGCCAGAACCTTAATGCAATGTCTCATGATCGAAAAAGCTCACCATCAAAACTGACATGTCGGACCCCGAGCAGGCTAGGGGCCCGAACTGGATTTTTCATTCGGCCCAACTTATCTGGGTCAGGTCAATCGCTGCGGTCGGCGCGTTTGCCCAAAGCCCTTGCACACCAGCCTTCGCAACCCCTAGCTTAGCCAACTGGAACAAGTAGCCATTGACGAAATCACTCGCGATCAGACGCTGCATCTCTTCCAGCAGATTTTTGCGTTCGTCCGGGTCCGTAGTTGCATTCAGCGTCTGCATTAGCGTTTGAGCGTCCAGGCTGTCATATTGGAAATAATAGTCGGGCCGCGCGTAGATGCCGATATCCATCGGCTCGGTATGGCTGATGACGGTCAGGCCGAAATCCTTGCCCTTAAAGACCGATTCCAGCCATTGCGCCCATTCGACGTTGATGATCTCGGCCTTGATACCGACCTCAGCCAGTTGCGCAGCGATGATCTCGCCTCCGCGCCGGGCATATGCGGGTGGCGGCAGGTGCAACGTAGTTTCGAACCCGTCTGCGTACCCCGCTTCGGCCAACAGGTCAGCTGCCTTCTTCGGATTATAGTTCGAGGTTCCGGTCAGATCGATATAGGCCGGGTTGTGAGGTGCGAAATGCGTGCCAATGGGTGTGCCATAACCAAACATCGCCCCGTCAATGATCGCCTGCCTGTCAATGGCATGGGCCAGCGCCTGCCGCACGCGTATGTCGTCGAACGGAGGTTGCTTGTTGTTGGTCGACAGGATCGTTTCGCCCTCGGTCGAACCGACAATCACTTGGAATCGCGGATCAGCTTCGAATTGCGGTAGGTTTTCAGGGGCAGGGAAGTTGTCGAACGCATCCACGTCTTCCGCCATCATGGCGGCAAACGCCGCCGTCGGGTCCGAGATGAATTTAAAGGTGGCTGTCTCTAACGCGGGCTGTTCGCCCCAGTAATTCGGGTTGCGGTTCAGGACTATGCTATCGCCCTGCACCCAGTCGCCAAAGGTAAACGCCCCCGTGCCCACAGGATTGGTCTGAATCGTTTCGATGCTTTCAGGCGCCACGATAACCGCATCGCCCCACGCCATATTGAACAGGAAATTGCCATTGGGCTCGGACAGGGTGACTTTGACGGTCAGGGGGTCGACCACCTCGACAGTTTCGATCCCTGCAAACAGTGCCTTTTGCGCATTGACGCTGTCTTCGGCCATGGCGCGATCAAGGCTGAACTTGACATCCTCGGCATCCATTGCGGTGCCGTCATGGAACACGACCCCCTCACGCAGCTTGAAAGTATAGACGGTGCCGTCGTCAGAAATTTCCCAGCTTTCGGCCAGCCCCGGCACGACCGAGCCATCGCCCATGAAACGTGTCAGCCCTTCGAAAATGTTGGTGTAAACCACGGAATCAATGGCTTGGGCCGCAGCGCTTGTGGGGTCAAGGTGCGGTGGTTCAAGCTGCATCGCGATGGTGATGTCGGACTTGGCCAAAGCCCCCGTGGCAAAGACGCTGGTCCCTAAAACCAGCGCAGAAGCAAATGATCGAAAAGCTTGCTTAGTCATGAAAATTTCCCCGCGTTGCGTAACTGTCCCCGCTGTTTTGCGGGCTTTGTAGAAACAATGTTCCTTTAAACCTTGGTTCAATCAAGGAAATGTTCGCGCAACCGGGGTTTCTATGACCCTGTTCAATCTGCTATGCCGCGCTGCAACATGAACTCCGGAGGAGCGACCATGAGCGCCACCGCCCGCAAAAAAGCCCCCAATGCCGAGGATATTCGCGCCCGAAAAGGCGGCACGCCTTTGGTTTCACTGACGGCCTACACGACGCCGGTGGCCCAGTTGATGGACGCGCATTGCGATTTTGTTTTGGTCGGCGACAGCGTGGGTATGGTGCTGCATGGGCTGGAATCGACGCTGGGCGTGACGATGGAGATGATGGTGCTGCATGGTCAGGCCGTTTCGCGCGGGCTTAACAATGCGATGATGGTGATCGACATGCCCTTTGCCAGCTATGAACACAATCCGGCAGAGGCGTTTCGCAACGCTGCCCGGCTGATGGCGGAAACCGGTGCAGGTGCGGTCAAGTTGGAAGGCGGCGTGGAAATGGCCGAAACGATCCGCTTTCTGGTCCGGCGCGGCATTCCGGTGATGGCGCATATTGGGCTGACACCGCAGTCGATCAACACGCTGGGCGGCTATAAGGTGCAAGGCCGCGATCAGCAAGCGCAGGCCGTATTGGCAGATGCGCATGCTGTGGCCGAGGCAGGCGCCTTTTCCGTGGTGCTTGAGAAAATACCGCAGGGTCTGGCCGACCGAATCACCGCCGAGATTGCGATTCCGACCATTGGAATCGGCGCCTCAGCAGGGTGTGACGGGCAAATTCTGGTTGTTGACGATATGCTGGGCTTTTTCACCGCATTTAAGCCGAAATTCGTCAAACGCTATGCCGACTTGGGACAGCAGGCCGAGGATGCCATCGCAGAATATGCGGCCGACGTACGCTCTCGCACGTTTCCGGCCGATGAACATGTGTTTGCAGATCACGCCCCGGCCAAAGGGTCCGCAACATGAACGCCCCAATATTGCGCCGCCTGAACGAATTGCGCGCGCTGACGACCACGTGGCATGGCCATGGCGAAACCATCGGAGTCGTTCCCACGATGGGCGCGCTTCACCAAGGGCATTTATCCCTGGTCGAAGCTGCCAAAGCTGGCACCGACCGTGTTATCGTTACGATCTTTGTGAATCCTAAACAGTTCAACAGCCCCGAAGATCTGGCCAACTACCCGCGGACTGAGCATGAAGATGCACAAAAACTGGCCCCCTACGGTGTTGATGCGATTTATGTGCCTGATCCTCAAGAGGTTTATCCACAAGGCTTTGCCACGACTGTCTCTGTCGCGGGTCTGACCAATGTGATGGAGGGCGAATTCCGTCCGGGACACTTCGATGGGGTTGCCACCGTTGTTGCCAAGCTGTTCCTGCAAACGCAGGCAGATCGAGCCTATTTCGGCGAAAAAGACTACCAACAGTTGATGACTGTCCGCCGCATGGCCCGCGATATGGACATCCCGATTGAGGTGGTCGGTTGCCCAACCGTTCGCGAACCTTCGGGGTTGGCGATGTCGTCGCGCAACCTGCGTCTTTCGCCCAAAGGGTTGGAAGTTGCGGCCAACAAATACCGTATCATGACCGATCTGGCCTTGGCCCTGAAACAGGGTGCGGTCTTCGATGCGTTGGCTGCACAAGCTGAATCGGATTTGCTGGCCGCGGGTTTTACGCAAGTCGAGTATATTCAACTGCGGTGTGCTGAAACGCTGGAACCCTTGACCCGCGTGACGCAACGCCCCTCCCGACTGTTTGCGGCAGCGTGGGCGGATGGTGTACGCCTTATCGACAATATTGCTGTCTGAACGCTCTGGCACGTCCGGCAGTGTTTGCGCTAAAGTCCCGCAAAACCAAACGGGAGGGGCGCGGGGAATGACTTATATTCTCGCCATTGATCAGGGCACCACATCATCACGGGCCATTTTGTTTGACGCCAATATGCAGCGCGCAGGCACGTCGCAGCACGAATTTACCCAGCATTTCCCGCAGGAAGGCTGGGTCGAACATGATGCCGAGGAAATATGGGACAGTGTCCTGCGTGTCTGCCGCGAGGTGATGGACAGCACAGGCGTTACCCCGGACCAGATTGCTGGTATTGGAATCACCAACCAGCGTGAAACCACTGTCGTCTGGGACCGCGCCACGGGCCAACCAATCTACAACGCCATCGTCTGGCAGGATCGCCGTACCGCCGATATTTGCGCGCGTTACAAGCAAGCCGGGTGCGAGGATGACGTGACCTCTCAGACCGGGCTTTTGCTGGACCCATATTTTTCTGGCACCAAGGTCAAATGGCTGTTGGACAAAGTGCCCGGTGCCCGCGCCCGCGCAGAAGCCGGAGAGCTGATGTTCGGCACCATCGACAGTTTCCTGATCTGGCGCCTGTCCGAAGGGCGCAACCACGCAACTGATGCAACCAACGCCGCTCGTACCCTGCTGTTTGACATTCACAAAGGGGAGTGGAGCGCCGAGATTTGCGACCTGTTGGATGTGCCCATGAACATGCTACCCGAGGTGCATGATTGCGCCTCGGACTTTGGACATACAACCCTATTAGGGGGAAATATCCCTATTCTGGGCGTTGCAGGCGATCAGCAGGCCGCCACGATTGGGCAGGCCTGTTTCCAGCCCGGCATGATGAAATCGACCTATGGGACGGGCTGTTTTGCGTTGCTCAATACGGGCGATAATCCGGTCGCGTCAAAGAACCGCTTGCTTACAACAATTGCCTACCAACTGGATGGGCAACGGACATATGCGCTGGAAGGGTCGATCTTTGTGGCTGGGGCTGCGGTACAATGGTTGCGGGATGCCCTGAAGATCATCGAAACGGCCCCAGAAAGCGGCGAACTGGCCCAACAGGCCGATCCGAATCAGCACGTTGTACTTGTCCCTGCCTTTACCGGCCTTGGCGCGCCATATTGGCAGCCCGATTGCCGGGGCGCGATATTTGGCCTGACCCGCAACTCCGGTCGCGCAGAATTTGCCAAGGCAACGCTGGAAAGCATCGCCTACCAGACCCGAGACCTGTGGCATGCCATGCAGGGCGACTGGGGCGTAGATACCGAAGTGACCCTGCGCGTAGATGGCGGGGCCAGTGCCTCGGACTGGGCGATGCAGGGGCTGTCAGACTACCTGGGTGCCGCTGTCGACCGCCCTGTCATGCAGGAAACTACCGCTCTGGGTGCTGCGTGGCTGGCCGGAATGCGAGCAGGTGTTTACCCCGACCAGCAGGGATTTTCGGAAACCTGGGCACTGGACCGCCGGTTCGAGCCGAAACTGTCGGCCGAGGAACGTGATGCCGCCTATGCCCGCTGGCAGCGCGCGGTCGCTGCTGCCATGGCGTTCTGAGAATAGTGAGGGATCAGCTGTGATCCTTCATCAGCCTTTGTTTCTGACGGGACCAGTCCCGTTTGGCCTGGGTTTCACGCTTGTCATGTAGCTTTTTGCCCTTTGCGATGCCGATTTTAAGCTTGGCCCGGCCCTTGTGGTTGAAATACAAAACCAGCGGCACCAGCGTCATACCCTTGCGCTGGGTCGCGTTCCAAAGGTTTGAAAGCTCTTTGCGCGAGACCAGCAGCTTGCGGCGGCGGCGCTCTTCGTGTTTGAACACCTTGGCCTGCTCATAAGGCGCGATGTAGCTGTTGATAAGCCACAACTCTCCGTTATCGACCGTGGCATAGCTTTCGGCGATATTCGACCCGCCTGCGCGCAGGGATTTAACCTCGGACCCTTCAAGCACGATGCCGCACTCGATATCCTCTTCGATCGCGTAATCGAAGCGGGCGCGCCGGTTTTCGGCAATCACTTTGTAATTCGGGTCTGTCTTCTGTTTGGCCATGACGCGTTGATTTAGGCGGCTTGGGCCGCCCTTGCAAGCTAAGGATGTCAGGTCGTGGCCGCAAACATCAGGTCGGGTCCGAAAATCGTATCGGCGTAGTTGTGCAGATAGATCTTCAACCACGGCGTAAAGCGCTGAGGGTGGCGCTGCACTTCGGCCAGAAGATCGTGGTAATCAATCCAGCG
Source organism: Ruegeria sp. YTSA135 (assembly GCF_059610165.1). Classification (NCBI taxonomy): domain Bacteria; kingdom Pseudomonadati; phylum Pseudomonadota; class Alphaproteobacteria; order Rhodobacterales; family Roseobacteraceae; genus Ruegeria; species Ruegeria sp. YTSA135. The sequence goes on along the minus strand of NZ_JBXWNC010000002.1, from coordinate 237,463 downwards.
GATATCCATGACTTCGTCAGGGTTCGCCTCGATTTTTAGCGGGCTGCGGACATGGGTCAGAAAGATGTCCACGACCTCGTGTTCGATCATGTTGTTACCAACATCCGCGTGATATTCCAGACGATGGCGGTATTCGGGATACAGGCCGGTGATCCCTAATTCTTCACGCAGGCGACGCACCGCGCATTCCGAGGGTGTTTCACCCCAATCGGGATGAGTGCAGCAGGTATTCGCCCAGAGGCCCGGCGTATGATACTTCCCCAAGGCTCTGCGTTGCAGCAGGATTTCGGTTCCGCGAACGGCGAAGACCGACACCGCCTTGTGCCGAAGACCCTTTTCATGCACCTCAAGCTTGTCCACTGGGGTCAATTCGCCGTCAACCCAGGCCGGGATCATAATACCCATCTGTCGTCTCCTGCTGGCGATCCGCCGAGCGGCGGAAAAGGTCGAAACTGGCTGCCGCCGGATCGGCTTGGCTTTGTGGCATCACGCGAAAGCACGATGAACACGATTTGTAAAAGGTGGCGCTGATCGGACAAGTTATCAATCGCACGAAAGGCCGCAGGGGCTGCGGCCTTTTGTAACTTTTCGGTATGTAAGGCCTCAGGCCTTATTCGGCCGACAGGCTTGCGATATAGGCGTAGACGTCTTCGCCGCCAGATTTCAGCTTGAACGACATCTTGGATTTGGCAGCCGTGTCATCCAGATAGGATTTCAGGAACGCCTTGGGATCCTGCGTATATTCGGCGAAAGTGGCTTCGTCCCAGACTAGGCCATTCTCACCGGCAGCGACGAGACTGTCACCATATCTGAAGTCTTCCACAGTGCCTGCCGTGCGGCCAGCGATGCCATAAAGGTTGGGGCCAGTCCGTCCGCCTTTGACAATCACGTCTCCATCGGGAGTCGCGATCATGTGACATGATTTGCATCTGTTAAAAGCTTTCTTTCCAGCCTCTGCATCTCCTTCAGCATAGGCGGGAAGGGCCAACAGACCCACAATTGCGGTGGCGAGGGCGCGATTCATAACTTTCTTGCTCCATAGTTTTAGCTGTGCCGACAGGATCGCTGGTGCCAGACGGAGTCAATGCGCAGATTGCCGCGTGGGATAAATTCCCAATGCAACAGCACCATCAGGTAGACTGTTCGTTGCGCAGATTGGACCAGCACGGCAGAAGATCTTTGTCTGATGGAGTCGCCAGATAGACCGCCCGCGCAATGGCCCGCGACAGGCAGAGCGAGGCCGCGTGCCCGATCAGCCCAAGGTGGGCTTCGGTGTCAACCGCGCGCGCGCCGGTGCTGACGCCAAACACAAGATCGCCATCGCCCGGCGTGTGTGCAGGTAGAATTGCACGGGCGATGCCATCATGCGCGGCAACGGCCAACCGCTGGCATTGCGGTTTGGAGAGGGCGGCATCCGTGGCAACGATGGCGATGGTGGTGTTACCCTTATCCGGTTCAATCAATTGCATAGCCTGCGCCTTAAGGCTGGGAACGGGCAGACCCAGACCCACCTGGGAATCAGACCCTAATCCGCCAAACTCGGCATCGATTTCAAGCGGCGCGGCCCAGAAATGTTTGTCCCCCGGCGTGGTGACGCTGCCCATTGGGTTGGCCGCGACAAGGGCACCTACGGTGACACCATTTTCCAACACCAACGAGGCCGACCCCAGCCCGCCCTTAAGTCGCGCCGTCAACGCGCCGGTTCCCGCACCCGCCGTACCCAGTGCAAAATCCTGGCCAGCGTTCTTGAATGCTGTACGCCCCAATGCGCGATAGGGGTTTTCAGCCCAATCCTTGTTGCCGCCGTTCAGTAGGTCGAACAGGATCGCTCCGGGAACGATCGGGACCTTGGTGTTACCTACCGGATAGCCGCGGCCCTGCGCGCGCAGCGCATCTGAAACGCCAGAACAGGCATCCAGCCCAAAAGCCGACCCCCCGGACAGGGCGATTGCATCCACCTGAGCCACCGATTTGTCTGGCGCTAGAAGATCGGTTTCGCGGGTCCCCGGTGCCCCGCCCATAACATGAACCGAAGCGGTCAGACTTTGATCCGAAGTCAAAACAGTAGTGCCGGATTTCAACTCATGATCCTGCGCGTTTCCAACCAGAACGCCGGGGACGTCGGTGATCAGATTCCTAGTTCCTGGTTTCATGCGTGGTCCTTAAATGCAGCGCCCACCATCAACCTCCAATGCAGCGCCGGTAATCATGCCAGCCTCGTCCGAACACAAGAAGCAGGCGGTATTGCCCATGTCTTCGGGTGTGGAAAACCGGCCCAGCGGAATGGTTGACAGAAACTTGGCGCGCATCTCTGGCGTGTCTTCGCCCATGAACGACTTTAGCAACGGTGTTTCCCCTGCCACCGGACAGATCGCATTCACGCGCACACCAAAGGGCGCAAGCTCCACCGCCATGGTCTTGGTCGCCGTGATCATCCACCCTTTCGAGGCATTGTACCAGTTCAGGTTCGGGCGCGGCGACAGGCCCGCCGTCGATGCAACGTTCAGAATCGCGCCTGAGCCGTTCGCCTTCATTGCGGGCACAAACGCCTGCGCGGTCAAGTAAACCGACTTTATGTTCACGTTGTACACACGGTCGAAATCTTCTGGACTGACTTCTTCCAGAGGCATCGGCAAATGAGTGACGCCGGCATTGTTGACCAGAATGTCCAAGCGGCCAAACCGCTCTTGTGCGATGTCTGCCATGGCGCGCACCGAAGCCGCATCCGCCACGTCAACCATCTGAGCTATCGCATTCGGCCCGTGTTGCTTTGCCTGAACCTCGGCCGCGTCCCCGTTTATGTCGGCGATCATGACCCGCGCGCCTTCGGACAGGAATTTCTGCGCGATCCCGGCCCCAAAGCCTGACGCGCCACCTGTCACGATTGCGGTTTTTCCCTCTAACCTCATGGTCTTGCTCTCCCTTGCGGGGCCAGACTAGCAACGTGCGGCGAAACTACCAGATCAATCTTCCGCCACCTTGCCGCGCAGCGCCTTCACATCCGACCGCGCCTTTTTTGCCGCCAAGCGCCGCTTGACTGACCCGTAAGTAGGTTTGGTTGCGATCCGCCGTTTGGGTTTGACCAGCGCTCGCGTGATCAACTCAGCTAGCCGGGCGCGGGCAATTTCACGGTTGCGGGCCTGTGACCGCGTTTCCTCACACTGAATGATGATCGCGCCATCTTTGGTCCAGCGGCGTCCGGCCAGCCGTTTCAGCCGGCTCTTGACCGGATCCGGTAGCGATGGAGAGCGCGCCGCCTCGAACCGAAGCTCAACCGCTGTCGAGACCTTGTTCACATTCTGCCCGCCGGGACCGGACGAGCGCACAAAACTCTCGGTCATTTCCCAGTCTTGCAGGGTGATATCGTCGGTGATGCGCAACATTGACGCGACCTTACAAGGGTCGCGCAGAAACAGAAAGGGCCGCCCCGGCGGGACGGCCCTTCGAAAGTACAGGAGGTCGGGTCGGTTAGATCAATCGACCAGCCGGAGCGAGCGCTCCGCCAAGGGCTGCCTTAACAGGCGATCCCCCCGGTTGTTCCGACACCTCTCTCCAATCTCTTTCTCGACACTGGATCACCTCCTTTTCTATCTGTTGCGGTTAACTTTGAGCCTGACACAAGATGCGCCATTCTCAAAGCACTTTTTTACGCAGGCTGAGCGGTCAAACGCGCAACAATCACCTTGAACGGGATCAGCGCGATCAGGGCTAGCGACAGTTTTACCAGCCAATCGGCAAAAGCCAGCGTCACCCACAAAGGCGCCATTGGCCCGGTCAGCATGAAGGGCACTGGCTCCCACGCCCAGTTGATTGCAGCGTCCGCATTGGCGCCGAATATGGTGATCGACGCCGAAAACGCGATGGTGAAGAACAGCGCGGTGTCCAGCGCCGATCCGACGAGTGTCGACACCAGCGGCGCGCGCCACCACCGACCGCCGCGCATTGCGTTGAATACGGTGACATCGGTCAGTTGCGCGATCAGAAAGGCGGTTCCCGACGCGACTGCGATCCGTAGCGGTACGGCGGCATAGGTGAAACCATCACCCTGCAACATGATCTGGCTACCGATCAGCGAGCAGATGATACCGGTGATGAACCCGGCAAACACGACCTTGCGGGCCGTTGCCGCGCCGTAGACGCGGTTCATGATGTCCGTGACAAGGAAGGCCAACGGATAAGTAAATGCACCCCAGGTCAGCAGCCCGTCAAGGATCAGGAACTGGACCAGGATGTTTGAGGCCACAACAATCGAGGCCATGGCAAGGATGCCGGGAATAAAGCTGCGTTGCATTTTCAGATGCCCGTTTTGACAAGGTAGCGGCGACTTGGCCCCGGGCTCATCCCAAGGCAAGCCGAGCGTTTAGACCCTTGATCGTGACGAGTCAATCGGGCAGCAGGTATTCCACCAGTTCGGTCCGTTGCAGCGCCAGAAAATTGTCATCCGAGATCATCGTGGCCCGCAGCCGCCCCTGATCGTCGCGCCAGACGGACAGGCCTTCGAGATTGTCATGTGCGCCAGTGCTTGTTGTGAACAGAGTTTCCTCGGCCTTTGCCACGTCGTCTTCGATCCGCCACCGTCGCAGGCGTGTGCGAAAACCGGTAAGCACAAAACTGCGTTCCAAAACATAAAATCGCCCATCGGGGCCGAAATCGGCGGAAACGGGCAGGAACTTTCCCCGTTGCGGCAGCACGAATGGCGTTGACCATGCCTGACCGTCCCAGCGGTAGACGGGAATGTCGCCCTGCTTGGTTCGGCTTTTCTCGGGCAGGGTATAAAGCCGCCCCTTGTGATCTATCGCCAAAGCCTCGAATGAGCCATTCAGGTTCAGGTCGTCAAACACCTTGGGGCGCGACAACACCTGTGCCTTGGCGTCTGGACTTGCATATTGGGCCACGCGGTGCACCGCCTCGAATGATATGTAATAGCTGCCATTCGGCGTGACGGCGATACCTTCGGAATCCCCTGTGCTACCCGACAGCGGACGGCCCGTACTGGACAAAACCGGCCAGCGTTCGGTGATCTGAATTTGCGCGATCTGATCGCCGTCTCGGTGAATCCGGGCGTGAAGCAGTATCGACCGATCACTGAGCGCGATCATGTTCTGACCATTCTCAGAGATATGAACGGCCGAAAACCCACCAAACCAGTCTGCGCTGTGACGCCAGACAAAGCTGTTTAGCTGGGTGGCCTGCTTGATTTCGGCGGCCCCAACCGATCCGGTCAGCAGTAGGGCGGCAATCAGTTGGATTGCAAAACGGCGGCACATTGCTGGGGTAAATCGGCCAGAACATATTCCCGGCGTTTCTTGGGGGCTGGTGCGTTTGGATCGGGTGGCGGCGGATTGAGGATGTTGTTCACCCATTTGTGTGCATCCTCACATCCGTCCCCCTTGGGCGGGGGGTCCTGATTGACACATCCGCGCGAACCTCGGGGACATTTCAGCCGAACGTGGAAATGATAATGATGTCCCCACCACGGGCGAATTTTTCGTAGATAGGCGCGATTGCCTTTCTCATCGTTGCACATTTGGACCTTGGCGCCGGGAAAAACAAAAATTCGGGCTACGCGTTTGTCCTTTGCGGCTTCGCGCAGTACGGCGTGGTGTTGCTTGGTCCAGTTGCCATTCACATAGGCTCCGTTGGCCCGGCGCATCGAGATGGACGAGATATTCTCGCGCGCCTTGCGGCCCAGGCGCATATTATCACCGGGCAGCATCCAGATATCGATATCCAGACCCAGTTGATGCGAACGATGGCCCGACGTCATCGGCCCGCCCCGTGGCTGGCTGATATCCCCTATATAGAGACCATTCCAACCCGGTTGCTTTGCCGCAAACCGGCTAAGGTCCTGAACATAGTCAATCGCGTCCGGATGACCCCAATTGCGATTGCGCGACAGGCGCATGGCCTGCCATGTCGGCCCGGTTTCGGGCAGTTGTACCGACCCGGCGGCACAGCCGCGCGAATAACTGCCGAACGCGGCAGGTTTTTGCTGTGAACTTTCCTTTTGAGCCCCGAACAACTGCTTGGCCAGGCGCTCTGCCTCGACCTTGCCTGCAAATGTTATCGTGGCGACTATTGCCAAAAAGCGTAATAAAATCATCTGCTCTGATCCCCTTCCGGTTTCACCCAGCGCATTAGGAACAGGCCTAGAATAAACAACAGAATGATTGGTGACACCCCCAGTCGGGCGCTGCCGGTTACAGTTGTGGCAATACCGATCAAAAGTGGCGCCGCAAAAGCAGTGGCGCGCCCGGATAAGCCGTACAGGCCAAAGCTTTCAACCGGAGCTGCGGGATCGGTATGCCGCACCATCAGGGATCGGCTGGATGATTGCAGGATGCCGCCCATACCGCCAATCAGAACGCCGCAGGCAAAAAACAGCAGATCGGGAAGACCCGAGCCATCAGGCAAAGCTATGCCAAAAACCTGCGTCCGGTCCATCGAAACGATGGTCGCACAGACCAGGATCAGCACCCATATCGCCACCAGAATGACTGGCTTTGGTCCATATTTCTTATCCAGTTTTCCACCAATCCAGGAAAAGGCCGCTGCGGCCAGAACGCTGACGATGCCGAACACACCAATCTTGATCAGGTCCCACTCCAATACCAGCCGCGCATAAACGCCGCCGAAACTATACAGCCCGTTCAGCGCGTCGCGATAAAACATCGACGACCCCAGATATGTTGCCAGGCTGATCCGGTGGCGCAGGTTTGAAACGGATTTGCCCAATAGATGCAGCGCCGCGCCAAGACTGCCCGTCCTGGCACCGTTTGGATCGTCGCGCACCCAAAGGAAATAGGGCACCATGAACAGAACGAACCATCCGGCAGTAAAAGGACCGACGAACCGTGTCCCTTCCTGTTGGGCGGCGTCCAGCCCGAACAAGGGGTCCAACCCGATTAGGGTTTTGCCGCTGGGCTGTTCAACAAACAGGGCTAGCATGATCGCAAGTGAGACCAGCCCGCCGAAATAGCCAAACGCAAAGCCCGAGCCCGAAATCTCTCCGACCTCGTTGTCATCGCCCAGATCGGGCAATTGCGAATTTATAAAAATCAACGCATATTCCGCGCCCACAAAGCCCAGCCCAAAGGCAGACAGCATGAGCCACATGTTCGAGCCGTCCGGTGTTGTATACCAAAGCGCTGCTGACCCCACCACATACATGACCGAAAAGGCGAATATCCACGGGATACGCCGCCCGGAAACATCCGCCATCGCGCCCAGCAAGGGTGCACCAAAGGCGATGATCAGCCCCGTGATGGTCAGGCAGTTGGCCCAGACCGTTTGCGCCCGCGCTGCCGCGGCCTCTGCATCCAGACCGGCGCCCGAGAAGTACCCCGCCGCAACACCGGCGAAGTAAGGACCAAAGACAAAGGTGACCAGAAGGCTGTGATAGGGTTGACTGGCCCAATCGAAAAACCACCAGCCCCAAATGCGCTTGCGCTGCGAAATCTCTGCCATGACCGCCCCTGTTTTATTGAGGTTATAAGAGGGGGCTTTAGCCCATTTCGCAAGCGTTCTGTTGGCGTGGGCTTGCTCTTTGCTGCGGGTGCGCTTAGGTCTCAGCAGATGTGAAAACGGAGGCCCCATGCTGTCGCTGATCCAAATTCTGCTGCTGATCCTGGACATTGTCTGGTTCATCATCCTGGCCCATGTGATTATGAGCTGGTTGATCAACTTTCAGGTTCTCAACCTGCATCAACAGCTGGTCGCGCAAATCTGGTACGGCCTGAACCGCATATTGGAACCGATTTATGCCCCCATCCGACGTATTCTACCCAATATGGGTGGGCTGGACCTGACGCCACTGGTGGTACTAATCGGGGTCTATGCGGCGCGGATCATCCTGATAAACAATATGGGCTATTTCGCCTGAACCCTTGTTCGTCGAATCTTTGTGTGTGATTGTCCTGTTTTAAGAGCAGTCAAACCATAAAACAGGGCAACCCCGCACATGTTCGACTCCGCGCCATTGCTGCGAGATGTCTTTGGATTCGATGACTTCCGCCCCGGTCAGGAAGAAATCGTCGATGCGGTAACAGTTGGTGAAAACGTATTGGCGATCATGCCAACGGGAGGCGGTAAATCCCTTTGCTTTCAACTGCCTGCCCTGCTGCGCGACGGGGTGACGGTGGTGATCTCTCCGTTGATCGCCTTGATGCGCGATCAGGTGCGGGGTTTGCAAGAAGCCGGGGTTGAGGCCGGTGCGCTCACGTCCGGCAACACCCCCGAAGAAACGGATGCGGTGTGGGAGGCGCTTGAGGCCGGGCGGCTGAAATTGCTCTACATGGCGCCTGAGCGGTTGGCCGCCGGGTCGGCACTGGGGATGCTGCGTCGGATCAACGTCAGCCTGATTGCCGTGGATGAGGCCCACTGCGTCAGCCAGTGGGGTCATGACTTCCGCCCTGACTATCTGCGGATCGGCGAGCTGCGCCGCGCTTTGGGCGTTCCGTTGGCTGCTTTTACCGCCACGGCGGATGCGGAAACGCAGGACGAGATTGTTGAAAAACTCTTTGACGGCACCGCGCCGCGCAAATTCCTGCGCGGGTTTGACAGGCCCAATATCCATCTGGCCTTTGCCGCCAAGGACGGGCCGCGCAAGCAGATCCTGGATTTCGCCGCTGCCCGCAAAGGCCAATCGGGCATCGTCTATTGCGGCACCCGAAACAAGACCGAGGTTCTGGCCCAGGCCCTGCGGGCCGAAGGCCACGTGGCCTGCCATTACCATGGCGGCATGGAAGCTGAAGACCGCCGGATCGTCGAAACGCGTTTTGCGCGCGAAGACGGTCTGATCGTCGTCGCAACCGTGGCCTTTGGTATGGGGATCGACAAACCCGATATCCGCTGGGTTGCCCATGCGGACCTGCCCAAATCCATCGAGGCCTATTATCAGGAAATCGGACGCGCTGGGCGTGATGGCAGCCCTGCCGAGACGCTCACACTGTTTGGCCCTGATGACATCCGTCTGCGCCGCGCGCAAATCGACGAAGGGCTGGCCCCGCCCGAGCGACGCATGGCTGACCACGCGCGGCTGAATGCCTTGCTGGGATTGGCCGAAGCCCTGGTCTGCCGCCGTCAGACTTTGCTGGGTTACTTCGGCGAACAGACCGAGCCCTGCGGAAAATGCGATCTGTGCGACAACCCACCCGAAGTGTTCGATGGCACCACCCCCGTCCGCATGGCGCTGTCCGCGATTTTGCGTACGGAAGAATGGTTTGGTACGGGACATCTGATCGATATCCTTCAGGGTGTTGAAACCGACAAGATTCGCGCGCGGCGTCACGACGCTCTGACCACGTATGGCATCGGCAAAGATTGGTCGCGCCCGCAATGGCAGGCGATCTTCCGGCAGATGATGGGTCACGATCTGGTCCGCCCTGATCCCGAACGGCACGGCGCGCTGCGCATGACCGAGGCTGCAAAACCGATCCTGAAGGGTGAGGCAACGATCAACCTGCGAAAGGATACGCTGCGCAAGGCTGTCCGACGTCCTGCCGTCAAAATGATGGTGTCCGAGGAAGACGCGCCCTTGCTGAGCGCTTTAAAGGCGAAGCGCCGCGCACTGGCGGAATCGGCACGGGTTCCGGCCTATGTCATCTTCCCCGATCGGACGCTGATTGAAATGGCTGAAAAGCGTCCCGCGACGCTGGATGATATGGCACGCATCAGCGGCGTTGGTGCGAAAAAGCTTGAGCGGTACGGTGATACGTTCCTTGAGGTTCTGACCGGCACGGTCGAAGAGGTGCATCCCGCGCGGCGCAAACTGGCCGGACGCGATCAGGGTGAAATCTACGACCAACTGTTGGAAGTTCAGGCGCAACTGTCGCGCGGACCGGATGGTTTTGACAAGCCGTTGACATGCTCGGCCTCGCAATTGGCGAAGGTTGCACAACTGCGCCCCGACGATCCGCGCGGGTTGGTGCAAGTTCTGGGTGAGCGTCGTCACGAAAGGTTTGGTGCCGCCTTTCTGGACGTGTTGCGTCAGGCGGGCTAAATACCCAACGACAGGCAAGGAAAGAGGGCGGATATGCTGGTAGTGATTTCTCCGGCCAAGCGGCTGGACTGGGCAGAGCGGGATGTCGAGGTCACGCAACCTGACTTTCAGGACGATGCGATCCGGCTGGCGAAAACCGCCCGCAATCTGACCTTGGGTGATCTTAAGAAACTCATGGACCTTAGCGATGATCTGGCGCGTCTGAACCGGGACAGGTACCGCGAATTTGAAATTGCTCCGGGCGCTGATCAGACCCGACCGGCTGCGCTGGCTTTTGCGGGTGATACCTATCAAGGTCTCGAAGCGGCCTCGTTGGACGCTGACGAAATGGCGTGGGCGCAGGACCACCTTCGTATTCTGTCTGGTCTCTACGGTGTGCTGCGTCCGCTGGACGCCATTCAGGCCTATCGTTTGGAAATGGGTAGCAAGCTGAAAACCCGGCGCGGCAAAAACTTGTACGAATATTGGCGCGATCAACTCAGCAAGGCGCTGAACGCGCAAGCGCAACAGATCGAGTCCGAGGTTCTGATCAACTGCGCCAGTCAGGAGTATTTTGGTGCAGTTGACCCTAAGGCGCTGAAATTGCGGGTCATCACACCTGTTTTCATGGAAGAAAAAGCCGGTACGCCCAAAATCGTCAGCTTTTTTGCAAAGAAAGCACGCGGTGCCATGGCGCGATACATCATTCAGCACCGCCTGACCGATCCCAAGGCCCTGCTGGATTTTGATACCGGCGGCTATGAGTACCGCCCCGACCTTTCGGAAGAGGACAAGCCCGTCTTTCTGCGTCCCTATCAGGCTTGATTCAGTATAGACGGGTCATAGGCGACCAGCTCGACCGTATTGCCTTCCGGGTCTTCGGTGAAAATGCCGCGCCATCCGATCCAGTCAAACTGTTCAACGCGGTATGGCTGGCCGAGCTTCTCATACCACCTCATGACGGCTTCTTGTTCGGTGAACGGTAGTGAAAGGGCGATATGGTGCAGAGATGATCCAGCCCCGGTTTCAGGCCTGTCGGCACCGGTTGGATGCAACCCGGGCCGAGGGGCTGCCGTATGATGAAACAGCGCCAACACCTGTGTGTGCCCACCGAAACCTTCGGCAATGCGAAAGAAGGTAATGGTGTTGTTATGATCACCGGTCAGGCGTTGCAACCCGACCACGGTCTCATAGAACTCGACCATTGCGCCCATATCCGCGCAGCGAATAGCAATCTCTCCCAAGGCACGGGGGTGAAATCCACGTTCTGACATAGGATCAGCCTAGGGTCACAGCGCAGCGTTTTCCATCGTTCTTTATCGGTCCCGGGTCGGAAAATTGCACAGGGGCTTGAACCCGTTGGGCAACGCAAAAGATCACAACACCGCAGGACAAAGACCAGCCGTTCTGTATGAAAATCGGCTGCCGCTCCACGAGAAATACCAGTTTCTGTGACCGTTCACCCGCAGCTCGCGTGGTGTCGGTTTGGCCGGGGGGGTGTGCGCCGCGCTAGTCATCCACCAAGGTTCCGGCAAGGATGGGTGCCGCCCCTTCCGGCTTATAATCCAGGATCATCTTGTGGATTTTCCGTTTTTGCAGCGGCTTGGTCAGGTAGTGATCCAGGCCGGCGGATAAAATGTTCTTGTCGTCACCGGCCACTGCATGCGCGGTGAGTGCTACGATGGGTACGTGACGCCCGGCAATTACCTCGCGGCGGCGGATTTCGGTCGTAGCTTGCTTTCCATCCATTTTGGGCATCGAGATATCCATAAAAATCAAGTCCGGATCGAAATCACGGTGCTTTTCCAACACCTCAATTCCATTGGCTGCGAATTGTAGATCAATGTTCAGATCCTTCACCATTTTTTGCAGGATGAGTTGATTGGTCCGGTTGTCCTCGGCGGCCAGCACACGCATGCGCGGCAGATGCCTGCCGGGTTCAGCGTACGGTGTTTCCGACAACGCCTTGGGTGCCGAGGTCGAACGCCCAAGCGCGCTCAGGCAGGAGTAGAGTTCGGCCCGGGGAATAGGTTTTTGCAGGACACCTTCCAGAAGATGTCGGTCAGCGCTTGCGTGGATCAGGCCGGGATTGGTTGTCACCACCACCACGGGCAGATTGTCCCAACCTCGGTTCCTCAGTTCAGCGGCAAGTTCCAAACTGTCCATATCCGGTAGATCATGATCGCACAGCAGCAAGTCGACGCTGTTATCTATCGCGGCCAGCGCTTCGGTACCGGTTGAGCAAACCGTGACACGAGAGCCTAACCGCCCCAGTTGCTTTGAAAGAATGGCGCGACTGACGGCCATATCCTCGACCACAATCACATGGCGCAGTTGGTCTGACAGATTGGGTGGTGCGGGCTGCGGGCCTTCTGCAGTCGGTAGCGGTACCCGAAAGCCAAAGCAAGAGCCATGCCCCGGCTCACTTTCAACCCAGACCGACCCTCCCATCAGTTTAATCAGACGCTCGGTAATTGCCAGTCCTAAACCGGTGCCTTCAAAGGCGCGGTTTTGCTTGTCTTCGACCTGACTGAATTCCTCGAAGATATGCTCAATCTTTTCAGCTTCTATCCCGATACCCGTATCCTCGATCGCAATATGGATATCGCATTGATCAGACTTGGCATTGGGCACCCCGGTGACCCGGATCAGCACGTGCCCGCTGGACGTGAACTTGACGGCGTTGCCAACCAGATTGGTAAGTACTTGCCGCACACGCCCCGGATCGCCCACGAATAAAGTCGGCAGAAACAGGTCGTAGTCAACCAACAGGCACAGCCCCTTGTCGCGTACGCTGGGCTGCATAAGCATCGTAACTTCAAGAATGCAACGTTCGAAATCGAACTGCTCGGCGTGTAGGACCAGCTTGTCAGCCTCAATCTTCGAGTAATCAAGCACATCGTTGATGATCACAAGCAAAGCCTCACCGGAATTGCGGATTGTGTTCAGATACAACCGCTGTTCGTCATCTAAGGGCGTTTCCGACAAAAGCTCGGCCATCCCGACAATGCCATTCATCGGGGTCCTAATCTCATGGCTCATATTGGCAAGAAAGGCGGATTTGGCGCGGTTGGCGGCTTCGGCGCGTTCGCGCGCGGCCTCAAGCGCGGCCTCATGCTTGACCGAAGCGGTTATGTTCAGGCCTAGGCTGACCACTTCGCCGCCAATGCCGCGATGGGCAATCACCTTAAAATACTCACCATTCCAAAACTTGATTACAACCGAGTCGGGTTGAGGCTGCGCCCAACGCTCTATCATTCTGTTTTGCCAATCCTTTGGGGATTCCGCACCAATGTCGATCAGCTTTTCTTCCGTCAGGATCTCAAGGATACGCTGGTAAGTTGTACCCGGTCCCACCTCTGGCAGCCCTTCGAACACGCCCAAATAGGTCGCATTGGCACCGATCAGGCGGCTTTGGTTGTCAAAGAATGCGAATCCGTCCCGAATGGTTTGCATAGAATGCCACAGGCGGCGTTCGGCCACTTCGATTTTTGCGTTGGCCAGCGTCAGATCTGATTTGACCTTTTCATTTTCACCACGAACCGTCTCTACCTCTGCTTCGGTCTCGCCAATGCGCTTTCTCAAGGCCAAGGCGTGCAGGCTAAGCTCATGATTGGCGGCAGACAGCTCGGCCTGTTTCATTTGCAACAGCCGCTCGGCGGCCAGCCGTGCGCGGCGTTCTTTTGCCAGTTTGGTTGCAAGACTCATCTTTTCGGGTTCCGGATAGCGTGCGCCAAGCATCCGTAGAGGAGGTAAAAATCTGTTTAAGCTGTTGCTGCCGCTTTGGAGTCCGTGCCAAAATTTCCGAAAAGCGGAGGTCAACCATGCAACCTGTGTCGTATATCTGTTTACTCTGTGCCGCTGTTGTTGGGTCCCAAGTGGCGGCAGACTGCGCCACGGACGCGCAAATCGAACGATATGTACAGGACTATGTGACCAATACGCCCACTGCGGCCCTTTCTGCGAATGGCAGCATGGAAGATGCGTACTGTACGCAAGCCAAGGTAATCGCTGCGTTAGAGCCACATATGGGTCCGGTCATTGGCTACAAGGCGGGCTTGACCAGCAAACCCGCGCAAGAGCGCTTCGGCGCTGCGGAACCCATTCAAGGCGTCTTGTTCCGCGATATGATGCTGGAAGAGGGGGCGACGGTACCAACCGCATGGGGCGCACGTCCGGTTTTCGAAGCTGACTTGGTTCTGGTTGTTGCCGACGCGGGGATCAATCAAGCCACAACACCGCAAGAGGTCATCGCGCATGTTGCGGCCATCCGCCCCTTTATCGAACTGCCCGACCTGACATTGGCCGAGGGTGAGCCGATCACGCCTGTCACTCTGACGGCCATCGGTGTCGCGCCAAAACTGGGTGTGTTGGGCTCTGAAATCCTTGTCACAGAGGTTGAGGCAATGACAAAAGCCTTGGCGGATATGACCGTCACGCTCAGTGCGGCTGATGGTGAGGTTCTGGCGCAAGCACCGGGTACGGCAGTGCTGGGGCACCCCGCCAACGCTGCTTTGTGGCTGATGTCGAAAGGTATCGTGTTTGAGTCGGGTGACCTGATCTCGGTTGGGTCTTTCGGGCCACTTGTACCGCCGGCAAAAGGCAAGGGCGGGGCGTCTGTCACATATGCGGGGTTGCCCGGCGATCCGACCGTCAGCGTCACGTTCGAGTAGTCAACGCCGCCCTTCGCGCAGCCAACCGCCCAGCAAAAAGCCACCTGCCAGCAGCAGCACCAACCAAGGCGGCAGCAAACCAGCCTGCGTCACATCTCGTGTCTCATAGGCATCGCGCGGGGTCAGGCCGATCCAGCCACGCCCGGCGGCCGGACGTCCTGCGCGGACATTTCGGATGGAGGGCAATCCCTCTTCCAACCGAACTGCGCCACCGCGCATTTGGGCCAATACAGGGTCCAGAACCTCGGCTGTGGCGATGGTGCGCTCAAACTCTTTTGGTGCCGCCGGGCCCAACCCGATAACCGCCATCTGTTCGCCCTCCTGCAGTCGATAAAGACCAATCTCCGGACCGAAATACGTTGCTTCGAACCGGCCGGGCGATACCTCTTCGAGGGTGATTTCGAGTGTCTCTCCGTTCGGACGGGTAATCGTCACCGGCCCAACTTCATCCCCAAGCGTTTGGCGAATGATGCGCATGACCTGCCCGTTAGCTTCGGCCCAAAGGGCTTCTTCTTCCAATTCAGGCTCTTTCATCATCCAATGGGCCAACCGGCGCAGCAGTTCCAACTGCGGTCCGCCCCCTTCAAAGCCTCGGCTCCACAGCCAGGCGTGGTCTGAGGCCAGCAGCGCAACCCGTCCTTCCCCCACACGGTCAAGCACCAGCAGCGGGCGTTCTTCCACGCCGGTCATCAAAAGCTCACCGCTGCGATGGCTCACATCGATCTGACGCAGCCACGCGCCCCAATCCTCGGAATCGCCCAGATCCGTCGTCACCGGATGACGATGACCCAGGTCGGTGACCGTTGGCACAAAGCGTTCCTCGATCACCCGTGCCGTGGGCTGCGCTGGCAGAATTGGTGCCAGAGGCGACCGAAAAATGCTGTCTGCGCTGGCAAAGTCCGGTCCCGCAGCAATCAGAACCGCCCCGCCTTCGTTGATGTAGTTGGTCACGTTGTCCAGATAGATCGCAGGCAGGATGCCGCGCCGCTTGTAGCGGTCAAAGATGATCAGGTCGAAATCGTTGATCTTCTCCAGAAACAACTCACGTGTCGGAAAAGCGATCAGAGATAGTTCATCGACCGGTACCCCGTCTTGTTTCTCTGGCGGGCGCAAAATGGTGAAATGCACCAGATCGACCGAGCTGTCGGATTTCAGCAGGTTGCGCCATGTCCGTCCACCGGGATGCGGCTCGCCCGAGACCAGCAGCACGCGCAGCCTGTCGCGTACACCATTCATCTGGATCAGCGCAGTGTTGTTGCGGTCGGTCAGTTCGCCATCGGCCAGCGGTACCGTGAACTGGATTACGTTGCGCCCGCCATGGGGCAGTGTGATGGGCAGTTCGACATCAATTCCGATGGGAATATTCAGCCGCTCTGGCTCAGCCCCGTCAACCGAGACTTCAAGCGGTGCGGTCGTCTCACCGGCGGGTGCCGCCCCGCTGTCCTCGACCCGCAGGGTCAACGTGACCGGCTCGTCTATGATGGCGAACGCGGGGGCGTTGCGGACGATCAGGCGGCGATCCCAATCATTGTCACGCCCAGTCTGCAGCAGATGCATCGGTGCGGGAAGGGCGGGGGCCTGATCGACGTCATGCACGATCCCGTCTGACATGATCAGAATGCCCGCAATGCGCGCACGCGGTTCTTCGGCCAGTGCAGCGTTTAGCGCTGTCATAACTTGCGTGCCTTCGTCGCCGTCCCCGTCGCCAAGTGTGATCCGTCGCAGTTCGGTATTGTCGCGGGATTCAATTTCGGCAGCCAATTCCTCGGCCGCTCGTGCTGTCTGATCAGCCCGGTCTGACAGCGTCTGGCTGGCGCTTTCGTCTTCGATCATCAGGACGATATCGGTCAGCGGCGTACGGTCTTCGACCTGATAGACAGGCCCCGCCAGTGCTGCGATCACGACGAGGGCCGCCAAACCACGCAATGCCCAGCCCGACAGGCCACGCCACAGGGCCAAGACAACTCCGGCCACCGCAACAGTGGCGACAATTGCCAGAACGGGCCATGGGATGAGAGGATCAAAGATGACGGTTCCGGTCATTGTCCCAACCTGTCAAGCAAAGCAGGCACATGGACCTGATCGGATTTGTAATTCCCGGTGAGTACATGCATCACCAGATTGACGCCAAAGCGATTGGCAAGCTCACGCTGACGTTCCCCGGCGTAGCCACGCCCGACAGGCAACATCGCCTGCCCGTTTCGATCCACCGCCCAAGCCGACGCCCAGTCATTGCCGCCGATCACAACCGGCGTCACGTTGTCGTTGAGATTGCGGAATGGCATGCCTTCGATCTGTTCCGCGTCCAGCGGCGCGGCCTCGACCCAGACTTCGGTGCCGGCATATCGGCCCGGAAAGTCCTGAAGCAAGTAGAAGGCGCGGGTCAGGACGTGATCACGTGGAACAGGCTCTAACGCAGGGATATTCAACGGCGCGGCTAGTTGTTGCAGCTTGCGCCCATTGGGGCTTGAGGCGCCAAACTGCGCCACATCCGCGTCGCGCGTATCGAACAGGATCATGCCACCCGACCGCAAAAAAGCGTTGAGCTTGGCGTAGGCCTCGGCAGATGGTTGCGGTTGATCTGGCGTGATCGGCCAGTAAAGCAGCGGGAAAAACGCAAGTTCGTCACGCTCAAGGTCCACGCCGATGGGGTCTACCGGCTCGACGGATGTGCGAAAAAACAGCGTCTGAGCCAATCCACGCATGCCAGCCCCGGCCACCTCGTCCACCTGCGCGTTGCCGGTCAGTACATGGGCCAATACCAGCTCTTGCGTGGCGGTCAGAGCGAAGTCGGTTTCTTCCGCGGTTTGTGCCTGTGCTTCGGGAACCAACAGCATCGCACCCAGTGCAACGGCTGCGGCTTTGGCAAGGCCAAGGCGGCCGGACAAGGCAAGTGAGGCGATTACATCAATCGTCAGCAACAGCAACGCAAGGCTGAGAAGAATTCCCCCGATGGGCGTTTCCGTGTTCACCTCTTGCCCCTTGATCGGTACATCCGGGGGCCAAGCTGCGGGTGTCAGAACTGCATCTTCGGACAGGACATTCAATGCCAGCTTTTGCTTGCCGCTTTCATAAAGTCCGGGCTGCAAGTCGGGACCAATCGTGCCCGAGATCAGACCGACCCCATCAACACCGGCCAGATTCCCCGCGTCTGACAAGGTTCCAAAGGCATCCATGACCTGTATCGGTTCCCATGTAGTGCCTTGCAACTGTGCATCCTGCCGGGATTTCGCAGCCGATGCCACGGCCAGACGATCCAACATCTCAACAAACAGGCCTGACAGCGGCAGGCTGGACCACTCTGCATCCGCCGTGACATGGAACAGGACCACCTGCCCCAAACCTAACGCCTTGCGTGTTACCAGCGGCGTGCCATCGGACAGGGACGCAATCACACGATCCGCCAGATTAGGGTCTGGTTGTGCCATGACCTGAGTGCTGATCGTAACGTCGCCGGGAATACGCAAACCAAAGAATGGTGAATTCTCGGGGAAGGGGGCCAGACCCTTGGCCTCACCCCAACTCATCGCGCCGCCGACCGAGCGGCCCCCGCTACGCAACCTTACGGGCAACAGCGTATCCTCGGCGTCGCGGCCCAGATCGCTGGCCGCCATGCGCGGACCGGCAAACCGCAGCAGCAGCCCGCCCTGTTCGACCCATTCGACAAGCGCGCTCTGCTCACCGTCGGACAGTTTTGCCACATCAGCCAGTACGATCACATCCGGGTTTGCAGGCAACACGTCCAGCAAGCCACCGTCGACGAAATCTGCCGTGGGGCTTAGAACCTGCGTCAGATAATGCAGTGGTGACAACAGCTCCAACCCTTCGCGGTTGAGCGTCCCGGCAATCAGAGCAACTTCGCGTCTGCGCAAACTGTCATCGGTCAGGGTCACTGCACCGGCTGATCGTTGGCCCTGAATCTCGAACCGGGTAATCCGGGCGCGCAGTTCTGACGGAAGCGCCAAATCCACCTGAGCTTGCGTGTCCTGGCCCAAGAACTCGATCTCGACCCTTTGCAATATACGTTGTGCGCCTGCGGGATCTCGGCCCTGTGCTACTATGGTGATGCGGTCCACCGGTCCCGGTTCATCGCGCTGGGCGGTCAGTTGGATGACACCATCCTGATAGGCAGCGGGCAAGAGTGCGAGGACAGGTGCCGCGGCCTGATACACCGATACGTCACCGCGGGATTGCAAGACTGCCAAAACCCTGCCATGGCCGCTATACGTCAGCCGGTCGCTGAACCAATGGGTTTCGAATCCACCCTCCACCTGATCCAACGCGGCCAAGGCTTGATCTATCTGCATGTCCGTTGGTTGCCACGGTTTGGGGGCCAGACCCGGCAGGCGTCCGCGCCAGGCTTCAGCGGCCTTGAAAATCGGCGGCTCAGGCTCTGTCAGGCTCAGGATGGCCACCGTCCGGCCTGCACGTCCGGCTTCGGTCAGTTGCGCGTCGATCTGGTCCAGCGTCGAAGGCCACCCGGTCGCCCCCGCCCAACTGGCATCCAGCACCAACAGCAAGGGCCCCGATCCGGAAATATCCCGTGACGGGTTCAGGACCGGCCCGGCCAGACCGATGATAATCGCTGCCGCAGCCAGCATCCGCAGTAAAAGCAACCACCAAGGCGTGCGATCCGAGACGCTTTCATCGTCTTTCAGACCCAACAGCAATGTCACCGCAGGGAACAGACGGCGTATCGGTGCGGGCGGCACGGCACGCAGGATTAGCCAAAGGATCGGCAGGGTCAGCAGACCCAGCAGCACCCAAGGTGCAGTAAAACCGATGCCCGCCAGTATAGTCATCGCGTTCCCCCGTCCAGCGCACGGTAAAGCCATAACAGGGCTGCTTGTGCGCTATCCCCGGTGTGATGCAGGCCCAGTTGCCACCCCGTGGCACGGCATAGCTGTGTCAGCGCGTCCTTGCGTTTCGCAAGCCGTTCCAAATACCGCTCTCGCAGCTCGCCGGCCTTGAGGGTTTCGTGCCGGACCGAGCCGCCGACGCTTTCGAAGATCGTCCGACCGCGATAGGGAAACGTCTCTTCGCCCGGATCGAGAACCTGCAGCAGGACCCCGCGAACGCCACGGTCCGCGGCTTTGGTCAATGCCAGCTCAACTTCGTCCATCGGACCAAGGAAATCGGAAATGAACACTGCACGGGCATGGGGTATCATGGCACGATGCTCGGGTGGCGCGTAATCGGTCTCAAGGTCTTGTGACAAGGCTTCTGCCAACCGGATAATCTGCGCATTACCGCGACGTGGCGGCAGGGTGGTGCCGGTCAGGCCAACGCGCTCACCTCCGCGAACCAAGAGAATGGCAGTTGCCAGACCCAAAAGGCGCGCCCGGTCGGCCTTGGAGGCAAGGTTTTTGTCGGATGCGAACCGCATCGAAGCGCCCTGATCCACCCACAGCATGACCGATTGCGCGATCTGCCATTCACGTTCGCGTACAAATTGCTGGTCACCACGGGCTGATCGCCGATGGTCAATCATCCGGCGGCTGTCGCCAATCTGTGCGGGTCTGTATTGCCAGAAATCATCACCCAGACCCGATCGCCTGCGCCCGTGATCCCCCAGCAAAACGGTTCCCGCCAGATGTTCGGCACGTGCCAACAAGGGCGGCAGCCGGGACGCCTCGGCTTCGGATCTTTCGCGAAGGGTCAGTGCAGCATTCACGCCGCTGCCTCGGTGCGGATCAGGCCGGCAGCCGTTGTTTCGATCAGATCGGTCAAGCTGTCACCGCGTGCGCGCGCCGCGAAGTTCAGCGCCATCCGGTGGCTGAGAACAGGGCGGGCCATGTCCAGCACGTCGTCAGCATTCGGCGCCAGCCGTCCTTGCAGCATCGCCCGGGCGCGCACTGTCATCATCAGCGCCTGCGCCGCGCGCGGGCCGGGACCCCAGGCAACCGTTTCCGTCACGCGTTCCGAGGCGTCTGCCTCTTCTGGGCGGAATGCGCGGACCAGATCAAGGATCAATTCCACAACCGACTCTCCGACCGGCATACGGCGCAACAACACTTGCGCGGCCAGCAATTCCTCTTTGGTAAATATTTCATGTGCCGCGTCTTCTTCGACGCCCGTCGTGGCCAACAGGATGTCCCGTTCGGTCTGACGGTCCGGGTACTCCACGTCAATCTGCACTAGGAAGCGGTCCAATTGCGCCTCGGGCAGCGGATAAGTACCTTCCTGTTCAATCGGGTTCTGTGTCGCCAGCACGTGAAATGGCTCGCCCAGTGAGCGATCTTCACCTGCGACCGTCACCGTGCGCTCCTGCATGGCCTGCAACAGGGCCGACTGGGTACGCGGGCTGGCGCGGTTGATCTCGTCCGCCATCAGCAACTGACAGAAGATCGGACCTGGGATGAAGCGAAAGTGGCGCGAGCCATCGTCGGCGGTGTCCAGAACCTCGGACCCCAGAATATCGGCTGGCATCAGGTCAGGCGTGAACTGGATACGGTTGCCATGCAGGCCCATCACCGTCGACAACGTTTCGACCAATCGCGTTTTGCCCAGCCCCGGCAGACCGATCAGCAAGGCGTGCCCGCCGCACAAAAGCGCGGTTAGGGTCAGGTCCACGACCCTTTCCTGTCCAATAAAGCGACGGGTGATCGAGGACTTGGCCTCTTGCAGCTTGGATTCCAGCGCTTCGATCTCGGACACGAGGTCGGCAGGTTCGGTCATGACTTTCCCTTCCGTGGGCTATTATGCTTTGAAGTGTATCGCGCTTAGAGGAAATGGCAAAAGTAATGAGCGGACAAAAACCTGTGACACCTTCTCCTGACGGTCTGGCAGCATCGGTAAAAGCGGCCAAAACCCGGGGCTTGCCCCCTGTTCACCTTTGGAATCCTCCGTTTTGCGGCGATCTGGACATCCGGATCGCAAAAAATGGTACATGGAGTTATTTAGGTTCGCCCATCAACCGGTTCGAGCTTGTGAGGCTTTTTTCCTCAATTCTTAAGAAAGAAGATGGGAAATATTTTCTGGTGACTCCGGTCGAAAAGGTGGGAATCACCGTGGAAGACGCGCCTTTTGTCGCCGTGGATTTCGACGCCGAGGGCGTGGGGGACGCACAAAACCTAACCTTTATCACCCAGGTCGGTGACAGGGCGATGGCCGGCCCGGATCATCCGATCCGCATTGTCATTGACCCCGCAACCGATGAGCCGTC
Source organism: Ruegeria sp. YTSA135 (assembly GCF_059610165.1). Lineage (NCBI taxonomy): Bacteria > Pseudomonadati > Pseudomonadota > Alphaproteobacteria > Rhodobacterales > Roseobacteraceae > Ruegeria > Ruegeria sp. YTSA135. Next base: position 215,646 of record NZ_JBXWNC010000002.1, on the reverse strand, counting down.
GCCGTACGTGCTGGTTCGCGCAAATCTTGAGGCGCGGATCGATCGCAAGAGTTTCTACCGCCTTGTCGACCGTGCCGTTCATCACGATGAATGGTTCGGCGTGTGGTCCGGCGGTCAGTTCTTTCCGCTAATCCGGTCGGATGATCTGCCTGACTAAGCCGGGCGGGTCACACGACGATCCTGGGCAAGCACAACGGCCAGCGCAACGATACCGGCACCCAAGGCACGGGTGCTGTTCCACTCCTCTCCCATCATCATCATGATCACCATCACGTAAAACGGTGCGATATTGATATGGAACGAGGACAAGGCCACTCCCAGCTTGCCTATAGACGCGATGAACAAGACCTGGCTGAGACCCATCGAGATCAGCGCATAGATGACCAGCATTCCCGACTGCTGGGCATCAACAGGCTTGGAGGGCAAGACGTCCATCCCAAATTGCGCCGCGCCGAATACCAAGAGCGACGCCATAACCAGCCCGCCAACGAAGGTGATCGTTGTGCGGCCCGTCTGGCTGAGTTCCGGAAAGTCCCGCGCTGTCGCCATGCTGGCCCAACAGAACAGACCCGTGGACATGATGGCCAGGGCCGCGCCAAGACCTAACTGTGCCGGAGCCATCGCGCTTGTTGCGATCAAGCCGCCGACAATTGACACCAGTACACCCAGCGCGAAGTTCCAGCGCAGCCGTCGCGTGCCGGACGCAAGCTCTAACAAGGTTGCAATCAACGGTGCGCACGAGGCGATGATCGCCACCGTAACCGGGTCGGTTAGTTTCTGCGCCACGATGATTAGGAACATACCCGTTCCCAACCCGACCCCGCCAACACCCATCGCACGCATCCAGCGGGCACGCATCACCCTGCGCGGCCCGTCGATCAACAGCCAGATCGGAACCATGATCGCCACCGCCAGAGCCAGCCTCGCTGCGAACAAAGCCACCGGGGGCCATGTTTGCAGCAATACCTCAGCAGCAGGAAACCCCGCCGCCCAAGTCAGCATGGATGCAACCGCCAAACCGTTGCCGGACAAAGCGGAATTGCGACCAGAAACCATAGAAAGATCGGTCCCGCGCGCGGGGTCAGGGCTCATCGCCATTGGAGTCAGACCTCATGTTGGAGCGGCGCCCTGAAATGGTCCGCCGCATTGGCCCAAAGGGTCCCTGATTCGCAGCACACGATCTGGCTGATTTTCGACAATCTGTCGTTTTTGACCCCCTTCCCCTGCAATCAGCCTGTGAGTATGGTCCGGGCGATAGCCGCCCGAGACCCCTCATGCCCAAATTCGCCGCCAATCTCTCCCTGCTCTATACAGAGTTGCCGTATCTTGAGCGCTTTGAGGCCGCAGCCGCAGCCGGGTTCAAAGCGGTTGAGGTTCTGTTTCCCTACGAACTGGCCGCTAAAGAAACCCGCCGCGCGTTACTGTCCAACGGGCTAGAGCTGGTGCTGATCAATGCGCCGCCGCCAAATTATACCGGTGCCGAGCCTGGCTATGCCGCAATCCCCGGTGCCGAAGCGCGGTTCCAATCCGACATTCGGCGTGTTCTACGCTATGCCGATGTTCTGCAGCCAAAGCTGATCCATATCATGTCAGGCTACGCAAACGGACCCGTGGCGCAGGATTGTTTTGAACGTAATCTGCAATGGGCTGCTGATTTTGCACCAACACAGCAGTTCACGATTGAACCCCTCAATCCGATCTCACAACCCGGTTATTTTCTGAATGACTATGAACTGGCCGCGCAGGTGTTGGACCGCGTGAGCCGCCCAAATGTTGGCCTGCAATATGACAGCTTTCACGCACATATGATCCACGGCGATGCGCAGGCGATCTGGGATCGCTTTTGCTCCCGGATCGTGCACGCCCAAATCGGCGCGGCCCCTGACCGCAGTGAACCGGGGTCCGGGGAAACGAACTTCGAACGTCTTTTCCGGGCTATTGACGCCGCAGGCTATTCCGGGTGGGTCAGCGCGGAATACATACCCTCAACAAAGCGCACATCTGACAGCCTTGGATGGATGCAGATGTAGGTCTGGCATTTTTTCAGAAAATGCATCACATCGTAGAGGCTTCGACCAATAGGATGCCCGTGATGATCCCTGCCCAATATTCCCGTGCCGTGTTCAGCCTGATCATGTCTGGCCTGATGTCGCTTATCGTGACTGGTATCGCCACCGTGAAGGCAATCGGGTTCGGCCCAAGCACACTTGGCAACTGGATGGCGTCGTGGAGTTTCTGCTGGCCAATTGCCTTTACCGTCATCCTGCTGTTCGGACCTATGGTGCAACGGGTAGTCAATCGGCTGGTCAGGCCGCAGGACTGACCCGCGGCGAAGAAGGCCCGCGGGGCCCGATGAGCCGCGCCTTTCCTAATGCGCCTCAGCCCAGTTCGCGCCTTGGCCTGCATCCACGCTCAGCTTTACATCCAGCTTGACAGCAGGGTCCGACGCACCCTCCATCACGTCGCGGGCAACGTCGATTACCTGATCCACCGCACCCTCGGCCACTTCGAACAGCAATTCGTCGTGTACCTGCAGCAGCATCTTGGCGGGCAAGCCGTTGATTGCATCCGGCATTCGCACCATGGCCCGCCGGATCACATCCGCCGCAGTCCCCTGAATCGGCGCGTTGATCGCCGCCCGGCGCGAGAAACCGGCATGCGGCCCTTTGGCATTGATTTCGGGCGTATGGATTTTGCGACCAAACAGGGTCTGGACATAGCCATGTTCCTTGGCAAATGCGATCGTGTCGTCCATGTATTTCCGAATTCCGGGGAAACGTTCGAAATAGCGGTCGATAAAGCCCTGCGCCTCGGCCCGTGGAATGCGCAGGTTGCGCGCCAGCCCAAAACCCGAAATGCCATAGATCACTCCAAAGTTGATCGCCTTGGCCTTGCGGCGAATATCTGGCGTCATCTCGTCCAGTGGGACATCGAACATCTCGGACGCCGTCATCGCGTGAATGTCCAACCCATCCGTAAATGCCTGTTTCAGGGCCGGAATATCGGCGATATGGGCCAGGATTCGCAGCTCGATCTGGCTATAGTCAAGGCTGACCATCACGTTACCCGGCTCGGCAACAAATGCCTCGCGAATGCGCCGCCCTTCTTCGGTGCGCACCGGAATATTCTGCAGGTTCGGATCAGTCGAGGCCAGACGCCCCGTGTTGGCCCCGGTGATAGAATAAGACGTATGCACCCGGCCCGTATCAGGGTTGATGTGGGTCTGGAGCGCATCCGTATAGGTCGATTTCAGCTTGGAAAGCTGCCGCCAGTCCAACACCCTGCGTGGCAGTTCATGCTCGGTCGCGAGGTCCTCAAGAATATCTGCGCCGGTCGAATACTTGCCGGTCTTGCCCTTTTTGCCGCCTTCCAGACCCATCTTGTCGAACAGAATCTCACCCAACTGCGCGGGTGAGCCTACATTGAACGTCTCACCTGCCAGTTCGTGGATTTCAGCCTCTAACCCGGCCATTTTCTGTGCGAACGCGTTGGACATGCGCGATAGCACATCGCGGTCGACCTTGATGCCATGCATCTCCATCTCGGTCAGGACCGGCACCAGCGGTCGTTCCAGGGTTTCGTAAACCGTTGTCACCTGGACCTGATGAAGTTGGGGTTTGAACAGCTTCCACAGGCGCAGCGTGATATCCGCATCCTCGGCGGCATAGGCCGTAGCCTCATCAATTGGCACCTTGTCGAAGGTGATCGCCGATTTGCCCGACCCCAACAGCGGTTTGATCGGGATCGGTGTGTGGCTCAGATACCGTTCCGAGAGTGTGTCCATGCCATGCCCATGCTCGCCGCCGTGCATCGCGTACGACATCAGCATGGTGTCGTCGATGGGGGCAATGTCGATGCCATACCGTTTGAAAATCTTGGCGTCGTATTTCATGTTCTGCCCGATTTTCAGGATCGACGGGTCCTGAAACATCGGTTTCAGCAGTGTTAGAGCCTCATCCAGCGGCATCTGCCCTTCGGCCAACGCATCCGATCCAAACAGATCATCAGCCGCCCCATCCCGGTGGGTCAGAGGTACATAGCAGGCCTCACCCGGCTCGATACACAGCGAAATACCCACCAGATCAGCAATCATCTCGTTCAGACCAGTGGTTTCGGTGTCCACCGCGACCCAGCCGCGTTCATAGGCCTGATCAATCCATTTCTGCAGCGCGCCAGCGTCGCGGACACACGCATATTTCGTTGCATCAAAGGGTGCGGCCTCAACCTCTTCCACCTCGGCGGCAGGCGCAGGCACGTCGGCAATCACGGGCGCTTCTGCCCCCAGTTTATCCGCGATGCGCTTCGTTAGGGTGCGGAATTCCATCTCGGCCAGGAAGCCCAGCAAAATATCGGAATCAGGGTCCGTCACCTCAAGATCGTCCAAAGTGAAGTCCAACGGAGTGTTCTCGTCCAACTGCACAAGTTTCTTGGACAGTTCGATCTGATCGCGCTTTTCGATCAGGGTCTGGCGGCGCTTGGGCTGTTTGATCTCTTCCGCACGATCCAGCAGCGTTTCCAGATCGCCAAATTCGTTGATCAGCAGGGCTGCGGTTTTTACCCCGATCCCCGGTGCGCCCGGAACGTTGTCGACGCTGTCGCCAGCCAAGGCCTGCACATCAACCACACGTTCTGGTCCAACGCCAAACTTTTCGACCACGCCATCCCGGTCGATACGCTTGTTCTTCATCGCGTCCAGCATTTCAACGCCGTCGCCAACCAATTGCATCAGGTCCTTGTCAGAGCTGACAATGGTGACACGTCCGCCCGCATTGCGCGCCTGAACGGTGAGGGTCGCGATGATGTCGTCGGCCTCGTAGCCTTCCAATTCCTTGCACGCGATGTTGAAAGCGCGGGTTGCTTCACGGGTCAGCGGAATCTGAGGGCGCAGGTCTTCTGGCATCGCCTCGCGGTTTGCTTTGTACTGTTCATACAGGTCGTTGCGGAAGGTATGAGAGCCCTTGTCAAAGATGACCGCCACATGGGTCGGCGCATCCGGCCCGGTATTCCCTTCGACATATTTTTGCAGCATGTTGCAAAAGCCCGAAACGGCCCCGATCGGCAGCCCGTCAGATTTTCGCGTCAGCGGAGGCAACGCGTGATAGGCTCTGAAAATAAAGGCCGATCCGTCAATCAGATGCAGGTGACATCCTTTTCCGAAATTGCTCATGCGCGCTCTCCCTGTCGGTCAGGGATGGTTCTGCCACAGGGCTAGACGGGTGACCAGTCAAGAACGCGGCTGAACCGTCAAAGAGATTTCGAAAAGACTTGGCCTGCGCCAAATCCACCGACTGAGGCGTGTTGCTCTGTCAGGTGATAAACTTTTTAGATACAGCGGATTAAGCGTTTTTGAATTCCCGCTTCACTGCATCCCAAATTAACCCCGTGCTTTCGGCAATCTGGCTCATCTGTTTGTTGAGCGAGCGGTCATTCAACCTGCGGCTTAACGTGCGCAGGGGCACGAGGTTACGCTCTCCGTACCCGTCTATCAGAAAGAACATGCGGACCGAGTCTCGTACGCCGTAGACAATGTTTTCGGCATGGATATCGCGGCCAACGATCTGAAGTTCAAATAATTTGTGAACGAAGTCATTGAGATCGTGCAAAACCTCACCAGTCGGCTGGTGTTGCTTGCACATAGACAAGAGATCTCGTGCAAGGTCACCTTCTGCGGTTTGAATTTTTTCGACCAATACGCCCGGACCAACAACTGTCTGTACGACACCAAACGAACGGGCCAAAGGCAGGAGCGAAACATCATGGCCGCTTTTCAGCGCCGCTTTCATCTCACACTCAAGCTCTTTCAATGCGTTCCGGTGCGCTGAGTCAGGTAGCAACCGCCGTATCACGCGCTTCATGAAAGACCGGTTCGGGCGCGTTCGTGGCCGCGTTACCTTGATCAGAAGCCCTGGTTGTTTCGGGCAGGCGTATACGTTCCTGTGGCCACCTTCTGCCACAAGATCCTGATCTGACAATTGCAATAGCTGCACTGGAAACAGCATCCAGAGTCCGCTCCGTGCTAAAAACAGAAAAATGCGCAGGTCTAGGTAGGCCAGGCCCGACACGGCGACTGCATCTGTAGCAGCAATGTATCAGTCTTGGAAATCCCTATTGGCCAAGACATACTTGCAGTCGCAATAGGGGCATTCGACCCAACCGATGTCTTCGGGGATTTGAAGCCACACGCGCGGATGACCCAATGCACCCTCGCCACCGTCGCAGGCGACACGGGTGGTTTCGACGATCTTGGTTTCCGGCGCTTCGATGGTCACGGCTGGCGATCCTTCTTCGGTTGTCGGCCTCGCGGGCATGTATTAGGTGCGTTTATGAGCGATGAGCAAACCGGGGGCAAGGGCCACATGAGCGATGCGGCAATCACAATCGAAGGCCTGCGCAAGACCTATAAGGGCGGCAAGGGCCAGCCTGAGAAACACGCACTCAAGGGCATTGACCTGACTGTCCCGCGCGGTTCGGTTTTTGGTTTGCTCGGGCCAAACGGCGCTGGAAAGTCGACGCTGATCAACATTTTGGCTGGTTTGGTGGTGAAAACCGCAGGCCGTGTCGTGATCTGCGGGTTCGATCAGGATAAACATCCGCGCCAGTCCCGCGCTGCAATCGGCGTGATGCCGCAAGAGCTGAACCTTGATCCTTTCTTCACGCCTCGTGGCGCGTTGGAAGTTCAGGCCGGGCTTTATGGCGTTCCCAAGGCACAGCGCCGCAGCGCCGAGATTCTGGACGTTGTCGGCCTCAGCGACAAGGCCGAAGCCTATGCCCGAACCCTGTCAGGCGGTATGCGGCGGCGGCTGCTGCTGGCGAAGGCGCTGGTGCATCATCCCAAGATTCTGGTTCTGGATGAGCCCACGGCCGGTGTCGATATCGAGCTGCGCCAGATGCTTTGGGCCAATGTGCGCAAACTGAACGAGCAGGGTATGACCATTATTCTGACTACGCACTACCTGGAAGAAGCGCAGGAAATGTGTGACGAGATCGCCATCATCAATCACGGAGAAATGATCGCGCAGGACAGTACCGCCAACCTTCTTGGGCGGATGGACAGCCGCACCATGGTGATCGCGCCGGACGACCCTGTCACCGATCTGCCCTCCGCGGAAGGTGTCGAAGCGGCACTGCGCGAGGATGGAAACCTTGTACTGCGGTATCAGAGCATCCAGACCAGCGCCGAGCAGGTCTTGGAAGCCGTCCGGCAGGCTGGCATCCGTATCCGCGACGTCCGAACCGAAGAAGCCGATCTTGAGGATGTCTTCCTCGCGCTTACCTCCTCCCGCGAGGATGAAGCCCCGGTGGACGATCACGACCAACCCCGTGGGGGGATGCACCGGGTCAGGCTGTAGCCCCGGTTAATCCGCACAGGGCCAGAATGTTTCGGTTATTTAGGGTCTTTTTTCGCCTGTGCGCGGAGCATTTGCCCCATCATTTGTCCGAATTTGCCCGACCCGCGCTGATACAGAGCCCCGTCGACGGACAGAACTGTTCCGCTGATATAGCTGGCCAAGTCCGAGCAAAGGAACAGGCAGGCATTGGCCACGTCCTGCGTGGTGCCCCAACGCCCCAGCGGCACGTCCTGTCTGATCTCTTCATGCGCGTTTTCCGTTGGAGCCAACCGTCGTGCTCCTTCGGTGCCCTCGATGAAACCCGGCACGACCGAGTTCACGCGAATCCCCTCAACCCCCCATTCCATTGACAGGGTGCGGGTGATCTGATCGACGCCTGCCTTGGCGGCGCAGACATGGGCCTGTCCCTCATAGGGCAGAAACGCTTGCGGGGCGGAAATGTTGATGATGCTGGCACCGGGTCGTTTCAGGTACGGATAGGCGCCCTTCATCACGTGGACGGTGCCCATCAGGTCGATATCCACCACCGTCTTGAACGCGTTTACCGACATCTCAGAGGTCAGCGCCGGGAAATTCCCCGCCGCGCCCGAGACGAGAACGTCGAAATCGCCCAAGGCCTCGTGGAATTGTCTGAGGCCCTCGGCCACCGCCTCGGGGTCGCGCACATCAAAGGCTGCGCCGACCACGTCTGCGGCACCGGCCTCTTTCAACGCGGTGAGTGTATCATCCACCTTCTCCTGCGACCGGCTGGCAACTGCCAGTTTGGCCCCCGAGGCCGCAAAAGCCTCGGCAATACCCCGATTGATGCCGCTGGTCCCGCCAATGACGATGACAGTTTGCCCTGCAAAATCCATGTAGACCTCCCTTAGCGGGGTGCCTTACTCACCGTAGGGCACCCAGATGTTCTTCACTTCGGTTGCAGCCTGAAGGAAGCGGCGCGATTGGTCCACGCTCCAGTCAAATGAAGTCGCGTTATTGACCCAGGTCCGCTTAAGGTTCCCGGCTGACACAGTTTCGATTTCTTGCGACAGATCGGTGGAGGAGAACGACCAGACCGCATCCACGTTCAGATGCGAGGCCAGCGGTTTCGCCAGTTCCCCGTGGCTGCCTGTCAATATGTTGACCACACCCGCAGGCACGTCCGAAGTCTCAAGCACCTGGTAGAAGTCTGTCGCGGCAAGCGGATAGGGCTCTGACGCCACCAGAACCGTCCGGTTTCCCATCGCGATCGCAGGCGCCATCACGGAAACCAAGCCCAGCAGGGGGGCTTCATCCGCGCAGAGCGTGCCGATCACACCGACCGGTTCTTTCATCGCAATGGCAACACCGCGGATCGGAACGCCATGGACCTGACCGTCGTACTTGTCGGCCCAGGCGGCGGCCGTGAACAGACGCTGGATCGAGGTCTCAACCTCTTTCGTGCCGTCTTTCTTGCCGGTCATGGCGTCAATGCGCGCGGCGAGTTCATCGGCACGGGCCGAGAGGTTCTCGCCGATATAATACAGAATCTGCGCGCGCAGATGGCCGGTGGTCTTGGACCAGCCCTTTGCGCCTGCTGCGGCCTCAACCGCGTTACGGACGTCTTTGCGGTTGGCAAGCCCGACATGGCCCAGCAGGCCGGTCTTGCCCCACACGGGTTTGGAATAGCCGCCATCGGGGCGCGCCTGCTTGCCGCCGACATACATCTTGGCGGTGCGGTCGATGGGATCAACCGGAGCGCCTTCTCCGGTGATGGACTCGATTTTCGCCAGTGGCTTGGCCTTGCCCTTAGGTTTTGTATAAGCCGCCAGACCTTCCCAACCGCCTTCACGACCAAAGCCGCTCTCACGCACACCGCCGAAGCCTGCGGCGGCGTCGAACAAGTTAGTTGCGTTCACCCAAACCACACCCGCAACCAGCTTAGGCGCGATATCCAGCGCGAGGTTTACATTCTCGGTCCAGACGGTTGCCGCCAGGCCGTAGCGGGTATTGTTGGCCAGCTCAACGGCCTCAGCCGGGGTACGGAAGGAAGACGAAACCAGCACCGGGCCGAAAATCTCTTCCTGCATCAGCAGATCGGAGGTTTCGAGGCCCGAGATCAGGGTCGGCGGATAATAACAGCCATTCTCAGGTAGCTCACAGGCGGCCTGATGCACGTGGCCAACCGTATTGCTTTCAACCATGCCCTTGATGGTCTGTAACTGGATCGGATCCACTACCGCACCCACGTCGATGCACTTGTCCAGCGGATCGCCAATGCGCAGCGTGTCCATCCGCGCGCGCAGCTTCTCGTGGAAACGGTCGGCTATCCCCTCTTGCACCAGCAGGCGGGACCCTGCACAGCACACCTGGCCCTGATTGAACCAGATCGCGTCGACCAGACCTTCGATGGCGCTGTCGATATCGGCGTCGTCAAAAACCACATAGGCGGACTTGCCGCCCAGTTCCAGCGTCAGTTCCTTGCCTGACCCTGCAGTCGCCTCGCGGATACGCCGACCCACGGCGGTTGAGCCGGTAAACGCGATCTTGTCCACATCCGCGTTGACGATCATCTCACCCACGGCACCGTCACCGGTAACGATGTTGACCACGCCTTTTGGCAAACCGGCCTGCGTGCAGATATCGGCGAACAGTAAGGCGGTCAGCGAGGTGTACTCGGCCGGTTTCAGAACCACCGTGTTGCCCATCGCCAGAGCGGGCGCAATCTTCCACGCCAGCATCAGCAGTGGGAAGTTCCAAGGAATGATCTGCCCGCAAACGCCAAGCGCCTGCGCGTCTGGCAGCTCGCTCTCCATCAGTTGCGCCATGCCAGCGTGATAGTAAAAATGCCGCTGCGCCAGTGGGATGTCGATGTCGCGCGATTCACGGATAGGCTTGCCATTGTCCAGGCTTTCAAGCACGGCAAACAAGCGCGAATGCTTCTGCAACAGCCGTGCAACGGCATAGAGATAGCGCGCACGTCCCGCGCCGCCCAGTTTCTCCCATTTTGGTTGCGCTTTGCGGGCGGCAGCGACGGCGGCGTCAACATCGGCCTGTTTCGCCTGTGTCAGCTTAGCCAGAACCTCTCCGGTCGCCGGGTTGCGGCTTTCGAACCCTTTGCCGGGTTTGGTGAAAGCGCCGTCGATATAGTGGCCGAACTTGTCGCCCTGATCGACCAACCAGGCCAAAGCCTCAGCGGCGCTTTCGGGGGCGGGACCGTAATCCATGGTTTCGAAAATCTCTTTGACTGTCATCGTTCTTGTCCTTTTCCCGGGGCTTCGCCCGTTCGGCACTGAAATCGCTCCACTGGAGCGATTTCCGGGCGTGCCTCACCCCATAGAATGACGGTAACCGGCGGAATATGAGCCCGTCACATAGTGTTCCAACTGTCGTTCAATATCACCCAGCAGAGACGACGCGCCAAAGCGAAACAGATCGGGTTCCAGCCAGCGGTCTCCAAGCTCATCTTTGATCAGAGCCAGGTAAACCAGTGCATCCTTAGCCTTCGAGATGCCGCCCGCAGGTTTGTAGCCAACGCGATATCCGGTGCGGTCATAATAGTCGCGGATGGCTCGGATCATCACCAGTGAAACGGGCAGGGTGGCGTTGACGCTTTCCTTCCCGGTCGAGGTTTTGATGAAATCCGCCCCGGCCATCATGCAAACCAGCGAGGCGCGCGCGACGTTTCGCAGGCTACCCAGTTCACCGGTCGCCAGGATGGCTTTGACATGCGCATCGCCGCAGGCCGCACGGAAGGCTTTCATCTCGTCATACAAAGCCTGCCAGTTGCCCGACAGCACGTGGCGGCGCGAGATCACGATATCGATCTCTTCAGCCCCGGCCTGAACGCTTTCCTCGATCTCGGCCACGCGCAGGTGAAACGGCGACAGGCCAGCCGGAAACCCCGTGGACACCGCAGCCACCGGGATGCCGGTGCCTTCTAGCGCCTCAACGGCGGTCTCGACCATGTCGTGATAAACGCAGACCGCCCCGGTAGTGATCGGCGTCATGTCCATTGCACGCAACAGCGCAGGCGACACCGGTTGACGTGCCTTGGCACAAAGGCGTCGCACCCGGCCAACCGTGTCGTCGCCCGACAAGGTGGTCAGGTCGATCATCGTGATCGCCTTCAGCAACCAAGCCGCCTGATAATCTTTCTTTACAGATCGCCGACCGGGCAGGGTTGCTGCGCGACGTTCAATGGCCGACGTATTGGCCTGAACCGCACGCACCCAATCCAGATCAAGATTCATACCGGGGTTTCTGGGTTCGGTCACTTGCGGCAGATGCGCGGTGCGCACGGGGCTGTCTGAGCTCTGCGTTTCCATTGTCACATCCTTTGGAGGTTTGCGTCAAACTTGCACGAGAGGTGCCTAAATGGAAGGCGTAGCAGAGGCCAACCTGTATATTTTTGACCAAATGGACAAAGAAAATATTTTTTTGCGAATAATTCGCAATAGCGTTGACTTAGTTGCGAATGGTTCGCATATTCATTTGCAAGAGGACAGCAAACCGGGGATTGGTATGATTCGTCGCAGCTTTCTTGCAGCGCTGGCTTTTGCTGCTGCATTGCCTTTAACCGCATGGGCCGAAACGCCCCTGAAAGTGGTCGCAACAACTGGTATGATCGCTGATGCGACCCGTCAGGTCGGTGGTGATCAGGTTGAAGTAAAAGGTCTGATGGGGCCGGGTGTTGATCCGCATGCCTATCGCCAGACCCGCAGCGACATCGTGGCGATGACCCGCGCGGACCTGATACTGTGGCATGGCCTGTATCTGGAAGCTCAGATGGAGGATTTTTTCCATGACCTCGGCCGCAAGCGCACCGTGGTGGCCGTGGCCGAGGGGATCGACAAATCCAAACTGCGTGCGCACGACGACTACGCTGACAAGTACGATCCGCATGTCTGGATGAGCCCGGACCTTTGGCGAGAAGTTGTGATCGAGATTCAGGAAACTCTGACCAAGGCCCGCCCCGAGGCCGCCGACATCTTTGCTGCGAACGCACAGGCGCATTTGGCCGAGCTTGAGCAGTTGCAAGCCTACGCTGACCAGACCCTTGCCGCCGTTCCGGAACAGAACCGCGTATTGGTTACGGCGCATGACGCGTTTGGCTATTTCGGCGCTGAACACGGGTATGAGGTGATGGGTATTCAGGGGATTTCGACCCAGTCTGAGGCCGGTCTGAACCGCATCGGAGAGCTGGTGGATAAGCTGGTCGATAAGCAACTAAAAGCGGTGTTTGTGGAAAGCTCAGTTTCCGATCGGTTGATGCGCGCGCTGATTGAAGGCGCGGCGGCCAAGGGTCACGACGTTGGTGTGGGTGGTGAGCTCTATTCCGACGCGATGGGCGAGCCGGGCACCTACGAAGGCACCTATGTGGGCATGCTGGACCACAATATTACCACGATCGCCGGAGCGTTGGGCGCAGACGTGCCCGAACGTGGGATGAACGGCAAATTGTCGGCGGGGTACTAACGCATGCTGGAATTGGCCACAAATCAGGGTATCCCGGTTGCCGAGCACAATGTTGAGGACAGCCCCTTGGCCATACGGGGCCTGACCGTATCCTATGGGCAGAAACCGGTGGTGTTTTCGGTTGATATGACCGTGCAGCCGGGGGCGATGACTGCAATCATTGGCCCGAACGGAGCGGGGAAATCGACCCTGCTCAAGGCTGCTTTGGGAATTGTGGCGCCGCTGTCCGGGCAGGTGACTGTTTTTGGTAAGCCGCTGGAACAGCAGCGCGCCCGCATCGCCTATGTCCCACAGCGGGCCAGCGTGGATTGGGATTTCCCGACACGCGTGATCGACGTTGTCCTGATGGGTTTGTCGCGGCAGCTGGGGTTGCTGGGCCGTATCCGGGCACGGCACATGTCGCGCGCGATGGAATGTCTGAACCGCGTTGGCATGCGCGATTTCGCGGATCGCCAGATTGGCCAGCTTTCCGGCGGTCAGCAGCAACGGGTTTTCCTGGCGCGCGCATTGGCGCAGGATGCTGACCTCTATTTGCTGGACGAACCGTTTGCCGGGGTTGATGCCGCAACCGAGAAAGCCATCATCGCAGTTCTGAAATCATTGAAAGACGCTGGAAAGACAGTTGTTGTCGTGCATCATGATCTGGCCACCGTCACTGAGTATTTCGATCATGTCTTCCTGATCAATACCCGCAAAGTGGCCGAAGGTCCTGTGGCTACGGCATTCACGGCTGAAACATTGCAAACAGCGTATGGCGGACGCCTGGCCACCGCTCAGATCGACCAGATCTCGCGCGCGCTGGCGTAGTCATGCTTTGGGAAGCTCTGACACTGCAGCTTGGCTACAATGCCACGCTGGTCGCGATTGGTGCGACCCTGTTGGGCGTGTCAGCCGGAGTCACCGGCACTTTTTTGTTCCTACGAAAGCGCGCGCTTGTCAGTGACGCGATCAGCCATGCGACACTGCCGGGCGTATGTTTGGCTTTCATGATGCTGGTCACCTTGGGTGGTGACGGGCGCAACCTGATCGGCCTGCTGGCCGGATCGGCGATTTCGGCGTGGATCGGTTTGCTTTGCATGAATTGGCTGACGCGCCGCACCCGGCTGGCTGAGGATGCGGCGATCGGAGCTGTACTTTCAGTGTTTTTCGGCTTTGGCATCGTGTTGCTGACGGTCATTCAGACGATGGGTGTGGGCCGTCAGGCCGGACTCGAAGGGTTCCTTCTGGGGTCGACGGCCGGGATGCTGTGGGCCGACGCGCTGATCATCGTGATTGGCGGCGCGGCGACATTGTTGATGGTGATGATCATTCGCCGTCCAATGACGATTGTTGCCTTTGACGCGGACTACGCTGCGGCGCAGGGTCTGCCGGTGCATCGTATTGATCTGGCCATGATGGGGCTGGTGATGGCCGTCACTGTCGTGGGTTTGAAAATCGTTGGTTTGATCCTGATCGTGGCGTTGTTGATCATCCCCGCTGTCACCGCGCGGTTTTGGACTGAACGGTCCGACAGGGTGGTGATGCTGGCGGGTCTGGCCGGGGGGCTGGCGGGATATCTTGGGGCGGCTCTTTCGGCTGTTACCCCCAACCTGCCGACCGGTCCCATCATCGTCTTGGTCAGCTTTGGCTTCTTTGCTCTGTCGCTGTTGTTTGCGCCGGGCCGGGGTGTGTTGGCGGCCGTTTTGCAGCATCTGAAATTCCAGCGCCGCGTTCATATCCGCCAAGGCCTTCTGGCGCTTGCACAAGGTCAGAAAATCTATGAGCCGCTCACCCTGCGCCTGCTGGCACGCGCTGGTCTTGCCCGTGCTGACGGGGTTGCCACCGAGGCTGGCAAGGCCCTTGCCGCCAAGGCGCTGCGCGATGAAAAGCGGTGGGAGGTTATCCGGGCCGACCAGGCGCATGAGGCGACGGCGGCGCTCTATGACGGGTTGCGTGATATTGAGACGGTGCTAACCCGTGACCAGATCGCTGAGATCGACCGCCGGATCGGCGGCCTGCAGGAGGTTCCAGCATGAATGGTGAAGATTTCGTTCCACTGTCGCTGACACCTTTGCTCATCGGCACCTTCGCAGCGATTGCCTGCGCTTTGCCCGGTAACTTTCTGGTCCTGCGAAAACAGGCGCTGATTGGTGATGCGATCAGCCATGTGGTTCTGCCGGGCATCGTGGTGGCCTTTATTCTGACGGGTACAATCTCGACATGGCCCATGATGCTGGGCGCTGCGGGCGCGGCGATTGTCTCGGTCGTGATGATCGAGGCGATCCGGCGGTTGGGCCAGATCGAACCGGGGGCCGCGATGGGCGTTGTTTTCACCACCATGTTCGCGGGCGGCGTGCTGCTGCTGGAGCTGACCGATACGTCGAGTGTACATCTGGACGTGGAACATGCGCTTTATGGCAATCTGGAAAGCCTGATCTGGCTGGATGCGGTGGGGTGGTCGTCGTTGTTGGATCTGACGGCGTTGGCCGGTCTGCCGCCGGAACTGCCGCGGATTGCGTTGACGCTGGTCGGGGTGATCCTGTTCATCTGGGTGTTCTGGCGTCCGTTGAAGATTTCCACTTTTGACGAAGGTTTTGCCCAGACCATCGGCATTCGCACCGGTACACTTGGCATGGCGCTTGTGATCGTGGCGGCCATATCCGCCGTGGCCTCTTTTGACGCGGTCGGCTCTATTATCGTGATCGCGATGTTCATCTGCCCCCCGGCGGCAGCGCGGATGATGACCAACGGGCTTGAGGCGCAGATCGCGTGGAGCGTCGTCTTTGCCAGTGCGTCGGCGGTGTCGGGGTACGTTTTGGCGGGGTACGGGCCGCTTTGGCTGGGGGCTGCGGATGCGGTCAGCGCGGCAGGTATGATCGCAACAATGTCCGGCCTGATTCTGGCCATTGCAGCACTGTGGGGTCCTTACCGCACGCGTACCGGCGCCCCTCAAGAGGCTTGACACGGCATGTTCCCGCTAGCGGTGAATCGCACCTTTCGGCTGAAAATCGCCTAGATACGGTGCGTTAGTAGATCACGTAACTGTGATATCGCGTTTCGTGCTAAGACAACCGCTAATGAATTCAGGATGACCACCACTCACTTCGGAACGTTCGGACAATCTCGACCAGCTTTGCGTTAAACAAGACCAGCGCTGCGAGATTGTTCGAACGCCCCCCCCTCTTCAGGACAATTACAGCCGCCAAACCGGTGGCAGAATCGTGCGAACCTGTGCTAGGTCTGGTAGCATGGCGCAAGCAAACCCCAATATCAGCGAAAATCGCCCCGTAATCCGGCAACTCGACGATGCCGCGATCAACCGTATTGCCGCGGGTGAGGTTGTGGAACGTCCGGCCTCTGCCGTGAAAGAACTGGTCGAAAATGCGATCGACGCCGGATCGACCCGGGTTGCCATCGACATTGCCGATGGGGGTAAGACACTGATTCGTGTCAGCGATGATGGCTGCGGGATTTCGGCAGATGATTTGCCGCTGGCCTTGTCACGCCATGCCACATCAAAGATCGATGGCTCGGACCTGCTGAACATTCACACCTTCGGCTTTCGGGGCGAAGCGTTGCCCTCGCTCGCGGCGGTTGGGCGGCTGACCATCACCAGCCGGGTGCCGGGGGCTGAGGCTGCCTCGATCCATGTGGCGGGCGGTAAGATGGAGGCCATGAAACCCGCAGCGCTGCGTGCTGGTACCGTGGTGGAACTGCGGCAGCTTTTTTTCGCCACGCCCGCCCGTCTGAAATTCATGCGCACCGACCGGGCTGAGGCACAGGCGATCACCGATACGGTAAAACGGCTGGCCATGGCCGAGCCTTCGATCACTTTCACCTTGCGCGATGTCTCGGGTGGGGGTGAGGGTCGTGTGACCTTCCGCGCCGACCGCGAGAATGGCGATCTGTTCGACGCGCTACATGCGCGCCTGGCGCGTGTGATCGGCCGCGATTTTGCCGAGAATGCCTTGCAGATCGAGGCGACGCGCGAAGGCATCCGACTATACGGATACGCTGCTTTGCCGACCTATTCGCGCGGTGCGGCGGTGGCCCAATACCTGTTCGTGAATGGCCGCCCTGTTCGGGACAAGATGCTCACTGGTGCTTTACGCGCAGCCTATTTCGATTTCCTCAGCCGTGACCGGCACCCGGCGGCGGCTCTCTTCATTGACTGCGACCCAACTCTGGTGGACGTGAACGTGCATCCCGCGAAGTCCGAGGTCCGCTTCCGCGAGCCCGGCGTGGCGCGTGGCTTGATCGTCTCGGCCTTGCGGCATGCTTTGGCCGAGGCAGGGCATCGGGCGTCTTCGACCGTGGCCAATGCCACCTTGGGTGCGATGCGGCCCGAACCGACCTTGCCAGCGCAGCCCGCAGCGGCGCGGGTATATCAGATGGATCGGCCGTCGGTTGCGGCACGACAGGCCGCATACAGAGCACAGTCGCCCGGATTCGCAGATTTGTCGCACGACTACAGCGGCAGCGTTGTTGAGCCCGCGCCTGCAGTGCCAGTCGTTGAGGAGCCTCCGACGCAAGACTTGCCATTGGGCGCGGCGCGCGGGCAGGTGCATGAAAACTACATCATCGCTCAGACCGCCGATGGCATGGTGATCGTTGACCAGCACGCCGCGCATGAGCGGTTGGTTTACGAAAAGCTCAAACGCCAGATGGCAGATAATGGCGTGGCCGCACAGGCATTGCTAATCCCTGAGATCGTCGAACTGTCTGAGGGCGATTGCGCGCGCCTGATGGCTGTGGCTGATGATTTGTCCCGCCTTGGGCTGACGCTTGAGCCTTTCGGTGGCGGTGCCATTGCTGTACGCGAAACACCCGCGATCTTGGGTGAGGTCGATGCCCGCGCGATGATCCTGGATATCCTCGACGAGCTGGCCGATCAGGGTGAAAGCCAGACGGTACAGGCGCGGATTGAGGCGATCCTAAGCCGGGTTGCCTGCCATGGATCGGTCCGCTCGGGTCGCCGAATGCGCGCAGAAGAAATGAACGCTCTGCTGCGCGACATGGAAGCGACCCCGCATTCGGGGCAATGCAACCACGGGCGACCGACATACGTCGAACTGAAGCTGACCGATATTGAGCGTTTGTTCGGCCGCAGTTGATCTGACTGTCAAGCCGGGCTAAGAAGAATAAAACAAGAACATCCGAGGCGACATGATCGAGATTGCTGGCACTGAAATGGCTTTGAACGACCCTGTGATCCTGATCACGGGTGGGATTGTAGCCCTGATCCTGTTGCTTCTGTTCATGTCTTTGCGCGCTTCGAATCGCTCAGCCCGGATGGCCGAACCCCTGGCACGGCAAATGGCCCATCTGGGTCAGCATGTGCAGCAATTGGGGCAGGGACAAGAGCAACTGCGCGGCGGGTTGCAGCATGTATCAGACACGCAAGCCAACGCGCAGGTGCAGGTGATTCAAACAGTTGAATCCCGCCTGTCTTCGGTTCAGCAGCAGATGAATGACCGGCTGGCGGAAAATGCGATGAAATCGGCCCGCGCGCTGGCCGAGATGCAGGAGCGGATGAAAGAATCGCTGCATGGCTCCTCGAAACAGACAGCTACTTCGCTGACGCAATTGCAGGAACGTCTGGCCGCCATCGACAAGGCGCAGGACAATATCACCAAACTGTCGGGTGACGTGCTGTCGCTGCAGGACATCCTTTCAAACAAGCAAACCCGCGGTGCATTTGGAGAGATTCAGTTGAACGACATCGTCTCTAAAGCGCTGCCATCAGACAGTTTTCAATTGCAGGCGACCTTGTCAAATGGGCGCCGCGCGGATTGCCTGATCAATCTGCCGAATCCGCCGGGGCCGATTGTGATCGACAGCAAGTTCCCGCTTGAGGCGTATGAGGCACTTATCGGATCGACCAACGACATGGAACTGAAAGCGGCCGTGCAGATGTTCCGCACCACTGTGCGCAAACACATCACGGATATCTCGCAGAAATACATTCTGGATGGCGAAACCGCTGATGGTGCGCTGATGTTCCTGCCGTCCGAAGCGGTCTATGCCGAGCTACACGCCAAGTTCCCCGAACTGGTGCAGGAAAGTTTCAGCAAACGCGTCTGGATCGTGTCCCCGACCACCTGCATGGCCACGCTGAACACGATGCGGGCAATCCTGAAAGACGCACGGATGCGCGAACAGGCCGGGGCGATCCGCAAAGAGCTTGGTATGCTGCACAAGGATGTGGAACGTCTGGAGGATCGGGTTTTAAACCTCGATCGTCATTTCGGTCAGGCGGCCAAGGACATTTCTGAAATCAAAATCAGCGCCGAGAAAGCGGGTCGTCGGGCGCAGCGTCTGGACAATTTCGATTTCGAGGAGCTTGCCCCGGACGATCACACAAACGTCGTGCCACTTGGCAAGACCGAGGGTTAGGGTCTACTGGATCGACAGGTCCAGATTGTACCCAACCGTTTTGCCGGTGTCGCGGTCATTACCCATTAGGTAGACACGGATCGTATAGTTTCCGTCATCGGGCAGATCGATCCGGGCGGTGTTCCCGTCGATTGAGCCGTTGTAAATCGCGGCCCCGTCGCTGCCGGGTGGCAGGATATTGAAATAGATCACGCCATTGCCATTTGTATCACTGACCTGAAGCTCGGCAAACATCTCCTGCCCGGCTTTTGCGCCTAAGTTGTAGTCAAAATATTCGTCGCCGGTGATGGTACCGCTGACCATCGTACCGAAGTTACCCGGCTCGAATTTCACGTCGGATGTCTGTTGTGCCCATGCAGTGAAGGCCAAGCCTGCGAAAAATACACTTAGGATTAAACGCAATTTCATGGTCTACTCCCTAAACAAACTTGGGAAAGTATAGCACAAACCAAGGCCTATTCAGATTCGAAGGAATGGCTGGAACAGGCGCGGCATCATTTTGGTGAACTTCAGAGGCGCATCAGTAACGGCCAGACAAATACAATCCTCTGAAATATGCGCAGTCGGCATGTGGTGTAGGTCTTCATCCGCGATCTCAACATCGCCGCGGGCAAAGTGGTCAACCTCATCCGAAAAAGCACCTTGCAGCACCATCGTCAGTTCCATGCCGTTGTGACTATGGTCAGGAACCGCAGCACCGGCAGGAATGAACAGCAAACGCGCAGTAGCTTCGCTTGTGGTCGGAAGAATCGCCTGCTTGACGCCCATGCCGATCGATCGCCACTTGATGCTGTTGACGTCTCCGCCAACATAATCCTGCAACGGTGCAGGCAAAACCGAGCACCCCGCGCGGGCGGGCTTTGCAATCGGTGCACCTTTGGCAATCAAAGCCATGGTTGCTGCCAGCGACCCATCGGACATTACGGCAGTTCCGTCTTGCTGCTGCAAAACGCACCCGCCCACGGCGTCAAAACTTTCTGCGCGCGCACGGCAATGGTCGCATAGCGACAGGTGCGTGGCGACCATGAGGTCGAACGCTTCGGGCAATGAGCCTGCGGCATAAGCCATAAGCAGGTCGTCAGTTAGGTGATGTTTGATTTCGTTGCTCATCTTTTCATCTCAATTCATCGCGTGGCGCAAGCGGTCCAGCGCCAGCCGTATACGTGATTTGATTGTTCCCAAAGGCAACCCTGTCTGTGACGCAATCTCGCGGTGGCTGAGATCGCCAAAATATGCCTTCTCAATCAGTTCTCTTTGCGCGGCAGGAAGCGCCGCCATGGCATCGCGCAATTGCGCTGTTTCCTGCTGCAGTGCGAGGACGTCGTCCTGTTCAGGTTCAGCTTCGGGGCCCCAACCCAGATCTTCCGGCTCGGGGCGGCGTTGTTTGCGTAAAACGTCGATGCGCTTGTTCCGTGCAATCGTGAACACCCAGGTGGCCACGGTTGCACGGGCGGGATCGAACATGTGCGCCTTGTGCCACAAGGTCGCCATAACCTCTTGGGCGCATTCCTCGGCCAATGTTGTGTCTGATCCAGATTTGATCAGAAACGCTTTGATCCGAGGCGCGAAATGTTGGAACAGTTCGGCAAAGGCCGCCTGGTCCTGCGCGTCTCTTATGCGTCTGACGTGGCTTACCCACTCAGTTCTGGTTTCGCGCTTGCCATTCGCACTGTTCACCGACTTGCCCCTGGTACGTGTCTTATCGCGCCAAGGCCTCGGCGCTGGCCCATCAGCCGCCGGATCGTCCAAGGTCACGGTATCAATCTCGGTAAACATAACCACATTACGACGCGCGACCCAAGCCGGATCACTTTGTAGCTCGTTTTTGATCCGTCTACGGCTGCTTTTCGTACAGACATATGTATACAAATGAGGAAAAGAATGCCGATTGAACGGTTTACAGGCGCGGCGGAGATATTCAATTGAACTGGGTCGACCACATTGCAGGCCACACATTTCACGGGCGAAAAGGCGCGATTCAAAACGCTTTTCGTTACTCGGTAGACTACATCCTGCTAGATCCGGAGTCCGACCCTGACACCCCGATGCTGTTTTCGAAAAACCAACCCAACGTGACAAACTGGCGGGATCTGGACCATGGCGGAGAACCGGGACAAGGGCGTGGTGCGGTTTGGCTGCGTGAGCAGCTCGACCAGTTTGGTGTGGCACAGCCCGACCATATCACCCTTCTGACGCAGCCACGTGTGTTCGGTCATGTGTTCAACCCGGTAAGCTTCTGGTTCTGCTTTGATGACACCGACCAGCTTTACGCGGTCGTCGCCGAGGTCACGAACACCTTTGGCACGCGTCATAGCTATCTGTGTTACAATCCGGGTTTCGCGCCGATTCAACCGTCGGACCGGATCGTGGCGGACAAGCTGATGCATGTCTCGCCCTTTCAGAAGGTCGAGGGGTGCTACACATTTCGGTTCGACTATCGCCCCGAACGCGTGGGCGTGTGGATTGACTATGGCCGTAAAGGTGGCGGCTTGATTGCAACGTTAACCGGCCCTCGGACCAGGTTGACCGACCGCGCAATCATTTGGTCATTGGTCCGTCGCCCCTTTGGAGCCCGCCGCGCATTTTTCCTGATCTTGTGGCAGGCGGTGAAACTGTGGGCGAAAAAGGCCCGGTTCCGCGCGTTTCGCTCTGCGCCTGTTCCCGATCATCCGGTGTCTCGTATTCGTGAACCTTGAGGCCGCTTTGTTTGAGTAAGATCAAAGACTCAGACGTCTGACAGTGATTGTGCTAAGGTTGAAACCGCGAACACAAGGAGTTGGGACATGTTGGAAATCTCGGCAAGAAAAATCGCTCAGGTGGCCATGATGGGTCGTGAACTGAATCGGGCCGAGGGGGAACTGCGCGCATTTATTGACCGTATGAGCGAAGATGAGCAGGCAGAATTGGTTGCGGTCATGTGGGTCGGGCGTGAAAGTTTCTTTGCCGAGGATCTGGCTGAAGCAATCGCAACCGCCAAATCAGAGGCCTCGACGCCCTGTGCCGATTACCTGATCGGAACCCCGCACCTTTCGGATCATCTTGAAAACGGATTGGATGCGCTTGGTATCTCGGCTGAGGATGTAGAAAACGACCTTATGTAGGGTCTGTTTCCGGTCGAATAAACGTTGAGCTGGTGTTCGGATTTGCAGACCCCTCGACGCCACCCTGATTGTGGCCAGCGCCGAAACCGCTGGCCATTTCATGTTTTTAGCTCGTCATCGACAAAGCCGAGCTGCGCTCGGGGATAAAGGTCTGCCCTGATGTGCTGGACAGGCCTTTTCCTCTGAGATCACGCCGTGTGGTCCACCACTTGCAGGTGTTGGGCCAAGGTGTCGATTTCAGCCATCCAGTCCTGCACCAGTTTCGGGTCTCTGGGGGCTGCATGGACGCCCGCCGGGATGGCGCGGTTCAGAACCGCCTCGACAGCCAGCGAGACGGGGATTGAAACCAGGCGCGCCATAGCTGTGCCGCGCGCGTCGCCCCATGCGTCCATCACGTAGGTCTTGTGCCAGACCGGGATGCCGTCTTTTTCTGCCTTTAGCCCGACGCATAGAACCACGCGGTCCGGTTCGCCCTCGTCATAGGCGTTTTCAGCCCAGAACTGATCTGACATTTCTTTCAGGCGCGTGTCGCCTTCGGGGCCGGAAAGGGTCTCGATTTCGGTAAACACATCCGACCAGGCCTCTGCCCAACCGTTCAGTCGCAAGGTGCCACGGACGAATTCCTTGACCGGCCAATGGTCTTCGAACTGGTACTCTTTCATAAACGGGATCGAGTCGCGGTTCGGATACACCTCAAAGCTTTCCGGAGCAGGCAGCGGCGCGATGTAGCTGGTGATCGCATCCCACGGGCGCGCCACATCCAGCGGAGCGTAGTCGCGGATCGACTTGGACGGCGACCGCAGCGCCTTGAGCACACCTAGCGGCGACCAGCTGAACTTGTACCGGAACGGATTCGGGTTTTTGGCAATACCGCCGCAATACGAGATAAAGCTAAGGTGGTTCTGCGGATCAAACGCATCCGAGGCGCGGTAGTCGTCCACCAAGGCATGCGCCATCAGGTGATCGATACCCGGGTCAAGACCCACCTCGTTGACTAGCGCGACACCGGCCTCACGCGCCTTGTTATCCAGCGCACGCATCTCGGGCGCGATATACGATGACGAGACGAAACTCGCTTCTTTCGAAATCGCCAGTTCGGCCAGAGGTACATGCCAGTCGCCCGGCAGCATCGAAACGATCACATCACCCTTGCCCAGCACCGCGCCCAGCGCTTTGATATCAAATGCATGGATATCGTCGGTCAGGTCTCCGACCTCGGTCTTCGCCTTGTCGACGGTCCGGTTCCACACGGTGACCTTGTGCCCGCCTTCGATCAGACGGCGCAGGCCGGGGATGGCCGACAGGCCGGTGCCACACCAGTGAATCGTCATCGCTCAGATCCCTTCGATATGTGTTTTGTAAGTAGCTTCTGCCCGACCCCAGACGCCGCTGTCCAGATCGGTCAGGGTCAGTAATGAGGGCAACAATTGCGCTGCATAGTCTTGCGAGCTTTCGACCGGCAACATTGACGGCAGGTTGTCGATCGCCATTACATCCAGAACCGGGTTGGTTGCCACGCGAACGGCGGGTTGGTCCCATGTCGTTGCACGGTCATAGACGGGGACCGGGTTGTAGTCGCTGTCCGGGTCGCAGGCCACATCACCAATTGCGGTCAAGGTGCGCGGCGCCGTCAATGCCTCGCGCGGGACAAAGACAGGGGTGCCGGGGCTTGCAAAAATGCAGTTCAAGAACAGGTCATGATCAAGGATTTCGGGAAATGGCCCACCACTCGCGGTCTCAGCCATATCCCACTTGGTGACTTTTACGCCCATGGCTTCGCACAGATCGGCTGCACCTGTCCCCACGCGACCCAACGCGCCGATGACGATGGCGCGCGGACGGTCGACTCTGGTGGCATCCAATTCGGCCAGCAATTCGGCATTCAGCGCATCCTTGCCCCGGTAGACACCGACCGGGGGACATTCCTCAGCCCGTTGTTGTGCAGCCCATGTTTTTAGTGTTACGGCTGCCCCGGCGTATCCCGCCCAATACCCAAAGGCCGCAACGCGGCGGCCATCTTCATCCACTAGATATTCAAGGTCATACAGTGTACCGCCACCCGCCTTGAACCGTTCCAGCAAGGCGCGGCCGGAATGCTGGCCCTTATAGGCGTGACCGAACATGATGTGGCGGTGGGGCAGAGGCGTTCCATCCTCGGGCAGTTCTTTGAGGCCGAAGATGATCGCATCCAACGGCGCGTCCGGCCACGAGTTTTCGGGTACGATTTCACATCCGACCTGCTTATATCCCTCAATCGGTATCGCGCGGACGGTGCTGTCTTCGACCGTGACGCGGATATCCGCCGCGATCAGTTCTTTGGCGCCTTCGGGGGTCAGCCCGACCCGTTCCTCGTTCGGGCGCTGTTCTGCCCGGACCCAGAGATGTGTCATGCGTTTTCCTTTTGTCAGAGCATTCCAGCGGCTCGTACAGCCTGAACCGAGGCGCGCGCCTCCATCGCCGCGCGAAAGGCTAGAATCTTGGGAAAGGCCGCAACGTCAACGCCATCACCTTCGAGCCAACTACAAACCACATAAAGATAGGCATCGGCCAGCGAAAAGGCCTCACCCAGCACAAATGGCCCGCGCAACCCGTTCGAGGTGATGTACTTGCAGGATGCGGTCATTGTCTGCGGCACCTTGTCCGCCATGTCGATCCAACTGGACTCGTCGTCGGCCCAACGTGAGCCGCGCATCTTGTGAGCGTGGTTCACATGCATCGTCGAGGCGAGGTAGTACATAACCTCGCGCATGCGGGCCGCTGCAACCGGGTCATTGGGCACCAGCCGTGCTTCGGGCTTGATCGCGGCTACATAGTCCAGCAGGGCGCCCGTTTCTGTCAGGATGCCGCCCTCTACCGCCAAGGCCGGAACGCGGCCTTTGGGATTGATTTGCGCATAGGCCGGTTTGGCCTGCTCTGCCTGTGCAAAATCAAGACGGATGGCTTCATAGTCCAACCGGGCCTCTTCCAAGGCAATTGCGACAGCAACCGAGATCGTGCGCGGAGCATAATAGAGCTGCATGAACAGGGTCTCCGGGGGTGGTTTACAGATGCGTTTGCGCGAATTGCCGATCGGGCGCTTCCAGGTGGGGAACGGCGTTAAACAGTACCGGGCTCAGCTGTTCCCCGATCGGGTGCAGCCGATGCAGCGACGTGTTCATGATGGCAAGCGCCACCCGTGCCATTGCGGGAATATCCAGCCCCATCGCCTGCCGCACCACCATCGAGATGAGGCCGCCCGACGTCACAACAATGGCCGGCCCGCCCTCGGTTCCGATCTCGTGCAGCGCGGCGGAAACGCGGGTTTCGAAGGCTTCGAACGTTTCCGGCGTGCCTGTGATCTGACCCTTGGCCCAGGCTTCAAAGGTACGGGGCAGGTGTTCGACAAAGCCTTCACGATCCATTGGAACCGCTACACCGTGCTGCTGTTCGTAAAGCTGCGCCATGGTGAAATACTCGATTTCATTCAGGCGTGCGTCCTGAATCGGGTTGGTCAGACCCATGCTGGCGGCAGTTTCCACGTGCCGTTTCAGTGTTCCGCAGTAGACCCGCGGATAATGCGCACCGGTATCCTGTAGATGCGCCCCAAGCCAGCGAGCCTGCTGATGACCCAGATCGCTGAGCATGTCATAGCTTTCTTCATCACGGGCAGTTGTATTGGCCTGGCCGTGTCGTACCAGTGTAATGTGTGACATCGCGGTTCCTCTTGCGCGACGTCTTAGGGCAGGTTTCGGGCAGGGACCAGAGGCGTTTGACGGGGTGCGGGCACAAATCGGTCAATCGACAGTGTTCTCCCAGCGCGAATTCGGCAAAACACTGTACGCCTTTTGTGTTGCCTAACGGAAAAAAGTTTCCTATACGATACAAAATTGCTGCATGCGGCCGCATACCAGCTGCTTCCGCGCCCGGGGAAACCCTGTTGACTCGCAATAGCGTCCCGGGAACCTTGGTGCCTGTCAAAGCTGCCACTGCGCCCCGCACAGCAACCTTTGCAAACGGCATTGAAAGGTTAAGAAGATGACCGCACCAAACCGCACACCGTTGTATGACCTTCATGTTGAATTGGGCGGTAAGATGGTCGACTTTGCCGGGTGGGAGATGCCGGTACAGTACCCGATGGGCATTATGGGAGAACATAAACAGTGCCGCGACAAAGCGGCGGTGTTTGATGTAAGCCACATGGGTCAGGTGATCTTGCGGGGCGAAAACGTAGGCGAAAAGCTTGAGGCGCTTTGCCCGCAGGCCTACGCGACGCTGAAGGAAGGCAAGGCGCGATATGGGTTTTTCACCAACCCCGAAGGTGGAATCATGGATGACCTGATCGTATCGAACGCCGGAGATCACTTTTTCGTCGTGGTCAACGCAGCACTGCGTCATCAGGACATTCCGCATATGAAGGCCAATCTGGAAGGCGTCGAAGTGACCGAGATATTCGACCGCGCTCTGGTCGCTGTGCAGGGTCCAAAGGCCGAAGATGTGGTGGGTGACCTTTGCCCGGCGGCCCGCGATCTGAAGTTCATGGAAACCATCGAAGCCGACATCATGGGTGTCGCGTGCCGCGTATCGCGCCTGGGCTACACCGGAGAGGATGGCTTTGAAATCTCGATCCCCGAGGGCAAAGCCATCGAGGTTACGCGCGCGTTTCTGGCGCATGAGGATTGCGACCCGGCCGGTCTGGGCGCACGCGACAGTCTGCGGCTTGAGGCGGGGCTTTGCCTCTACGGCAATGACATTGACCAAAGCACCTCACCCGTTGAGGCCTCTCTGGGATGGGCCATTCAGAAACGTCGCAGGGAAGAAGGGGGCTTCCCAGGGGCGGAGCGTATTCAGAAGGAACTGGCGGAAGGTCCCGCGCGCAAGTTGGTGGGCATCGCACCCGAGGGCCGTGCGCCCGCGCGGCAGGGCGTTGAAGTGCAATCCCTTGAGGGGAATACGATTGGTCAGATCACCTCGGGCGGGTTTGGTCCCACGGTCGGTGGGCCGGTTGCGATGGGTTACGTCTCTGCCGACCATAGTGCGGCAGGTGAGACGGTGAACCTGATCGTACGCGGCAAGCCATTGCCAGCGCAGATCGTGGCGCTGCCCTTCGTCAAACAGAACTACAAGCGTTGAAGTCAGGAGAAAGACAACATGGCAACCTATTACTCAGAAGAGCATGAATGGATTGAGGTCGAAGGTGACACTGCTACTCTGGGCATCACTGCGCATGCCGCCGAGCAGCTGGGCGATGTGGTCTTTGTCGAACAGAAAGACGAAGGTGAGGAATTTGAAAAGGGCGATGAGATTGGCGTTATTGAGTCCGTCAAAGCAGCCTCCGAAATATATGCGCCGGTTGATGGCGAAGTGATCGAAGTCAACGAGACATTGGCCGACAACCCCGCCGCTTTGAACGACGACCCCGAGGGCAACGCCTGGATTTACAAGATCAAGCTGAGCAACGCCGCTCAGTTGGAAGACTTGATGGACCTGAACGGTTATAAAACCTTCATCGGCTGATCCAATGGCGGGTTCCTGTGCGAATCCGCCCTTCATCTGGCAAAAAATATCCCCGCCGGAGGCTCCAACCAGAGCGGCAGGGCGAGACATTCTTTGAGGAGCGCAACAATGGCCTTCAAACTGACCGATTACGAAGCCTATGACTTTGCCAATCGCCGCCATATCGGCCCTAGCCCGACCGAGATGCGCGACATGCTCAAGGTGATTGGTTTCAAGACGCTGGATCAGCTGATCGACGCCACCGTCCCGCCTGCAATCCGGCAGGCCGAACCGTTGGACTGGGGTCCGGCGATGACAGAACGCGATGCGCTCTTTCATATGAAAGAGGTGGCGAGCAAGAACAAGGTTCTGACCTCGCTGATCGGTCAGGGGTACTATGGCACCACCACGCCCGCGCCGATCCTGCGCAACATTCTTGAGAACCCGGCGTGGTACACAGCCTATACGCCTTATCAGCCCGAGATCAGCCAGGGCCGGCTTGAGGCGCTCTTGAACTACCAGACCATGGTCAGCGATTTGACCGGTCTGGACGTGGCCAACGCGTCGCTTCTTGACGAAGCCACAGCCGCGGCCGAGGCAATGGCGATGGCCAAACGCGGCGGTCGGTCCAAGGCTAATAACGCGGCCTTTTTCGTGGATCGCAACTGCCATCCGCAGACCATTGCGGTGATCAAGACCCGCGCCGAGCCTTTGGGCATCGACGTTCAGGTGGCCGACCCCGATCAGCTGGATGCAGGCGCGGTCTTTGGCGCGATCTTCCAGTATCCGGGCACCCACGGCCATGTGCGCGATTTCACCACCGAGATTGCTGCGCTGCACGAACACAACGCCATTGCAATCGTGGCGGCTGACATCCTGTCGCTGGCATTGCTCAAGTCGCCCGGTGAGATGGGCGCGGATATCGCCATCGGCTCGACCCAACGCTTTGGTGTTCCGATGGGCTATGGCGGCCCGCACGCGGCCTATATGGCCACCACCGACAAGCTGAAACGCGCGATGCCGGGGCGGATCATCGGCGTTAGCATCGACAGCCGTGGCAACAAGGCTTACCGGCTGGCGTTGCAGACCCGTGAACAGCATATACGGCGCGAGAAAGCCAACTCGAACGTTTGCACCGCGCAGGCGCTGCTGGCGGTGATCGCCTCGATGTATGCGGTCTATCACGGCCCCGACGGGATTAAGGCGATTGCGCAATCGGTGCACCGCAAGACCTCGCGCCTGGCCGCGGGGCTGGAAGAGCACGGCTTTAGGGTCGAACCCGAGGTGTTCTTCGACACCATCACTGTCGAGGTCGGCCCCCTGCAGAAAACCGTCATGGAAGCTGCGGTGGCGCGCGGCGTCAACCTGCGCAAAGTGGGCGAGACCCGCGTCGGCATCAGCCTTGACGAGCAGACCCGCGCCGAGACGATCGAGGCAGTCTGGGGCGCCTTCGGTATCGAAAAGAAAGACGACAGTTCGAACAAGCAGTACCGCCTGCCGGACTATGCGCTGCGCGAGACGCCTTATCTGACCCACCCGATTTTCCACAAAAACCGGGCCGAGGCCGAGATGACCCGCTACATGCGTCGTCTGGCTGACCGCGACCTGGCGCTGGACCGGGCGATGATCCCGCTGGGCAGCTGCACTATGAAGCTGAACGCCACGATCGAGATGATCCCGGTCACATGGCCCGAGTTCGGCAACCTCCACCCGTTCTGCCCCGAAGATCAGGCGCAGGGCTATCACGAGATGATTGCCGATCTGAATGAAAAACTGTGCCAGATTACGGGCTATGACGCGATCAGCCAGCAGCCCAACTCGGGCGCGCAGGGGGAATATGCGGGCCTCTTGACCATCCGCAACTATCACTTCGCCCGCGGCGAAGGGCACCGCAATGTCTG
This sequence comes from Ruegeria sp. YTSA135, assembly GCF_059610165.1. NCBI lineage: Bacteria > Pseudomonadati > Pseudomonadota > Alphaproteobacteria > Rhodobacterales > Roseobacteraceae > Ruegeria > Ruegeria sp. YTSA135. Next base: position 186,012 of record NZ_JBXWNC010000002.1, on the reverse strand, counting down.
CCTGATCCCAACCTCGGCGCACGGGACCAACCCGGCCTCGGCGCAGATGGTGGGCTGGCAGGTTGTCCCGGTGCAGTCGGATGCGAATGGCAATATTGATCTGAATGACTTCCGCGCCAAAGCCGAGAAGCATTCGGACAACCTGGCCGGTTGCATGATCACCTACCCCTCGACCCATGGCGTGTTCGAAACCACCGTTCAAGAGGTCTGCCAGATCACTCACGATCACGGCGGTCAGGTCTATATCGACGGGGCCAACATGAACGCTATGGTCGGCCTGTCGCGCCCCGGCGACATTGGCGGTGACGTCAGCCACCTGAACCTGCACAAGACCTTCTGCATCCCCCATGGCGGCGGCGGTCCCGGCATGGGTCCGATTGGCGTAAAGGCGCATCTTTCCGAGCATTTACCGGGCCACCCCGAATACGGCACCGCGGTGGGGCCAGTCTCAGCCGCGCCCTTTGGATCACCGTCTATTCTGCCGGTGTCGTGGGCCTATGTGCTTTTGATGGGCGGCGCGGGTCTGACGCAAGCGACAAAGGTGGCGATCCTGAACGCCAACTACATCGCGGCGCGTCTGCAGGATGCTTATCCGATCCTTTATACCTCCGAGTCCGGTCGCGTGGCGCATGAATGTATCCTCGACACCCGCCCGCTGGACGCCGAGGCACATGTGACCGTGGATGACGTCGCGAAACGTCTGGTCGACAGCGGCTTCCACGCCCCCACGATGAGCTGGCCAGTGGCTGGTACCCTGATGGTGGAACCCACCGAGTCAGAGCCCAAGGACGAACTGGACCGCTTTTGCGACGCCATGCTGTCGATCCGAGCCGAAGCGCAGGACATCATCGACGGGAAGATCGACGCGGAAAACAACCCGTTGAAAAACGCCCCTCATACGGTGCGCGATCTGGTCGGTGACTGGGATCGCCCATATACCCGTGAACAGGCGTGTTTTCCTCCGGGCTCAATGGGCGTCGACAAGTACTGGTCTCCTGTAAACCGTGTCGATAACGCATATGGTGACAGAAACCTGGTGTGCACATGCCCGCCAATGGAGGACTACGCAGAGGCAGCGGAATAAAACCATCAAACCCCGCCAAGAGACTGGCGGGGTTTTTTCGCCAATCGGAAACCTGTGTTCCAATTTGCGCCCCTTTCAGTTGTCGTTTTTTGCAAGTGAAGCGTCTTTTCCGCTTGCTGCAATCGCAAACGCCTCATACCTCTGACCGTGGGACACCCCTCCCCAACGAGGGGCGTGTATCTGGAAGGGTAATACAGATGAGCATTGAAAAAACGGCGTCGCGCGACGCCGCGCGCAAACCTGAACTGCGGCCAGCTAATCCGCGTTTTTCCTCGGGTCCTTGTGCCAAACCCCCCACATTTGATCTGTCTAAACTGGCTGATGCCGCACTGGGTCGTTCGCACCGCGCTGCTGTTGGCAAAGACAAGCTGAAGGCGGCCATTGAGGGCACGCGAGAGGTTCTGGGCATTCCGGCAGACTACAAGATCGGCATCGTACCCGCCTCGGACACCGGCGCGGTCGAGATGGCAATGTGGTCGCTGCTGGGCGAGCGCAAGGTCGAAATGCTGGCCTGGGAAAGCTTTGGTGCAGGCTGGGTCACGGATGTGGTCAAGCAGTTGAAGATTGATGCCGAGGTCAAAACGGCCGATTACGGTCAGATCGTTGATCTGGCCTCGGTCGATTTCGCCAATGACGTTGTGTTTACGTGGAACGGTACCACCTCAGGCGTGCGGGTGCCGAATGGCGACTGGATCGCAGATGACCGTCAGGGTCTGACAATCTGTGACGCGACCAGCGCAGCGTTTGCGATGGACCTGCCCTGGGACAAACTGGATGTGACAACGTTCAGCTGGCAGAAGGTGCTGGGCGGGGAAGCTGCGCATGGGATGCTGATTCTGTCACCCCGCGCGGTGGAGCGGTTGGAAAGCTATACCCCCGCATGGCCCCTGCCGAAGATTTTCCGCCTGACTAAAGGTGGCAAGCTGATCGACGGTATCTTTACTGGTGCAACGATCAACACACCGTCGATGCTGGCGGTCGAGGATTATCTGTTCGCGCTTGATTGGGCGCGCTCGGTTGGTGGCCTGCAGGGGCTAATCGCCCGCGCCGATGCCAATGCCGGTGCCGTACATGCGTTCTGTGATCAGAATCATTGGCTCGCGAACCTGGCCGAAGATGCCGCGACGCAATCGAATACCTCGGTCTGCCTGAAATTCACCGATGCGCGGATCAAGGATGGCGCAGCCTTCGCCAAGGCAGTGGCCAAAAGGTTGGAGGCCGAAAACATCGCGCTGGATATCGGAGCCTATCGCGACGCGCCTGCGGGCCTGCGTATCTGGTGCGGCGGCACGGTCGAAACCTCGGATATCGAGACGATGCTGCCTTGGCTCGCATGGGCTTTCGAGGCCGAAATCGCGGCGCAAACCGAAGCCGCTTGATCTTGCGCATCGGGCCGGAACAGGCCCGGACCCTTCATATAATTCAAGGACCAAAGATATGGCCCCCAAAGTACTCGTCTCTGACAAGCTCAGCGAAACAGCCGTTCAGATTTTCCGCGACCGAGGCATCGACGTGGATTTCATGCCCGACCTGGGCAAGGACAAGGACAAACTGGCCGAGGTGATTGGCCAGTATGACGGCCTTGCCATCCGGTCGGCCACCAAAGTTACGCCGACGATTCTGGAAAAGGCGGACAAGCTGAAGGTGATAGGCCGGGCCGGCATCGGTACCGACAACATCGACAAGGATGCTGCGTCGAAAAAAGGCGTGATCGTGATGAACACGCCTTTCGGTAACATGATCACCACCGCTGAACACGCGATCGCGATGATGTTTGCGGTTGCACGCCAAATCCCCGAGGCCAGCACCTCGACCCATGCGGGCAGGTGGGAGAAGTCCAAATTCATGGGGATCGAGCTGACCAACAAGACGTTGGGCGTGATCGGTGCGGGCAATATCGGTGGTATCGTCTGTGAACGCGCGCTGGGCCTGCGTATGAAGGTCATCGCCTACGATCCGTTTCTGAACGCAGAAAAAGCCGCGAAGATGGGTGTGGAAAAGGTTGAACTGGATGAGTTGCTTTCGCGCGCTGATTTCATCACCCTGCACGTGCCGCTGACCGACCAGACCCGCAACATCCTGAGCCGCGAAAACCTTGCCAAGACGAAGCCGGGTGTGCGTATCGTAAACTGTGCCCGCGGCGGTCTGGTGGACGAAGAAGCACTGGCCGAGATGCTGCAATCGGGCCATGTCGCTGGTGCCGCCTTTGATGTGTTCAGCGAAGAACCGGCCAAAGACAACCCTCTGTTCAACCTGCCCAACGTGGTGTGCACGCCGCATCTGGGGGCGGCAACGACCGAAGCGCAGGAAAACGTGGCCCTGCAGGTGGCTGAGCAAATCTCGAACTACCTGCTGACCGGGGCCGTTGAAAACGCGCTGAACATGCCCAGTGTGACCGCTGAAGAGGCCAAAGTGATGGGGCCGTGGATCAAGCTGGCCGGGCATCTGGGCAGCTTCATCGGCCAGATGACAGATGAGCCAATCAAGGCGATCAACATTCTGTATGACGGTGTCGCGGCAAAGATGAACCTTGCTGCGCTGAACTGCTCTGTTGTCGCTGGGATCATGAAAAAGTTTAACCCCGAGGTGAACATGGTCTCGGCCCCCGTGGTCGCAAAAGAACGTGGGATTCAGATCTCGACCACCAATCAAGACAAGTCCGGTACGTTCGACGGCTATATCAAGGTGACCGTGGTGACCGAAAAGCGTGAGCGTTCGATTGCCGGTACAGTCTTCAGCGATGGCAAGCCGCGCTTTATCCAGATCAAGGGCATCACCATCGACGCCGAGGTGGGCGCGCACATGCTTTACACCACCAACGAAGATGTGCCGGGCATCATCGGAGCGCTGGGTCAGACCATGGGCGACAACGGTGTGAACATCGCGAACTTTACCCTTGGTCGAACCGAGGCGGGCGGCGAGGCAATCGCCTTGCTTTATGTCGATGAACCTGTTCCGGCAGAGGCGCGGGCCAAGCTGGCGGAAACCGGGCTGTTCAAGCAGATCAAGCCTCTGGAGTTTGACGTTGCCTAAGCGGTACTGATACTCCGCGTCATTTCGCGCCCGCGCCACCCCCGGTGCGGGCGTTTTCTTTTGCCGGTCGCCGGTTTACACCACAAAGAAATACAGCTTGTTCGAAGGTATTTCATGACTTCTCCGCTTTACGCCATTGGCGATATCCACGGTCAGCTAGACATGCTGGAAAATGCGCTTCACCTGATTGAGCAGGACGGAGGGCCAGATGCCCGCGTGGTGTTTCTGGGTGACTATGTGGACCGCGGACCAAACAGCAGCGGCGTGCTGAACCTGCTGATCGAAGGGCAGCGCGCGGGCAGAAACTGGATTATGGTCAAAGGCAACCATGACCGGATGATGGCGCGCTTTGTGCAAGACGGCGAAATCGCGGACAAACACCTGCCGATCATGCTCAACTGGCTGCATCCGCGTTTGGGGGGTGTTGAAACGCTGGCGTCCTACGGGGTCGAGGTATCTGACGATGACCGCATTTTTCAGGTCATTCAGCGCGCCTGTGCGGCTGTTCCGCCTGCGCATATCGATTTTGTCAACGCGCTGCCTTTGTATCATCGCGAAGGCGATCTTTTGTTCGTCCATGCCGGTATCCGCCCCGGTATCCCTCTGGAACAACAGGCCGAAGACGATCTGGTCTGGATTCGCCACGAATTTCTGCAAGAGACCGGTCCGCATCCGTGGCTGGTTGTCCACGGGCATACGCCGTGCGACCGGGCCGAACATTGCGGCAACCGGATCAATCTGGATGCGGGCGCGGGTTATGGCCGGTCTTTGGCGGTGGCCGTATTCGAAGGGCGGGATTGCTGGCTTTTGACCCGGACGGGACGCGTTCCGCTGACGCCTAACCCTTTGTAAACAGGGATTCGTAGGTTTCGCGCAGTGCGTTTTTCTGCACTTTGCCCATCGTGTTGCGGGGCAGCTCGTCAACCACGATCAGCTTGCGCGGATGTTTGAAGCGGGCCAGCACGTTCTGGACATTGGTCAGGATGGCGTCCGGGTTCAGTGCCTCGCCCGGTTTGGGCACCAGAATGCCTAACACGGTCTCGCCGAAATCCGGGTGCGGCACGCCGATCACGGCGCTTTCCAGTACGCCGGGTTGATCATCCAGCACCAGTTCGACCTCTTTCGGATAGATGTTATAGCCGCCCGAGATGATCAGGTCCTTGCCGCGCCCAACGATGTGAACATAGCCATCCTCATCCACGCGCCCCAGATCACCAGTAATGAAGAACCCATCTTCACGCAGTTCGGCTGCGGTTTTCTCGGGCATCTGCCAATAGCCGCTGAATACGTTGGGTCCGCGCACCTCGATCATGCCAATCTCACCCTGTGGCAGGTCGGCGCCTGTTTCCGGATCAGTAACCTTCAGTTCGACACCAGGCAGCGGGAAACCTACCGTGCCCGCGCGACGTTCGCCATCATAGGGGTTCGAGGTGTTCATGTTGGTCTCGGTCATGCCATAGCGTTCAAGTATGCGGTGGCCGGTACGCGCTTCGAACCGCTCATGGGTTTCCGCAAGCAGCGGGGCCGAGCCCGAGATGAACAGCCGCATGTGCCCGGAAAGATCACCTGTAAACCGCTCGTCACCCAGCAGGCGGGTGTAGAAGGTCGGAACCCCCATCATCGACGTCGCCTTAGGCATCCATCGCAGAACCTCGTCCAGATCGAATTTCGGCAGGAAGATCATCGACCCGCCTGACGCAAGCATCACATTCGTTGCCACGAATAGGCCATGGGTGTGAAAAATTGGCAGGGCGTGCAGCAGAATGTCATCGTTGGTGAAATGCCATTCCTTTACCAGTGTCTGGGCATTCGATAGCAGATTGGCCTGTGTCAGCATCGCGCCCTTCGAGCGGCCCGTCGTGCCCGAGGTATAGAGGAACGCGGCAAGGTCGTCTTCGGTGCGCTTCACTGGTTCAAATGCAGGCAACATCCCCAGCGCCCGCCGCATCAGGCTACCAGAGCCATCGGCGTTCAGTGTCTCTAACCGGGCGTTCTGGGCGGCAGCGATGGGCGTAAGATCCTGTTCTTTTGCCGCGTCGCAGACAACGAGTTCTGCCCCACTGTTTTCGATGAAATAGCGCAGCTCGGTTGTGGTGTAGGCTGTATTCAGCGGCAAAAAGATCAACCCGGTCTGGGCGCAGGCCGCATAAAGCGCCAGCATTTCGGGCGATTTTTCAACCTGCACCGCCACCCTGTCGCCGGGTTCAAGTTCGTACCCCGTCAGGGCATTGGCGATCTGCGCAGTCATGTCCAGAAAGGCAGCATGGGTCAGGGTCTGCCCGTCCGGCAGATGAAGAAACGGCGTGTCCTTGCCCGCATGAATGCCAAACAGTCGGTCATAAAGCGGGTTGGCCATATCGTCATTCCTTTTGCGCCTGCTCAATCGGAGCTGAATCTGTATCGGATTGAAAGGGGGGTAAAGCCCTTTGGCGCGGAAATTCAAAACTCGTTCAGAATTCGGTAGTCATACGATATCCGGCGGCAAAATACATTTTGGCAAAGGTTACTGGCTGACCCTCTAACCACGTGATCCGCTCTCCGGTAAAGACGGGGTCCCCTTCGGTTACGTCCAGAAACCCGGCAACCGTTGCATCGGCGCGGCTGGCAAGAAAGCTAAGCTCGACATTGGTAAAGGGAACAGTTTGGATCAGCCACTCATTCGGACCGACTTCAGAGAAATCAGCCTGCTGCACCTGCGGGACCGAGGCTGTGACGATCCAGCGGTCCTCGTACTGAAACGGGGTGTTGCCGTTGAAATGCATGCAACGCACATGCACCACGCTTTGCTTTGGCGAAAGGGCCAGGCGGGCCCTTAGCCATTCTGGTGCTGTTTCTGAATCAGCCGAGACCAGCGCATAGCGATAGGTGCCGCCCATCGCCGCTACCTCATCCCGGACCATTGGGATGGTAAAGCGGGCTTGCCGTTGTGGTGCGCTTAGCACCCGGGTTCCGGCTTTGCGGCGGCGTTCCAGATAGCCTTCCTCGGCCAGTTCCCGCATGGCGCGGTTTACCGTGGTGCGGGTGCAGGAAAACTCAGCAGCAAGCTCCTGCTCGTTTGGTAAAAGCGAGTCAGGCTGCCACTTGCCCGACCGAATGCGCGCCAGAACGGTCTGTTTGATGTCTTTGTAGCTGGTTGTCTCGTTTGATTGAGCCATCGCGTCGCTCCTTTAGACCGAGGCCAACAGACCCGCAATCGCGGATCGGTAGTCGGCAATGATCTTATCTCGTGCGATGTGACGGCCCTGTTTCACCGCATGGCGCCCGGCGCTCCATAAATCGGTAACCAAACCGTCGGGGGTGGCAAAGCACAGACCATCTAGTAGTTGATTGTCGGTCAGGGCGCAGAGCGTCGGATGGCTTCGGTCGATGGCAACCAGATCCGCAAGCCTGCCCTCGGCAATCTCGCCCGCGTCGCGCCCAAGCGCGCGTGCGCCGCCCTGCGCAGCCCCTGTGTACAGCGCCTGCCCGACCGAGCCTTCGCCGTTCACCAGAACCGCACGCTCATGATCGCGGAGCCGTTGCGAATATTCCAGTGTTCGCAACTCTTCGGGCAAGGAAATCCGAATATTAGAGTCTGATCCGACGCCGAATTGCCCACCTTCGGCAACATAGGTTGCGCCGTTGAAAATGCCGTCGCCCAGATTGGCCTCGGTGATCGGGCACAGCCCGGCGACTGCACCAGACCGGGCCAAGGCGCGGGTCTCAGCGTCAGTCATGTGGGTTGCGTGGATCAGGCACCACCGCGCGTTTACTTCAGCATTGTCCAGCAGCCACGCCACCGGGCGCTGTCCAAGCGCAGCCCGTACATCTGCGATTTCCTTTTGTTGTTCTGCGATGTGGATGTGTACTGGCCCTTGGGGTACTGCCCGCAGTACTTCGGAAAGATCGGCGGGAGAAGTGGCGCGCAAGGAATGAGGTGCGATGCCCAAACGAGAGTCAAGAAATGGCAGGTCTTTAAGGCAATCTTCCACCAGTCTTAGGAATTGATCCACGGTATTGCCGAACCGCAGTTGCCCGCCTGACAAGGGCTCTTGCGAGACGCCCCCATAGGTGTAAAGCACGGGCAGATGGGTCAGCCCGATCGCCGTCTGGTTTGCCGCCGCAAAGATGCGCTGGCTGAGTTCCGAGACGCAATCGTAAGTCGCGCCGCCGGGTTTGTGATGGACATAGTGGAATTCGCCGACCGAGGCATAGCCAGCCTCTTGCATTTCCATGAAGACCAACGCTGCGATGGCCTGGATCTGCTCGGGCGTCAGTTGATCGAGGAAACGATACATCAACGTGCGCCACGTCCAAAAACTCTCACGCCCGGTCATACGGGTTTCGGTCATACCGGCCATGGCGCGTTGAAAGGCGTGGCTGTGCAGATTGCCCAATGCTGGCAAAAGGACATCTACTTGCGTGTCCCCCGGCATCGCCTTGGCCTGTTTCTGCAACTGATTGATGCGGCCCTGATCCGTTTCAATCCGCACATTTTGAACCCAGTCAGAGCCTAACAAAGCAGTTTTGGCATGAATCTGCATTTCGATCCTATAATGTGTAGACTTTATATCTTTTCACATATACGAAAAAATCAAACAAGAGGGGAGCCGAAAAGAATCGCCATGACCAGAAAAGCGGTTTTGATCAGCGCCGTAATGGCCACGATGACCGATGGGGAAACGCCCTACGGGCTGTGTCACGATGCAGCGATTGCAGTTGACGGGGCAGAGATCGTTTGGGCTGGCGCGCATAGCACCCTGCCGCAGGAGTTCACCGACTGGCCGATCGAAGACTTTGGGCCGCGTCTGATCACCCCAGCCCTGATCGACGCACATACGCATGTTGTTTTCGGCGGTGACCGCGCGGTTGAGTTCGAGATGCGGCTGAAAGGTGCTTCGTACGAGGAAATCGCCCGCGCCGGGGGCGGCATCCTGTCTACAGTTAACGCTACGCGAGCAGCCAGCGAGGGCGCGCTGTTGGCGGATGCGCTGACCCGGGTTGACGCGCTGATCGCTGAGGGTGTCTGTACCATTGAGGTTAAGTCTGGCTATGGGCTGGACACAGAGACCGAGCTGAAGATGCTGCGCGTGGCCCGCCGTATTGGCGAATCCCGTCCCGTCCGTGTCAAAACCAGCTTTCTGGGCGCGCACGCGGTGCCGCCGGAATTCGCTTCGCGGCCTGATGACTATATCCGCGATGTATGCATCCCGACCCTGCGCAAATCCCGTGCCGAGGGTCTGGTGGATGCAGTTGACGGTTTCTGCGAAGGGATCGCCTTTACCCCCGCTCAGATCGCGGAGGTTTTCGACGTGGCGCAAGAGTTGGGCATTCCGGTGAAGCTGCATGCAGAACAACTGTCCAACCTGGGCGGAGCGCAAATGGCGGCGTCCTACGGAGCTTTGTCGGCTGATCATGTCGAATATCTGGATCAGGATGGAGTGTCCGCCATGGCAAGGGCTGGAACGACGGCCGTTTTGCTGCCGGGTGCGTTCTATACCCTTCGGGAAACGCAGGTGCCGCCTGTCGATCTGTTGCGCCAATACGCAGTGCCAATGGCGCTTGCGACGGATTGCAACCCGGGGTCCTCACCGCTGACCTCGGTGTTGTTGGCGATGAATATGGGCTGCACCCTGTTTCGCCTGACGCCAGAAGAGGCGCTGGCGGGTGTCACCAGAAACGCGGCTCGTGCCTTGGGAATCGGTGACGCGGGAACAATCGCGCCTGGAAAACGCGCAGACCTGGCGGTGTGGGACGTCGCACACCCGGCCGAGCTGTCTTATCGCATCGGATTCAACCCGCTCCACAAACGTGTGTTCGGAGGCTTGGAATGACCATTCTGACGATGCAACCGGGTCAAGTGTCCCTGTCGCAATTGGCCGACGTGTATTGGAACCAAACGGCCGTGTTGCTGGATCCTGCGTGTAAACCCGCAGTCGACGCAGCCGCCCAACGTATTCAGGCCGCCGCACGGGGCGACGAACCCGTCTATGGTGTAAATACCGGCTTTGGCAAACTGGCCAGCCATAAGATCGCCGCGCAGGATACGTCGATCCTGCAACGCAACCTTATCCTTAGCCACTGCTGTGGTGTGGGTCCGGCTATCCCAAGGCGGCTGACGCGGCTGATGATGACGCTCAAGCTGTTGTCGTTTGGCCGGGGGGCGTCGGGTGTGCGGTGGGACCTGATCGAGGTGTTGCAGCAGATGCTGGTCCGAGGGGTCACGCCGGTGATCCCGGCGCAGGGGTCGGTCGGAGCGTCGGGTGATCTTGCACCGCTCGCTCACATGACCGCAGTGATCATCGGCGCAGGCGAGGCAGAGGTAAACGGAGATATCCTGCCGGGGGATCAAGCCCTGAAAAGCGTTGATTTAGAGCGTATTCAACTAGGTCCCAAGGAAGGCCTTGCCTTTATCAATGGTACGCAGTTTTCAACGGCCTTTGCGTTGGCCGGTCTGTTTGAAGCCTGGCGCGCGGCACAAAACGCGCTTGTCATCTCGGCAATGTCGACGGATGCGATCATGGGGTCAACTGCCCCTCTGCGGTCAGAGATTCATACATTGCGCGGCCATCGCGGCCAAACTGAAGCTGCTGGTGCCATGCGTGCCGTGCTTGATGGATCGGAGATTCGCGAAAGTCATCGCGATGGCGACACACGGGTGCAGGACCCGTATTGCATTCGGTGCCAAGCGCAAGTCACCGGTGCAGCCATGGATGTAATGCGTCAGGCTGCCGCCACGCTAGAGGTTGAGGCCAACGCGGCCACCGACAATCCATTGGTTCTGGAGGACGGTATCGTGTCGGGCGGGAATTTCCATGCCGAGCCGGTAGGGTTCGCCGCAGATATGATCGCCCTGGCCCTGTCCGAGATCGGCGCCATCGCGCAACGCCGAATTGCGCTGATGGTGGATCCGACGCTCAGCTTTGACCTGCCGCCTTTCCTGACGCCCCATCCCGGTCTGAACTCGGGCCTGATGATTGCCGAGGTCACGACGGCTGCGCTGATGAGCGAGAACAAGCATCTGGCCAATCCATGCGTGACGGACAGCACCCCGACCTCGGCCAATCAAGAGGATCACGTCTCGATGGCGGCGCATGGTGCCCGCCGTTTGATCCGAATGGTCGAGAATTTGAATTACATTTTGGGTGTCGAACTGCTGTGCGCCGCGCAGGGGGTTGAGTTTCGCGCACCACTGGCCACCAGCACTCCGTTGCAACAGGTTATCGCCCGGTTGCGGGCAGACATTCCCGCTCTGGCCGAAGATCGCTATCTGGCGCCGGATCTGGAGGCCGCAAAGCACTTGGTCGCTGAGGCCACGATTCTAAGCGCGGTGGGTGTTCAGATGCCGGAGATTGCGTGATGCAAGTGGTGAGCGTGCAGCGCGGCGACAGCCCGATCGTGCTGGGGCAACCTCACGGTGGGACATTTGTACCCGATGAGATCGCGGCCCGCTTCAATGACACGGGGCGCGCGTTGGCCGATACCGATTGGCACATAAATAGGCTCTATGAGAGGATATTGGCCGGAGCAACTGTCGTGCAATCCCATATCCATCGCTATGTGATTGACGCCAATCGCGATCCGGATGGTATCTCGCTTTATCCCGGCCAGAACACAACGACGTTGGTGCCGCTGACAGATTTTGATGGCCAGCCCATCTGGCAAAGCGGGCAGGAACCCTTAGAAGACGAGATCATCGAACGATGCCAAGCCTACCATGCGCCCTATCACGCTGCGTTGCGCGAAGAGGTTGAGCGTGTCCGCGACCGCCATGGGGTGGCGGTTTTGTTCGATTGCCACTCAATCCGCAGCCGCATTCCGTTTTTGTTTAACGGAACGCTGCCCGACATGAATATCGGAACCGATGGGGGTGTTACCTGCGGCTCGCAGATAGAGTCTATTACGTATGAATATGCCTCTAACTCACCTTTTAGCAGCATCTTGAACGGACGTTTTCGAGGTGGGTGGACAACGCGTCATTATGGTCGCCCTGCTGAAGGAGTACACGCCATTCAGATGGAGTTGGCACAGTCCACCTATCTGGCGGCCGAGGCTGCGCCGTGGCGCTATGACCCGCCCAAGGCGGATCGCTTGCGCCGATGGTTACGCGACATTCTGACTGCCATCCAGGACACTGCATTGGAGCTTACGCCATGACCGACCCCCGTAAGAATACCCGCGACATCTATCCTCCGACTGGTCCCGAGTTGAATGCGAAAAGCTGGATGACCGAAGCGCCGCTGCGGATGTTGATGAACAACCTGCATCCGGATGTGGCGGAAAACCCGCATGAGCTGGTGGTCTATGGCGGTATCGGACGGGCGGCGCGCACGTGGACTGATTTCGACACTATTGTCGATGGCTTGAAAGATTTGGAAGAGGACGAGACCCTGATCGTCCAATCCGGCAAACCCGTTGCAATCATACGCACACATAAAGATGCGCCGCGGGTGCTGATCGCCAATTCCAACATCGTACCTCACTGGGCGACCTGGGATCACTTTAACGAACTCGATAAGAAGGGTTTGATGATGTACGGCCAGATGACCGCCGGGTCTTGGATTTACATCGGGACACAGGGCATCGTTCAGGGAACTTATGAGACCTTTGCCGAAGCAGGACGCCAGCATTATGGCGGCGACCTGACCGGTAAGTGGATTCTGACCGGAGGGTTGGGCGGCATGGGCGGTGCGCAGCCGCTGGCCGCTGTCTTTGCCGGGGCGTGTTGTCTGGCGGTTGAGTGTAACCCCGATAGCATCGATTTCCGCCTGCGGACCAAGTATCTGGATGAAAGGGCCGAGACGCTGGACGAAGCACTAGAGATGATCGACCGCTGGACCAAGGCGGGCGAGGCGAAATCCGTAGGCCTGCTGGGCAATGCCGCCGAGATTTTCCCCGAGATCTACCGCCGCATGGCCGAGGGCGGGATGCGCCCGGATATCGTCACTGACCAGACGAGTGCTCATGACCCGATCAATGGCTACCTGCCGCTGGGTTGGACCATGGCGCAATGGCGGGAAAAGCGCGAAACAGACCCTAAAGCCGTTGAAAAAGCAGCCCGCGCGTCGATGAAGCAGCATGTGGCCGCGATGGTCGATTTCTGGAACGCGGGTGTTCCGACGTTGGATTACGGCAACAACATCCGGCAAGTGGCGCAGGATGAGGGGCTTGAAAACGCCTTTGCCTTCCCCGGCTTCGTGCCTGCCTATATCCGCCCTTTGTTCTGTAAGGGGATCGGCCCGTTCCGCTGGTGTGCCTTGTCCGGTGACCCGGAGGACATCTATAAAACCGATGCCAAAATGAAGGAGCTGTTCCCCGAGAACGAGCATCTGCATCGTTGGCTCGACATGGCTCGGGATCGGATCGCGTTTCAGGGTCTGCCAGCGCGCATCTGTTGGATCGGGTTGGGGGATCGTCACCGCGCCGGGCTGGCCTTCAACAAGATGGTGGCCAGTGGCGAGTTGAAGGCGCCAGTTGTTATCGGTCGTGACCACCTCGACAGTGGTTCGGTCGCCAGTCCGAACCGGGAAACCGAGGCTATGCTGGACGGGTCCGATGCGGTGTCAGATTGGCCGCTGCTGAACGCGCTGATCAATACCGCCAGCGGCGCGACGTGGGTGTCGATTCATCACGGTGGCGGGGTCGGCATGGGCTTCAGCCAGCATGCCGGCGTCGTGATCTGCGCTGACGGGAGCGAGGATGCGGCAAAACGGCTGGAGCGTGTTCTTTGGAATGACCCGGCCTCGGGCGTGTGGCGACATGCGGATGCGGGGTACGAAGCCGCAAAAGACTGCGCCTGCGCCCACGGGCTGCGGTTGCCGGGCATTTTGGGATAGGCATTTCAACTGTCTCTGGTGAATTGGCGCCCTCTGCGGTATGCGCAGGGAAGTTCGCAGGAGACCGAAGATGTATGTAGCCACTCTGTTGACCAACCCTGATACGCCCAAGCTTGACCTGGCTTTGGTCGAGTCACTTTGCAATGCATGGGGTGGCGATGATCTGGTGTGGCTCAGCCAGAATGAGGCCGCGCAGTTCTTGTTTCCAAGCCTGCCAGACAACCGGTGGGAGGTCTGGGCCGAGCTGCAGCTGCTGGAGGTCGACCTGATCGTTCAGCGGCTGGGGAAGCGCCGCAAACTGATGCTGTTGGCAGATATGGACAGCACGATGATTCAGCAGGAATGCATCGACGAACTGGCCGATGAGGCTGGTGTAGGCGACCGGGTCAAGGATATCACTGCGCGGGCGATGAATGGTGAGCTGGATTTTGAAGGCGCGCTTATTGAACGCGTTGGCCTGCTGAAAGGTCTGGATGAGGCCGTGATTGGCAAGGTGCTGGAACAACGCATCACGCTGATGCCCGGCGGTAAAGAGTTGGTCGCAACAATGCGTCTGAACGGAGGGTACGCCGTTCTGGTATCGGGCGGGTTCACCGCCTTTACCGCCAAAGTAGCCGACCTGCTGGGTTTCGATGAGAATCGCGCGAACACTCTGCTGGTCGAGAATGGCAAGCTCACGGGCGATGTACAGCGCCCGATCCTGGGGAAACAGGCCAAGGTGGACGCGCTGGAACAGATCACCAAGCGCCTGGGTCTGTCCGAAGCTGACGTGATCGCTGTCGGCGACGGGGCCAATGATCTGGGGATGCTCAGCCGGGCCGGAACCGGGGTGGCGCTGCACGCCAAGCCGTCGGTCGCAGCGCAGTGTGACATTCGGATCAACTACGGGAATTTGACGGCATTGCTATACCTGCAAGGTTATTCCCGCACGGCCTTCGCAGACATCTGACCCGAAAGGCGCTTCCTTTTATTTAACAAAAATGTTAAACAGTGGTTATGAACACGCTTCTGACTGCTTTCTCGGCCTTGTCCGACGCCACCCGATTTTCAATTGTTGAGCAATTGATGCAAAGCGGTGAACTGTCTGCCGGTGATCTGATCGAAGGGCGCGGCATGTCAGGGGCCGCAATATCGCGTCATCTAAAGGTCCTGCGCCAAGCCGGTCTGGTTCAGCAACGGGTGCGGGGCAGTCAGCGGATATACTCCATCCAACCCGAAGGGCTGCGCGCGATTGCCGAATGGACCATCTCGAAACGGCAGTTTTGGGAGGGCAGCCTCGACCGTCTAAATGATTTGATTGAAAGTGAGAATTCATGGCCGACCTGAGACTGGAACGTGAGTTCCCAACCACCCCCGACAACCTGTTTGCCTGGATCAGTGACGGTGCAAAGCTGTTGCAATGGTGGGGGCCGGAAGGGATGCATGTGCCCGAACATGACCTGGACTTTTCACGTCTTGGGCCGTGGTACTCGGTCATGGTGAATGCGGAGGGCCAGCGTTACAAGGTTTCAGGACAGGTTACCCATGTTGACCCGCCAAATTCTGTGGGGTTCACCTGGGGGTGGCACGATGATCAGGACCAGCGCGGGGCAGAAAGCCATGTGGCGCTGACGGTTGAGTCCTCGGGCGACGGTGCGCGACTGATCCTCGATCACCGCGACCTGGGCGATGACGAGATTGCGGCCAATCACGAATCCGGCTGGACCTCATCCCTGCGCAGGCTTGAGGCACAGTTTCAATAGGCTCTCATAACGGAGGAAGAAAATGCCCCAATACTTGTTTGTCTATCATGGCGGAACTACCCCGACCGATCCCGCGGAAATCGACGCAACCATGGCCGCCTGGGGTGCGTGGTTTCAGAACATGGGCGATGCGCTGGACATTCCCGGCAACCCGGTTGGCCAGTCATATACCGTCAGCTCCGGTGGTGTCGTTGACAATGGCGGTGCAAATCCGGCCTCTGGCTTTACCGTGATTAAAGCCGACAGCATCGACACCGCAACCGAGATGGCCAAGGGTTGCCCCATGGTCATCAACGGTTCGGGTTCGGTCGAGGTCGCCGAGGTGCACGAAATCGAAATGTGACAGACTTAGCCGGGGAATCCTGACGCTGGTTTGATCACTCCGCATTCCAGCCCACGGCGGCTGTATTGCGTGGCGTTCATGAATTTGCGGGTGGCTGGATGGTTGGCCTCCAGCACACCTAAGCTGACCAGAATGGCGGCGATCGCGCATTCACTGGCGCGGGTTGTGCCATCAGTGATCTTCAACGCCACGCCCATGCGTTTTTCCGGTACGATGGCGACGTAGACGGCCTCGGCCCCGGTCTTGATCGCAGCGCGTCCTTTCATGGCGCGCATCAGTTCTGTACAGGCGCGGTTTTCTCCGGCGACCAGTTCCGGGTGCTTCATCATTGCGGCCGTCAACTGAGCCGCCGCATCGCTGGTCCGGTCCGAGCGATCAGCGGCTGACGCAAACCACGCCATCGACCGCGCCAGCCCCACGAGCGAGGTGGCAAAATTCGGGGCCGAACAGCCATCGATGCCATAAGCCGGGCTGGTCTCGCCCGTTGTCTCCTCAATCGCGGACAGGCAGGCCTGTTGCACGGGGTGGTCGATCTCAAGGTATTCCGGACCTGCGCCCATATGCTGGGCCACCGTCAGAAACCCGCAGTGTTTGCCCGAACAATTGTTATGAATCTGGCAGGGCGTGTCATCGGCCAGGATCAACCCGTCCCGCGCTGCCATGTCCTGCGGTTCTTGCGGGCCACAGCGCAGATCATGCTCGGACAGTCCAAGGTGATCCAGCCAAGCCGACACGCGATCTGTATGTATATGTGCGCCATTGTGCGACGCGCAGGCCAGAGCGAGATGTTCGGTAGTTAATCCGTACTTTGCGGCCGCTCCGGATGTGATCAAAGGCAGCCCCTGAATCACTTTGGCCGAGGAACGGGGATAGATCACTGCGTTGGGATCACCCCAGCTTTGCACAATCTGTCCGCTGTCGTCACAGACCACCGCATGCCCCGTGTGCAGGCTTTCCAACAGGGGGCCTCTCCACAGTTCTGTCATTGGTACCGGTTGCGTCATCTGGCCCCTCCGTTATATGCGCAAAATTCTGCCAATCGCCCTTTCGCCTGTGGCGAAACCTGCGTTAGTGTGTGTATGTCGACAATCATCGGAATACGCAACTTACAGACGAACCGGCAGAGTTCACAGTTATGTCCGATGGGTATGAGGTATTAGGTCGGGCTAGGAGGCTGGACAGATGGGATCGAAACTCGTCCGTGTGATTGCGGGCTTGTGTATGGCCGGGTTGGCCACAACTGCAACCGCTCAACAGGCGTCAAGCACCAATCGCGTGGCGGCGAAGACGGATTGGAGCGTTTTCGTCGAAGATGATCCCACCGAATGTTGGAGCGTGTCTGCCCCAAAGGAAACCGTGAACACCCGAGGTGGCCGCGTAGTATCGGTGCGCCGCAGCGATATCTTGCTGTTCGTGTTTTATCGTCCGAACGCAGACGTGAAAGGGCAGGTGACGTTCACCGGCGGATATCCTTTTGCGGCAGGTTCGACAGTGAATGTCGAAGTCGACGGGTCCGAGTTTGAATTCATCACCGACGGCGAATGGGCCTGGCCCGCGACGGCTGGCGAAGACCTGAAGGTTGTCGCGGCCATGAAGCGCGGAACCGAGGCGGTGCTGACCGCGCGCTCGGAACGTGGCACGCAAACCAAAGATACATTCTCGCTTCTGGGCTTTACGGCCGCAATTGAAGACGCCGAAAAGCGCTGCACAGAATAATCCGGACCTTTCAGCGCGCAGAGCCCCGTCATCCGGCGGGGCTTTGTGCATTTCACTTAGACGCATTGTTTACGTCACGTCCGGTTTTTAAATTGATCCGTATCAAAGTGATCCTCTGTCTTCTGAACTAATCAGTTTACAGACAAAGGAAGGAACTTGGAAATGCTGAATAAAACTCTCGCCGTGTTGATGCTGGCTGCTGCTTTGCTTAGTGCGTGCGAAAACACCAATGAGACCTACCCGATTTCGGGTGAGGAATGCGGCCCGAATGACCCGGTACAAACCTTGGATGCCGCGGATTGTGCCGTTGTGCCTGCGGGTATCTGATGGCCTTTGCCACGATATTCTTGCCATGACTTGAAAGACCAGTCAGGCCGCAGCGTTCGTTGCGTGGCGGCCAACTGAACTAGGCACTTTTCACAGCTTGTGCTACCGTCAGCGTGTATGAAGTACTTGCTGGACACGAGTTATGCGTCACGTTCTGTTCGTTCTGTTCCTACCATCCGCCGCGTTTGCGGACCCGACGCTGGAATGCTGGGACGCCAGCTCACAGGTTGAGATTGGGTCTTGTGTTCGCCAAGCAGAAGCCCGCGTCGACAAGGCAGTCGAGGCAAGTTATGGTCTGGCCATGCGTGCCGCCAAAGAGTTGGATGGCCTCACTGAACGCTTGGTCGCGCAACCCGCGTTAGAGGCGGCACAAGATGCGTGGCTTGCTTACCGGGATGCACAATGCGAAGCGGTTGGCGCATCTTTTGGCGGCGGCTCGGGTACGGGGATTGCCATTACCGCTTGTCGGGTTGATCTTGGCCGTGCGCGCGTTGATCAATTACTTGGCTATGCGAACTAGGCGCGACGATTCCTTTTGATCTTTGCGCGCAATCCTATATAGAGGCGCATCCCAAGTCAGAATGTTCCGAGATAGCCACATGTCGCCCAAAGCGCCGATCACTCAAGACGTCATGACCATCCCCCGCAAGCTGCCCGAGGGGAAGGTGAACCTTGTTGGTTTGACCCGCGACCAACTGCGGGAGGTGCTGATCGCACATGGCACGCCGGAAAAGCAGGCCAAGATGCGCACCGGGCAAATCTGGCAATGGATTTACCAATGGGGCGTTCGCGACTTTGCCGAGATGACCAACCTTGCCAAAGCCTATCGCGCGCAATTGACCGAGAACTTCGTGATCGAAATCCCGGAGGTTGTGACCCGTCAGGTATCCGAGGATGGCACCCGCAAATACCTGTGTCGTATTGCGGGCGGGCATGAGGTCGAGGTGGTCTATATCCCAGAAGAGGATCGCGGCACGCTTTGTATCTCGTCCCAGGTGGGCTGCACGCTGACCTGTTCCTTCTGCCATACGGGCACACAAAAGCTGGTGCGTAATCTGACCGCGGCCGAAATTGTTGGTCAGGTGATGATGGCCCGCGACGATCTTGAGGAATGGCCGACCCCCGGCGCGCCCAAGGATGAAACGCGCCTGCTGTCGAACATCGTGCTGATGGGAATGGGCGAGCCGCTCTATAATTTCGAAAACGTCCGCGATGCGATGAAGATCGCCATGGACCCCGAAGGGATTTCCCTGTCGCGCCGGCGTATCACTTTGTCTACATCCGGCGTGGTGCCTGAAATCGCACGCACGGCCGAGGAAATCGGCTGTTTGCTGGCGATCTCGTTCCACGCCACCACCGATGAAACCCGCGACGTACTGGTGCCGATCAACAAGCGGTGGAACATTGAGGAGTTGCTGCAGGCGCTGGCCAGCTATCCCAAGGCTTCGAATTCTGAACGGATCACGTTTGAATACGTGATGCTGGATGGTGTGAACGACAGCGATGAGGACGCGCACCGGCTGATCGACCATATCAAACGCTACAATATCCCGGCCAAGATCAACCTGATCCCGTTTAACGAATGGCCCGGCGCACCTTACAAGCGAAGCTCGAACAACCGTATTCGGGCCTTTGCGAATATCATCTACCAGGCGGGCTACGCCTCTCCGATTCGAAAAACACGCGGTGAGGATATCATGGCAGCTTGTGGTCAGCTGAAATCAGCAACCGAGCGCGCCCGCAAGTCCCGCAAGCAGATTGAGGCTGAAGCTGGTCTGCAACGCTAGGCCGTTCAAGTATCCCCGATCAGAGAGGTATGGTATACTGCTTAGGTCGCTGTCTTTGGCCCTTGGAATTTGGTATGTTTTTCAGGCTCGGATCGGGTTCCGCATCTCACTCTTTCGCACAAAGCTGTGAGAGCCTTGGCCCGGCTGTGGCGCGTTTCTACAAGGCCGCTATCCTGCCTTTTGTCGGGCGTGCGGCGCGTAGGCGAACCTTGTCCAACAGGTGGGCCATCCAAATGTTTTTACGATTTAGACGTCTTTTTTCGATTTCAATTTCAGCCGCAGCGCTTGCAGCTTTGGCCGTGCCGAACGCAGTTGCGCAATCCGCTGGGGAAAACGCTCATATCGCTATCGAGAACCCGGCTGAGTTGTCCAAGGATGAGGCCCTGCGCATCTATCAGTCGTTGCAGAAGCGCATGGCGCGGGGTTACGGCGCTGCGCACTTGGACCAATTGCTGAACTATCAGAATTGGCAGCTGTACAATGATGCCCCCTATATTTCGGCTACGCATGGCCAGAGATATGTGAACAGCTATGCCAATCGAATGGCGTACAACTACGGCACCCTTGAGGCGGGCGAGAAACTGCCCCTCGGTTCGGTTCTGGCAAAGGACAGCGTCACGGTGACGGATGAGGGGAACGTCCATCCCGGCGCGTTGTTCGTGATGGAGAAGCTGGCTTCGGGCGCCAGTCCCGATACGGCTGATTGGCGCTATATCATGGTACTGCCAGATGGTTCGCTCTTTGGGGATACAATGGGTGACCGTGCTAGTTCGGTCGCCTATTGCCACAGTTGCCACGAAATGGTTGCGGACCGGGACTATACCTTTTTTGTACCCGAAGAGTTCGTCGTAGGTAACTGATCTCACTTCCCGCCGAAGCGAGCCGTGCCAATTACCTTGATCAGAGCCTGACGCACCGGTTCCGGTTGCGTCTCTATTGCGTTCAACACCTCGCGCAGTTCCGCGCGTAACCCGTGCATCTGGTCAATCAATGAGATCATCATCGACAGGGCGTCAGGCTCCATCTCGTATTGATCATGTAACTCGCAGGCCAGTTCCAGGCGGGCGGCGTCGAGGGTTCGATAGACCGGGCCTTTCTCTGTCTGCTCCGGGATCACAATCTCGGCGGCCAGGTACTCGGTCAGCCGGGTTGAGGTCAGGTGGGTGACGGTCGCAATCAACTGCTCTTCGGTCAGGGTACGGGTCATGACGGCATTCCTTTGCGCGGATCATAGCGGTGGTTTTCGCGCCAGGTCTCCATGAATTGCTTTAGCTCGTCGTCAATCCGGTCCGGCATCGAAACGGTCAGTTCGATCAATTGATCACCGCGTTCGCTTGATCCGCGTTTCTTCACGCCTTTACCGCGCAGGCGCAGCGTTTTGCCACTGCTGGTTCCTGCGGGAATGTTGACATTTACTCCACCATCGATGGTGGGCGCGCGGACTTTGCCGCCCAGAATGGCCTCGTCAATTGTGATTGGCAGGGTGATACGGATGTCATCGCCCAGACGCTCGAATACGGGGTGATTGGCAACCGAAACCGTGACCAGAGCGTCACCCGGCGGACCCTCGCCAAATCCCGGATCACCTTTGCCGCGCAGGCGGATGGTCTGTCCGTCCGTAATTCCGGCCGGGATTTTTACTTCGATCCGGTCGCCATCGGGCAGGGTCAGTTTCTGGCTGGCACCAAAGACTGCGTCCAGAAAGCTGATTTGCAGGGTATAGCTTCGATTGTGCCCCGGCGCATGGAAATCACCTCTACGCTGCCCAAAGCCACCGCGCCCGTGCATGAACTCGGCAAAGATGTCTGACATATCGTCTGGGTCTGCCGCCCGTCCGCGATAAGGGTTTCCGGCAGCCTCGGCATATTCGCGATAGTATTGCTGTTGCTGACGTTCCTGGCCTGACGCGTCAATCTCGCCCTTATCATACCGGGCGCGCGTTTCGGGGTCTTTCAGCAAATCATAGGCGGCGGCCGCAGCCTTGAACTTGGTTTCGGCCTCTGTATCGCCCGGTTTCAGATCAGGGTGGCAGTCTTTGGCGATACGCCGGTAAGCTTTTTTGATTTCGGCGGCGCTGGCATCTTTGGCGACACCAAGCACGGAATAGGGATCGTCGCTCATCTCACCTCTCGCGGGTCGGGCTGAACAGGATTGGTTTTATCATGCGATTTCACTCGTCCGAAAGGAAGAGGCATTTGAAACCGCTCGCAAAATCCTGCAAGCTTGTTAACATATGCATATTTAGGACTGTTTATTGACGGAGATCCCCAATGACGCGCAGACTCAAGTCTATTCTGGCCCTGCTGGCCGGCAATGCCATCGGGTTGTTGCTTGCTGCGCTGTTGCTGCCGGAATTTGCGATAAAGCCAATCTCCTTCATCGTTGTGGTGATTGTCTTCACGCTGGTGCAGTGGATCGCCGAGCCGCTGATCCTGAAACTGGGCGAGAAAAAAGCACCCGCGATCAAAGGTGGTATCGCGTTGATCGTGACATTCATCGGCCTGTTGGTGACTGATCTGGTCACGAATGGGCTGACAGTCGGTGGAATTTCCAATCTGCTGGCGGCAACGCTGTTGGTCTGGCTGGGCGCGTTGGTCGCCAGTGTTGTGCTGCCGATCTATGTGTTCAAGGAACTGCGCGAGCCGAAGAAATAACTACAGCGCGTTCAGGCTGCCCTTGATCGCTTGCCATAGCTCTTCCACCGGTTCACAGCCCACCGACAGGCGGATGAAGGCAGGATCAACATCATCGCCCCACCGCGCGCGGCGCTCGGCTGAACTGTGGACGCCACCAAAGGATGTGGCGGGGCGTAGCATCGGGCAGGTGTTGATGAAGGTTTCAGCCTTTTCCTCTGACCCCAGCGTGATCGACAGCAAGAAGCCGAAGCGCGTGGTTTGAGCCTTGGCCAGAGCGTATGATGGATCATCGGGTAGTCCAGGGTAGCGGATTTGGCCTACTGCCGGGTGCTCTGCCAACCGTTCCGCCAGAACTTGAGCGGACGCACACATGCGGTCAAACCGAACATCCAGCGTTTCCAGCCCACGATGCAGCAGCCACGCCTCATGCGGTCCGGGGATCGAACCCGAAACTTTCCGCCATTCCTCTACCCGCTCCATGATTTGCGCATCGCGGCTGGCGACGTGACCCATCAGCAGGTCGGAATGCCCGCCCATGGCCTTCGTGTCCGACGCAACCACAGTGTCGATACCCATATCCAGCGGCCTTTGACCCAACGGTGTCAGGGTCGTATTGTCGGCAATCGTAATTCCACCAGCCGTGCGCACCGCTGAGGCGATGGCAGGCAAGTCCATCATATCCAAACCGGGGTTCGAAGGGCTTTCGACAAAGACCACATCGAATCCGTCGAATCCACCATCGGCAAAGGTGTTGGTCGGGCGTTCAGTGACAGAGATGCCCAGATTGGTCAGGAACCTGTCGGCCAGAACCCGCGTCACGTAGTAGCCGTCCGACGGTATAAGAATATGGGATCCGGACTTCACTGTTGCGAACAACGCCGCGGAAATTGCCGCCATGCCGGATGGAAAGGTCAGGCAGGGCGCGTTTTCAAGATGGGCTAGTACATGCTCCAGATGCTGCCACGTAGGATTGTCGACCCGGCCATAGGTAGGCAAGCCATCCGGCGCGCCGGGCAGGTGGTACATGCTGCTTTGGACAAGCGGTAGCGCCACCGGTTCACCTGGTTTCAGTGCATTGCCACGCAGATGCAGCATCTCTCCGGTCTTCGAAGTCATTCGTCAACGCCCCGGAATTTCGTCGCGGGCCGGGGCGGGGTCCCAGTTCTCGATAATGTCGACCGCCTGTTGCGCGGTGTCCACGAAACGGAACAGATCGAGGTCTTCCGCCGAGATGGTGCCGGCGTCGGCCAGCGCCTCCCAATTTATGACCTTTTCCCAGAATGCGCGCCCAAACAGCAGGAAAGGTACGCGTTCCATCCGGCCGGTCTGGATCAGGGTCAGGGATTCGAACAGCTCATCCATCGTGCCGAAGCCGCCGGGAAAGATAGTGATGGCTCGGGCGCGCATCAAAAAGTGCATCTTGCGGATGGCGAAATAGTGGAAATTAAAGCTCAGTTCCGGCGTCACGTAAAGGTTCGGTGCCTGTTCATGCGGCAGCACGATGTTCAACCCGATCGAGCAACCGCCCGCATCGCTTGCGCCCCGGTTTCCGGCCTCCATCACACCGGGGCCGCCGCCGGTGACGATGACGTTCTCGCGGCAGCCGGTTGCATTGGATTTCTCGGTCATCAGCCGGGCGAACTCGCGTGCTTCGTCGTAATACTGCGACAGGCTGGCCAGCGTTTCGGTTCGGGCCGCGTGTTTCTGCGACGGCTCGGGAATGCGCGCCCCGCCGAACATGACGATGGTTGACGTGATCTCACGCTCGGACATGATCATCTCGGGTTTCAGCAATTCCAGTTGCAGGCGCACGGGCCGCAATTCCTCACGGCACAGGAAATCGTCATCCGCGAAGGCAAGGCGATAGGAAGATGAGCGCGTCTGCGGCGTGTCCGGAACCTCGCTCGCGGTTGAGCGGTCTGTCTGTGCGTCGCGGAAAGGGCTGAGGCGATCTTCTTTCATAGGTGACAGTTCCCTGCTTGCGTGTCCCGCAAACAGCTATAGGGTTCGCGCGCAGAGCGCCAGTCACGGAAGAACAAGAATGAATTGGAAGAGTGAAATTTCAGCAGCGGCAGATCGGATTGCCGGATATGCCCAGGTTACACCGGTTATGGAAAGCCACGCATTGGGGCTGGACTATCCCGTCGAGATAAAGCTGGAACACATGCAACATACTGGCAGTTTCAAAGCACGCGGGGCGTTTAACACGCTGCTTAGCCTTGATGTGCCAAAGGCGGGTGTTGTTGCAGCGTCAGGCGGCAACCATGGGGCGGCAGCAGCTTTTGCGGCGCGGGCTTTGGGGTATCCGGCCAAGATTTTTGTGCCAGAGATGGCCGGGTCCTCCAAGATTGCTCTGATCGAACGAACAGGCGCTGATCTGAGTGTCGTCCAGGGCGAGTACGCAAATGCGCTGACCGAAGCCCAAGCCCATGAAAAGGCAACAGGCGCGATGCAAATTCATGCATACGATGCACCGGCAACCGTGGCCGGGCAGGGCACCTGTTTCGCTGAGTGGGAGGCGCAAGGGCTTCAGGCGGATACCGTGCTGGTCGCTGTAGGCGGTGGTGGTCTGATCTCGGGCGCGCTGGCGTGGTTGCAGGGTGCGCGCAAGGTTGTGGCGGTTGAGCCTAAAACCTCCTGCGCGCTGAACGCTGCTTTGCAAGCAGGAGAGCCGGTGGATGTTTCCGTCTCCGGCACCGCAGCCAACGCGCTGGGCGCGCGGCGGATCGGGTCAATCTGCTTTGGTTTGGCGCAGGGGATGACCTCTGTTCTGGTAAGTGACGAGGCCATCGCCGAGGCCCAAAAGTTGCTGTGGCGAGCACATCGAATTCTGGTGGAACCCGCGGGAGCCACGGCCTTGGCCGCGTTGATGTCGGGGGCTTATCAGCCCACAAACGGGGAACGTGTCGCGGTGCTGGTCTGTGGTGGCAATATCTCACCCGACCCGCTGAGTGACTGAATCCGCACACATCAGCCGCAAAGCACGCGTTCAGCGTCGCATTGCGGCCAGTCCTTCGCTTGCGTATAGGCAACACAAACGTGAACAGATTCTGCAGGGAGCCGCCAAATGTCCAACGCGCAACTGGAAGCCGCCATCGAAGCCGCCTGGGAGGCGCGCGATACGATCACCCCCGCCACCACTGGCGAACAGCGTGAAGCGATCGAAGATACGCTGAACGCGCTGGACAGCGGGTCGCTGCGCGTGGCCGAGAAATTGGACAACGGCGACTGGCACGTAAATCAATGGGCCAAGAAAGCCGTTCTGCTGGGCTTTCGCATCAAGGACATGGAAATCCAGTCGGGTGGTCCGCAGGATGGCGGTTGGTGGGACAAGGTGGACAGCAAGTTCGCCGGTTGGGGTGAAAACCAGTGGCGCGCTGCCGGCTTCCGCGCGGTGCCGAACTGCGTGGTGCGCAAATCGGCCTATGTCGCGCCGGGCGTGGTGCTGATGCCCTCATTTGTGAATCTCGGCGCCTATGTCGACGAAGGGACCATGGTTGATACCTGGGCCACCGTTGGTTCCTGTGCGCAGATCGGGAAGAACGTGCACCTGTCGGGTGGCGTCGGCATCGGTGGTGTGCTTGAGCCGATGCAGGCCGGTCCAACCATCATCGAAGACAACTGCTTTATCGGCGCCCGGTCCGAGGTGGTCGAAGGCTGTATAGTCCGCGAAGGCTCGGTCCTGGGTATGGGCGTCTTTATCGGCAAGTCGACCAAGATCGTCGATCGCGAAACCGGTGAGGTCACGTATGGTGAAGTCCCGCCCTATTCGGTTGTTGTTGCAGGTTCGATGCCGTCAAAGAACAACATCAGCCTTTATTGCGCCGTGATCGTGAAGCGGGTGGACGAAAAGACGCGTTCAAAAACTGCAATCAACGATTTGCTGCGCGACTAAGACTAGAGCTTTCAGGAAATCGGGCTGTAGCCGTGTGCTACGGCCCTTTTTTGCGCCTCTATCCTTTTATCGGATAGCGGTCAGCCTCTTCAAACGCATCAATGACCCGCGTGCCGGCCTTGATCCTTCCACCATGTTCAACGCCGGACGGAATCGAATAGCTGTCGCCCGGTCGATAGGTTTTGGTCACTCCGCCGATGGTCAATTCAACCTCCCCTTCGATCACGGTGCCCCATTGCGCCTTGTGCGCATGCGCGGGCAATTCGAAATCCTTCAGGAAGGTAAAAAATGCGACCAGACCGGCATCTGACCGGATCACCGCAGTTTGCACTGTATCCTCGGGGAAAGGCACGTCGAGGCTGGGAAACTGGGTGATGAAATCCGGAAAGGGCATGGAAACGTCCTGTGTGGTTCGAGGTTGCTTTGCTGGCACTATGGCGTCGAAGCTGCGGCCCCGCAATTCCCGACTGCTTGACCGGGGGCGGACGCGCGGATATGGCCCCCTGCATGGAAAAGCAAAAGAAACCTTCCCGTCAGCAAGTCTATACCCTGCTGGTACAGATCGGTCGCAAAGAGGGCGATGGCCTGCCCGAAGGCGCGACCGGTGCGGCGTTGATGTGTTTCGCCAGCGGCGTCGATGAGGCCGAAGCCGTGCGCGAAACGGTGGCGATCCTCAAGCAAGCCGACACCGCACCGCTTGATGTCACAGGGTATGGCACCCTAGCTGAACGCGAAGCGCAGGGGCATGACATTGATCCTGATGAGCGGGCACTGATGCAGCGGGCGTTGGACGAGAACGCGGTTATCGTTGCGCAGATGACGCCGTTTTACGGAGATGAGGCACAGGCCTAGTTCCGCGCCCCGAACCATTTGCGGTAAATCTCTTCATAGGTTCCGTCTTCACGCAGCGACAGCAACGCCTGATTGACGTCCTCGACCAGGGGCGATCCGGTTGGGAAGGCGATCCCATAGCTTTCGCGCAGAAAGACGCCACCGGTCATCGTGGCGATCCGGCGCCCCTCGTGCGCAGCGTAATAGGACAGGATCGGCGCGTCGAAGACCACGGCGTCCAGATCTTTGTCCTCGAAAGCGGCCAGCAATTCTTCGAGGCCGGGATATCCGGTGAACTCGATCTCGCGCCGGTTCAGGAAATTTGCCGCGGTTGAGTCCGAGATCGTACCGACCTGCTTGCCGTACAGGTCGTTCACGGAATTCACACTACCGCTGATCGCGTCCACCGTCATGACCGAGGTGATCCGCGCGGTGAAAACCGACACGATAAACAGCGATGACACCACAAGGATAACACCCAGCAGGCGGCCAAACGGGGTGCGCGGCATGCGTTCCTCGAACCCGCCGTTCACCACAAGGTTCAAAGCCCACCAGAAGGAGGGGAACCACGCCTCATCCAGCTTTCGGTCAAAGTAAGGCTGTGCCCTGCGTTCGAACATCCACATCAGCATGCCGCCGCCCAGCAGGATGGCAAAGGCCAAGCCGATGGCGATGAACAATTCGCGTGACAACAGCGCCTGCAGCAGGGAAGGCCGCCGTGCGGCGTCGGACGGGACCATGATCTGCAAGCCGGCCTCAAAGATCGGTTGGCTGAAGTCCATCTGCGTCTCACGCGCGGCGGTAATCGAAATATTGGCAATGGCAAGATCAGCGGACCCCTGCCGGACCGCGTCCAGCATGTCACCGAAGCCTTCGACCCTGTTCACTGCAAAGTCCCAGTCTAGCGCCTGTGCCAGCACCGTGAGCAAGTCTATGGAAAACCCGGCCTGAGCCCCGTCTTCGACATAGGAAAACGGAGTGCGGGTCACCGTAGCGACATTCAGTGTCTGCGCCTGACCTTGCAGTGCAAAAACAGTGCAGGCCAAGCAGACCAAGGCAAAAAGGGCGCGTTTCATAGTCAGTTACCTGTTTCGCGCGGCTCTAACGCAAATGTGAACGTTGCGGCAAGGTGGTCGCGGGGTAAAGGCCCGTGTTTTATTGGTGTGTCAAATTGAAATAAGGGAAAAAAGCCTTTGGATTTGAGGTTGCAGGGGTTGGCAATCGGGCCAATTCGTTGAATCTGTGCGCGATCCACCGTGCAAATGAAACAAAGAGGCGCGACCATGACCGATCCTGTTCAACTGACTGCGGACCTGATCCGTTGCCCATCGGTCACACCCGAGGAAGGCGGCGCTTTGGTTTTGCTGGAAAATATTCTGGTTGCGGCCGGGTTTGAGTGTACCCGCGTTGACCGTGGCGGCATCAGCAACCTGTTTGCGCGCTGGGGTGAAAAAGGCCATGCGCGCAGTTTTGGGTTCAACGGTCACACTGATGTTGTGCCGGTTGGGGATGACGCCGCCTGGACCATGCCGCCTTTCGGGGCGAAAATCCGCGATGGTGTGATGTTTGGGCGTGGGACCACCGATATGAAATCCGGCGTGGCGGCTTTTGTTGCGGCGGCTGTCGATTTCGTCCGCGACACGCCGCCGGATGGTGCGGTCATTCTGGCGATCACCGGCGATGAGGAAGGTGACGCCATAGATGGCACAACTGCGCTGCTGGACTACATGGGCAGCAAGAATGAACGCATGTCCGTCTGCCTCGTGGGCGAACCGACCTGCCCCAATACGATGGGCGAGATGATGAAGATCGGGCGGCGCGGTTCAATGACCGCGTGGTTCACGGTAACGGGCGTACAAGGTCATTCTGCCTATCCGCATAGGGCCAAGAACCCCCTGCCTGCCATGGCGCAGTTGATGCACCAGTTGGCAAGTCACAGGTTGGATCAGGGCTCGGATCATTTCGATGCTTCGACATTGGCGGTTGTGACGGTCGACACCGGAAACACGGCAACCAACGTGATCCCAGCGCAATGTCGTGGGGCGGTGAATATTCGTTTCAACGATCTGCATTCCGGAGCAAGCCTGAGTGAGTGGCTGCGGGCCGAGGCCGCCGCCGTGGCCAAGGCCCATGACGTTGAGATTGACGTAAAGATAAAGATCTCGGGCGAAAGCTTTCTGACCCCACCCGGCCCCCTGTCCGATCTGGTGGCAAAGGCGGTTGAGGCAGAAACAGGCATCCGGCCTGAACTCTCCACCACGGGCGGTACCTCGGACGCGCGATTTGTGAAAAACCACTGCCCGGTGGTCGAGTTCGGATTGGTCGGCAAGACGATGCATCAGGTGGATGAATGCGTTGAAGTGGCCCAGATCGAGCAGCTTAAGGCGATCTACACGCGGATTCTGCGGGACTATTTCGCCTGAACCATGCAGCGCACTCTGGTCATTATGGTGAAAGAGCCGCGCCCGGGCCGTGTCAAAACGCGCTTGGGCCGCGATATCGGAATGGTCGGTGCAGCGTGGTGGTTCCGCCACCAAACACGCGCCCTGATCCGGCGGCTGCGAGACCCACGCTGGCAAATAGTGTTGGCGGTGTCGCCGGATCGCGAGGGGCTGACCAGCCGTATCTGGCCCGCCGACCTACCGCGCGCAGCGCAAGGGAGCGGTGATTTGGGTGACCGTATGCGGCGGATGTTGCAGGGCATGCCAAAAGGACCCGTTTGCCTGATCGGAGCGGATATACCGGGAATCACGCGCGGACATATCGCCCAGGCGTTCAAGGCTTTGGGCAGGGAACAGATGGTGTTTGGCCCCGCGCCTGACGGGGGGTATTGGCTGATTGGCGCACAGCGATACGGTGCGTTGCCTTCAAGCTTGTTCAACAAGGTCCGCTGGTCGACCGAGAATGCTCTGGCCGACACGCTAGCGTCGGTTCCGGGTACGCGCGTGGCCTTGCTGGATCAGTTGCGCGATGTCGACACGGTTGCCGATCTTAGGCACTGATCCTTTTTGGTCATGACGCGGTCGCGTCCCCGTGCTAGGCCGGAATTATGACTCGCATCCCCACCAAGCAGGAGGTCCTTGACTGGATCTCGGCGAACCCCACACTGACCTCGAAACGCGACATCGCCAAGGCCTTTGGTATTAAAGGCGCGGATCGGATTGATCTAAAGCGCGTGCTCAAAGAGCTTGAGGCCGACGGGCATCTGGAAAAGCGCAAGCGCAGCTACCGTGACCCGGACCGCCTGCCGCCGGTCAGCGTATTGCAGGTCAAGGCTCCGAACGAGGATGGAGACCTGTTCGCGCGCCCGCTGGAATGGCATGGCGAAGGGGTCGAGCCGATTGTTCTGATCATCGCGCGCGCCAGTGACCCGGCGCTGGGCGAAGGCGACCGCATTCTGGCGCGCCTGACGGTGGTACACGAAGCCGACCACAATTACGAGGCCCGCCTGATCCGCCGTATCGGGACCAACCCGCGCAAGATCGTCGGTATCTTTCGCAAAGGGGCCGAGGGCGGCCGGATTGTGCCTATCGACAAGGCGGGGTCAACCGAATGGCTCGTGCAAGATGGCGCAGTACTTGGGGCCAAGGATGGTGAATTGGTCGAGGCCGAACAGGCCGGACCCAAGAACCGCATGGGCCTGCCCCGCGCGCGTATCGTCGAACGGCTTGGTGATCCCACGGCCCCCAAGGCAGTATCCCTGATCGCGATCCATCAACACGGCATCCCCGACGACTTCCCCGATAAGGTGATTGACGAAGCCGATAAGGCCAAACCTGTTGGCCTGAAAGGGCGCGAAGACTTGCGGGACATGCCGCTGCTGACCATCGACCCGTCGGACGCGCGGGACCATGACGACGCGTGTTATGCCCATGCGGACGATGATCCGAAAAATCCCGGCGGCCATGTGATCTGGGTCGCAATTGCCGATGTTGCCGCCTATGTATTGCCCGGCAGCGCGCTGGACCGCGAGGCGCGCAAGCGCGGCAACTCCAGTTATTTTCCTGACCGCGTTGTGCCGATGCTGCCCGATCGTCTGTCGGGCGATCTATGTTCACTGCACGAAGGCGTTCCGCGCGCCTGTATCGCTGTTCGGATACAGATCGACGCTGACGGCAACAAGATAGGCCACCGCTTTGTGCGCGGCCTAATGCGCTCTGCCGCGTCGCTGAACTATGCCGAGGTTCAAGAGGCCATCGACGGCACCCCTAACGACCGCACCGGGCCGTTGTTAGAGTCTGTTCTTAAGCCGCTCTATGCCGCCTATGCCGCACTGAAAAAGGCGCGGGCTGTTCGGCAACCGCTGGAACTTGACTTGCCGGAACGCAAGATTGTTCTCAGTGAAACGGGCAAAGTAACAAGCGTGGCTTTCCGCGAACGTCTTGATGCGCACAAACTGATCGAGGAATTCATGATCCTCGCAAATGTTGCGGCCGCCGA
Organism: Ruegeria sp. YTSA135; assembly: GCF_059610165.1. Taxonomy (NCBI): domain Bacteria; kingdom Pseudomonadati; phylum Pseudomonadota; class Alphaproteobacteria; order Rhodobacterales; family Roseobacteraceae; genus Ruegeria; species Ruegeria sp. YTSA135. Next base: position 154,363 of record NZ_JBXWNC010000002.1, on the reverse strand, counting down.
GACCCTGATCGCCCAGCGTCGCCCGCTGCTGTTCCGCGTGCATGAAGAACCCGCGCCCGAGAAACTGGAAAGCCTGCGGGAAACCGCGCAGGCGGCGGGGCTAAATCTGGCCAAGGGACAGGTGTTGCAAACCCGTCACCTGAATGCGCTGTTGAACGCCGCAGCGGGGACCGAAGATGCCGAACTGATCAACCTGACCACCCTGCGATCAATGGCGCAGGCTTATTACAACCCCGAGAATTTCGGCCATTTCGGGCTGGCGCTGCGAAGCTATGCGCATTTTACCTCGCCCATTCGCCGTTATGCCGACCTCGTCGTGCATCGGGCGTTGATCTCGGCCCATGGCTGGGGCAAGGACGGGTTGACCGAAGATGAAATCGCCAGGCTGGAAGAGACGGCCACCCATATCTCGGATACGGAACGTCGCTCAATGATGGCGGAACGTGATACGACCGACCGTTATCTGGCTGCCTATCTCAGCGAACGCGTGGGCAATGAATTTACAGGCCGGATCAGCGGCATAGCCCGCTTTGGCGCGTTTGTTAAGATGGATGAGACCGGTGCGGATGGGTTGGTTCCCGTGCGGTCTTTGGGGCGTGAGTATTTCCATTTCGACCGCGAGGCCGGAACGCTTATGGGGTCGGACACCGGGCTGATCATCGCCATAGGCCAGCGCGTTACCGTCCGTCTGACCGAGGCGACGCCTGTCACCGGTGGGCTGGAACTTGAACTGCTTTCGATTGATGATCAAGCATTGCCACGCGGACGCGGGCCAAAGGGGCGGCCAACGCGGCGCAAGGCAGTCAGCACTAAGCGCAAGAAAGATAAGATAAAACGCAAGGTCGAGCGCAAGCGGCGGGCCAGATAGTGATTTGGGCGGTGTAAATTCGCGCAGTCCAAAATCATCAGCGCTTTGAGAAGTTCCGGTTTTACGCTATCCTTGAGATGAGCAGTAATCAGGAATTTCGGAATGCGTAAATGCGCAAGTGGCATCATAGCCGCAGCATTATGGGCATCCATATTGCAGGCGGAAATCATCAATCAACCGGGTGAATTGACCTCTATTCAACTGGCCTCGGCGGATGTGACAGTGTCCATCAGACCAGTCGTGCGGCCATCAGCGAAGGAGTACCGGGTGTCGACCGAAGGAAACGCGCGGTTCCAAGCGTGGCTAGGGGCGTTTCGTGAACGTGCGGGTCAACAGGGCATTTCACATGCGACACTGGACCGGGCGCTGGCGGGCCTGACCTACGACAAAAAGGTCATCGAACGGGATCGCAACCAGGCCGAGTTTTCCAAGCCCATCTGGGAATATCTGGACACTGCTGTTTCGGATAGGCGAATAGCGAACGGACGCGCCGGGCTGGAGCGTCATGACAGGACACTGACGCAGATTGAGGCGCGTTATGGCGTCGAGAAAGAGGTTGTGACCGCGATCTGGGGGCTTGAAACCTCGTTCGGAACATTCCGGGGCAATGATCACACGATCCGGTCGCTGGCGACTCTGGCCTTTGATGCGCGGCGGTCTCAGTTTTTCGAAGCGCAACTGGTCGCGGCGCTACAGATCATTCAGGCCGGTGATGTCAGCCCCCGCAACATGGTCGGCAGCTGGGCCGGGGCGATGGGGCATACGCAATTCATGCCCACCTCATACCTTGATCACGCAGTGGATTTCGACGGTGACGGGCGGCGCGATATCTGGTCCAAGGACCCAACGGATGCGCTGGCCTCCGCCGCCGCGTATCTGGCGCGGCATGGGTGGACCAAAGGTCAACCTTGGGGGGTTGAGGTGCGGCTGCCCAAAGGGTTCGACTTTGCCACGGCCAAGCGGGACTATACCTTATTGCCATCAGACTGGGCGGCGCGCGGGGTGGTTGGGCGCAACGGAAAACCGATCCCTGACCACGGGCGGGCCTCCATCCTGTTGCCTGCAGGCGGGCAGGGCGTGGCGCTGATGATCTTTGACAATTTCGGCGTCATTGAGAAATACAATGGTGCGGATGCTTACGTCATCGGAATTGGCCACCTGTCGGATCGTTTGGCTGGCGGCAAACCATTTCAGGCCGATTGGCCTCGCGGTGATCGGGTGCTGAGTTTCACCGAAAAAAAGGAACTGCAAACCCGCCTGACCCAGGCCGGATTTGACACGCAGGGCATTGATGGGCGCAACGGTCCAAACACGATCAACGCCGTGCGAGAATATCAACTGGCGCAGGGGCTGCTGCCAGACGGATACGCGAGCTTAAAGCTTTTGGAGCGGCTGCGTTAAGAAATGAAGCGTCTCGCAAGCGGGACCGTTGTCCAAGGTGCTGCCCTGTCACTCATAGTCAGCGCCCCGGGAACGGGTTTTGGAGCTTGGCGACTTTGTCTGCCCCATTTCGTGCTCTATGAAAGGCTGTCACAAAGGATCGGAGAACCTGCCTCAGGTGCGCCAGACTGTCGCCGTTCCCTGGTTGGTGCTGTCTTTTTTCAGAACGCGCCTAGCTGTCTTCTCAAAGATGAGGAGATTTAAATGAAAGACACATACGACACCGAAAGGCCAGACGCTGTCGCGCAATACAAACGCGAATGCAAGCAAGCCGAGAGGGTAAGAGTACGAAACGGTATTGTGGCCATGGCCGCTTTTTCGCCCCTGTGGTCAGCCGCAGACCCCAAAAGCCGCTTGGCCTATTTTAACCGCATAGCGCCTTTTGTGTTGATCGGAACGGTCGTCGCATTCGCGGGCACGGTTGTCTTGGGGCTTGTCTGAAGCCTTTGGTAAATCCTGTGCCGTCGTGATCATGCGTAGCAAATATGATCCACGGTTTAGCATCAATAAAGGCGGCGTTTTAGCGCCGCCTTTCTGTCAGGTAAGAATGTTGGTTTAGGACGCCGCCTTCATCAACCCTTGATCGATAATGTCTTTTTGCGCCTCGTCCAGTGACTTGTGGATACGCACGAACATCTCGTCGATATCCGAAGGGGTTAGGATCAGCGGGGGCGAGATGATCATCCGGTCGCCCACATGGCGCATGATCAGGTTGTTAGAAAAGCAGCGGTCGCGGCAAACATAGCCAACCGTACCGGGCGCAGAGGCAAACTTGGCGCGGCTGGCCTTGTCCGGCGTCAAGGCGATGGATGCCATCATCCCGACGATCTTGGCTTCGCCAACCAATGGATGATCGACCAGCGCCTCCCATTTCTGCTTCAGATAGGGCGCGGCCACATCGCGGACGTGATCGACGATCTTTTCCTCTTCGAGAATACGCAGGTTTTCCAACGCGACGGCTGCGGCGACCGGGTGACCGGAATAGGTATAGCCGTGGTTGAATTCGGTGCCACCGATGACCTCGGCAATCTCATCATTGACGATGGACCCGCCGATAGGCGCATAACCTGAACTGAGACCCTTGGCGATGGTCATGATATGCGGCTTGATCCCTACGGTTTGCGAACCGAACCAGTTGCCGGTGCGGCCGAAACCGCAGATCACCTCATCCGCGATCAGCAGGATATCGTATTTGTCACAGATGCGCTGAACTTCTGGCCAGTACGTATCGGGTGCCACGATCACGCCGCCCGCGCCCTGCACGGGTTCGGCGATAAAGGCCGCAACGCGGTCTTCGCCCAGTTCCTGAATGGCTTCTTCCAACTCGCGCGCGCGGGCCAAGCCGAACTCTTCGGGCGTCATGTCGCCACCTTCGGCCCACCAGTTCGGCTGATTGATGTGGTGGATATTCGGGATCGGGATACCACCCTGCGCATGCATTCCCGCCATACCGCCCAGCGAGGCCGAACCCACGGATGAGCCGTGATAGGCATTGTGACGGCTGATAATGATGTTCTTGTCGGGTTGGCCCTTCTCGGCCCAATATGTGCGCACGAGGCGGATATTTGTGTCATTCGCCTCGGACCCGCCGGCGGCAAAGAAGACGTGGTTCAGATCACCGGGCGCAAGATCGGCCAGCTTTTTGGCCAGCGCGATGGCAGGCACGTGGGTCGTCTTGAAGAATGTGTTGTAATAGGGCAGCTCACGCATTTGGCGATATGCAGCCTCGGCCAGTTCATCGCGGCCATAGCCGACATTGACGCACCACAGACCGGCCATGGCGTCAAGAATCTGCTCACCATTGCTGTCTGTCAGATAGACGCCATTCGCGCGGGTGATCACGCGGGCCCCTTCTTTGCCAAGCGCGCCGTTGGCTGAAAACGGGTGCATGTGATGGGCGGCATCCAGCGCCTGCAATGCGGCGGTGGGCATGTGGTTGGTGATGGTGGACATCCGGAAATCTCCTGCAAGAGCGGTTGGCGTTCACAATATGATCAAATTTTTCCGTGTCAATCGAATCGCGTGGGCTGAGCATTGGTCAGCGCCTCGGCCATCAGTTCCATCCCCTGTTCGATGTCCTGTGCGGTCGCTCTGGCAACCCCATCGGCATTGCGCGCGCGCAGTGACTCGATGATATCCTTATGCCGATCCGGTAGGCTTTGCGTGCCGAACCGACCGCAAACCACCCGCAGCGATGGCCCGAATCTGAGCCAGAGCCGCTCGGCCAAGTCACTGAGAATCGGGGCATGGGCGTAGGAATACAACGTCTCGTGAAACGCGTGGTTCAGATGCAGGTAGCCGCTGACATCCCCATCTGCAATTGTGCCATCCAGACGTTGGTCGATAAGCTCAAGATCGTCGATATCAGTGCTGTTCACATTTTCGGTCGCGCGCTTCGAAAGCTCTGATTCTATTGCAATTCTGGCGAAAATCATCTGCTCAACGTCACCAGATGACAACAACGGCACGCTGACCCTGCGATTGCCTTGAAACACCAGCGCACCGTCCGAGATCAGACGGCGGATTGCTTCGCGCACCGGAGTCATTCCGACACCTAGTGATTCCGTCAAACCCTGGATCGTGACAGGTTGGCCGGGCACCAGCTCACCAAACATGATCTGCGCCTTGAGGGTTTGATAGACCTGTTCATGTGCTGGCCTTTTTTCAGCCTCTTCCAACGCGGCCGATGCCTTATTTTTGATCAAATCCAATTGGTTTGCCCTGTTTCCAATGAAGGTGACTTGTCAGGTATCTGACCTCGTGAAACCATACGCTGGTTCGGGGGAAAACGCAAAACTTGATCAAATCAAAAAAAACGGGAAAATACCCTTACACTTGCAGGGAGAAAAAAATGTCAATCAAAACGCTGAGCATGACTGCGGTCATCGCATTGGGGACGTCGGCGGCCTTCGCCGAAGAGGTGCGCGTATACAACTGGTCCGACTATATCGACGAAGACCTTCTTGAGAAATTCGAACAGGAAACCGGTCTGACGCTGATTTATGATGTGTTCGACAGCAACGAGGTTCTGGAAACCAAGATGCTGGCCGGCGGGTCAGGCTATGATGTGGTGGTGCCGTCCGGTACATTCCTGCAGCGCCAGATTCAGGCCGGCGCGTTTCAGGAACTTGATCAGTCCAAGCTGTCGAATTCCGGCAACCTGTGGGACGTGATTCAGAAGCGTACGGCGGGATATGACCCCAATAACGCGTATTCAATCAACTACATGTGGGGCACGACCGGCCTTGGTGTGAACGTTGACAAGGTCAAAGAGGTTTTGGGCGATGACGTTGCCCTCAACAGTATGGACTTGGTACTGAAACCTGAGAACATGGAAAAGCTGGCCTCGTGCGGGGTGCATTTTCTGGATGCTCCGTCCGAGATCATTCCGATGGCCTTGCAGTATATCGGTGAAGACCCGGACAGCCATGACACGGATGTCATTGCAAAAACCGAAGAGGTTCTGATGGGCGTGCGCCCACATATCCAAAAGTTCCACAGCTCGGAATACATAAACGCCCTTGCTAATGGCGACATCTGTGTCGCTGTCGGCTGGTCGGGTGACATACTGCAGGCACGGGATCGCGCGGCCGAGGCTGACAACGGCGTGAACATTGAATATCACCCCTTCGCCGAAGGATCGCTGATGTGGTTCGACCAGATGGCCATTCCGGTGGATGCCCCGAACCCGGAAGGTGCGCATAAGTTCTTGGATTTCATTCTAGACGCCAACAACATGGCGGCAGCATCGAACTATGTGTATTACGCGAACGGCAACAAGGCCTCGCAAGAGTTCCTTGAAGAAGATGTAATCGGTGATCCGGCGATCTATCCGGACGATGCGACCATGCAAAACCTGTATATCACGACGCCTTACCCGTCCAAAACACAGCGGGTCGTGACCCGTCTTTGGACCAAGATCAAATCCGGCACCTGATCTGATTTGTTCATGCAAGGCGGCCTGGCCGCCTTGTTTTTTTACCAGATTGTCGAACGGGGGCTGTAGTGAACTCTGACGTCTTTACGCCGTGGGAAGATCCGCAGGCGAAACCTTTGATCCAGTTCCGGAATGTTACCAAACGCTTTGGCGACTTCACGGCCATCGACGACCTGTCTCTGGATATATTCGAGCGTGAGTTTTTTGCGCTGCTGGGGCCTTCAGGCTGCGGCAAAACCACCATGATGCGGATGCTGGCGGGATTCGAAAAACCGACCGAGGGGCGCATTATTCTGGGCGGGCAGGACATTGACCCGATCCCGCCGAACAAAAGGGCGGTCAACATGATGTTCCAGTCCTACGCGCTGTTCCCGCACCTCAGCGTCCGGGACAACATCGCCTTTGGCCTGCGCAGGGACAACATGCCCAAACATGATCTTGAAGATCGCGTCGAAGAAATGTTGCGACTGACACGGTTAGAGCGGTTTGCCCGACGAAAACCGCATCAGATTTCGGGCGGGCAACGGCAACGGGTGGCGCTGGCGCGGTCTTTGGCCAAGGCGCCAAAGCTGCTTTTGCTGGACGAACCACTGGGTGCGCTGGACAAGAAACTGCGGCAGGATACGCAGTTCGAACTGATGGACATTCAGGAAAAGACCGGCACGACCTTCGTGATCGTCACCCATGATCAGGAAGAAGCCATGACCGTGGCCAGCCGCGTTGCGGTGATGGACCAAGGCAAGCTGATGCAGGTGGCGACGCCGGACAAGATCTACGAAAGCCCGAACTCGGTCTACGTGGCGGATTTCATCGGTGATGTGAACATCATCGAAGGCCGGGCCACGGCGAACGGAGACGAAACCTATCAGGTCGACTGGGCCGAGGGGCAGGCACCGCTGACTGCGACTTCAGCCACCGGGTTTTCGAACGGACAGACCTGTCACCTTGCCATCCGGCCCGAAAAGGTGACGATCTCGGTAGATCGCCCGGCAGATGCGATCAACGCGGTGCAAGGCAGGGTGCATGACATCGCCTATTTGGGCAACCTGTCCACATATCATGTCGCACTGCCGAACGGCACGATCATCAAGGCGCAGACGGCCAATACCCGCCGCATCTCGCGCCGGTCCTTTACGTGGGAAGACCCGGTCTGGCTGTCCTGGACAGCGACGGCCGCGGTTCTGCTGGCCGACTGATGCGCCGCGCGTTTCTGATCGCCGTTCCATATGTCTGGTTGCTGGCGCTATTTCTGGTGCCGTTCTTCATCGTTCTCAAGATATCGTTGTCAGATACCGAGTTGGCCATCCCGCCATACACTCCGACACTGGACCTGTCGCAGGGCTGGGCCGGTATCAAAGCCTTCTTCAGCCAGTTGGATTTCGAGAATTTCGTCTGGCTGACCGAGGATGATCTTTACTGGAAAGCCTATCTTTCCAGTGTCCAGATTGCCGTCATTTCGACCGTTCTGACCCTGCTGGTGGGGTATCCGATCGCCTACGGCATGGCCCGCGCACCTGCGGAGTGGCGGCCGACGCTGATGATGCTGGTGATTTTACCGTTCTGGACCTCGTTCCTGATCCGCGTTTACGCTTGGATGGGCATCCTGTCGAACGAAGGCTACCTGAACCAGTTCCTGCTGTGGACGGGCATCATCTCGACCCCGCTGACCATTTTGAACACCAATACGGCCGTGTATATCGGCATCGTCTACACCTATCTGCCCTTCATGATCCTGCCGATCTTTTCCTCGCTTGAAAGGATGGACGAATCCCTGATCGAGGCCGCCGAGGATTTGGGCTGTTCGCGCCTGCAGGCGTTTTGGTTGGTGACGATCCCGTTGTCGCGCCCTGGCATTATCGCTGGGTGCTTCCTTGTCATGATCCCGGTGATTGGTGAGTTTGTTATCCCCTCGCTTCTGGGTGGGTCTGGCACGTTGATGATCGGTAAGGTGTTGTGGGAAGAATTCTTCTCAAACCGCGACTGGCCGGTTGCCAGCGCCGTGGCGGTTGTTTTGCTGCTGATACTCGTGGTGCCGATCGTGCTGTTCCAGCGTAACCAGCAAAAACAGGCGGAGGCGGAAAAATGAGCAGATTAAGCTGGTTTAACACAGTCTCGCTGACACTGGGGTTTGCGTTCCTGTACATCCCGATGATCATCCTCATTATCTTCAGTTTCAACGAAAGCAAGCTGGTTACGGTCTGGGCCGGGTTCTCGACCAAATGGTATGGCGCGGTGGTTCAGAACGAGGCGTTTTTGGATGCCGCCTGGGTGACTGTACGTGTTGCCGTGGTCTCATCAACTTTGGCTACCATCCTTGGGACTGCGGCGGCCTATGTGCTGGTACGCGGCGGGCGGTTCTTTGGCCGTACCCTGTTTTCGGGCATGATCTATGCGCCGCTGGTGATGCCCGAGGTGATCACCGGCCTGTCCCTGCTGCTGCTGTTTATCGGCATCGGCTTGGATCGGGGTATTGTTACCATCGTTCTGGCGCATACGACATTTTCGATGTGCTTTGTCTCGGTCGTGGTGTCGTCGCGTTTGGTGACTTTCGATCAGTCGCTGGAAGAGGCAGCGCTGGACTTGGGGTGCTCTCCGGCGCAGGCCTTCAGGCTTGTGACCCTGCCGATCATCGCGCCTGCGGTAATTTCCGGATGGTTGCTGGCGTTTACTTTGTCGTTGGACGATTTGGTGATCGCATCCTTTACATCGGGCCCGTCAGCCACGACCCTGCCGATCAAGATTTTCTCGGCCGTACGTTTGGGCGTCAGCCCTGAAATCAACGCGCTTTCCACGATCATGATCGCGGTTGTCACGGTGGGTGTCATCACCGCGTCGCTGGTGACCAAGCGCGCGATGGTGCGGCAGAAGCAGGATGAATTGGCCGCCGCGAAAACGGAATGAAACGGCTGTTCCCGACCTACACCTACGGACCCGGTCCGCGGACCAACTGTTGGTGGGATGAAACAATCGCCAGCCCGGACTGGCCAGTCTTGCAGGGTGATTTGAACACGGATGTCGCGATTGTCGGAGGCGGCTTTACAGGCCTGTCCGCCGCGCTGCATCTGGCCGAGGCCGGAGTACGCGTAGCAGTGCTTGAGGCCGAGACGCCGGGCTGGGGCGCATCGGGGAGAAATGGCGGGTTTTGTTGTTTGGGAGGCTCGAAACTCAGCCAGGCCGCAATGGTTCGCCAGTTCGGAGAGGGTGCCGCGCAGCGCTATGCGCAGGCTGAAAAAGACGCAGTTCACCTTGTCGCGGATCTTTTGAAGGACCAAACCATCGAGGCCGAAGTGCATTCGGCAGGGGAAACCCAACTGGCCCACACGCCCCGCGCGATGGACTCGTTGCGAAAACAGGCCGAGACGTCAGGCACCCTTCACGAAGCAAGTGACCTGCCTGCGCTTGGCTTCGGGGGCGGGTTTCATGGCGGATACACCAACCCGGTCGGCTTTGCCCTGAACCCCAGAAAGTACCTTTTTGGTCTTGCGGGGGCGGCTCGTTCATTGGGGGCTGATTTGTTTCGCAACAGCGCGGTTCACGGACTCCGTAAAACGCAATCCGGGTTCGAACTTGGCACAAAAAATGGCTGTGTCACAGCGCGCAATGTTTTGATCTGCACCAATGGATATTCCAGCGAGGATGTGCCGCCCTGGATGTCGGGCCGCTATATGCCTGCTCAGTCCACAGTTCTGGTAACCCGCCCGCTCACGGAGCCCGAGTTGGACGCGCAAGGCTGGACCACAGATCAGATGGCCTACGACACCCGGCATTTGCTGCACTACTTTCGCCTGATGCCAGATCGGAGATTTCTGTTCGGAATGCGCGGCGGTTTGCACTCGTCCCCGCGGGCTGAGGGAGCGATTCGGCACAAGGCTGTCCGGGACTTCCGGCGAATGTTCCCGGCGTGGGCTGATGTCGAGGTCACCCATATGTGGTCCGGCATGGTTTGCCTGTCGCGGGGTCTGACACCTTTTGTGGGCGCAGTGCCGGGCCAGCCCGGCCTGTTCGCGGGTTTTGCCTATCATGGGAATGGGGTGGCGATGGGGAGCTATTGCGGACGCGCGCTGGCTCGGCTTGTTTTGGGGCAGGCAGATGACCTACCCGACCCGATGACGCGCATCCCGGCGCGTTTTCCCCTTGGCCGCTGGCGGCGCGCGCTGATGCCGCCCGCTTATACGATGATGGCCGTTTTAGATTGGTGAAGACGACAGCGCAGCGCGTTCCAGTTTTAAACCCACTGCGTAGTCCGAAGCACCGTTTTCAATCCGCCAAAGGCAATAGGCTGCCATCCGCCAAGCATACCAGCACCGAAGCGATTTGTACCGTTCCACCGTGTCGGCGCAACCATAGCCAGAAAGGAACAGACCTTCCTCTGCAAGTGTCAAGGCTTTGCCCCGGTACAGGTACTGCATGGCAGGCGACAGGAACAGCGCGAGGTCCTCGCACGGATCACCCTGCGCGGGGCATTGCCAATCAATAAGGGTCAAACCCGAGGGCGCCACTAGAATGTTCCCAGCAACCGGGTCGCCATGTATCAGGCAGGTGTGGTGGGTCGGCGGAATGTGATCGTCGGGCCGCAGCGCCTCTAACTTTTGCCGCATGCCAGATCTGCACCGATCAAGAATGCTCTGCCCGTGGCGGGCCAGGTCCATACTGCCATTACACCCCTTGGGTGCTTGTATCTGCAGATCAAGCTGATGCAGATTACGTAAAAGATCTGCCACTGGCGCAACTCCCTCTCGCCACGTGGACCCCGGTGCGTGGTCGTAAAAGACCCAGCGGTCATCTTGGAGCTGGCCGGTCGCGCGCAGGCGGGGCACAAACCCTGTCTGCTCCAAGACAGTAAGGCACTGCGCCTCGAGTTCACCGTCGTTGCGAAATAACGGGTTGCGCAGGCCGGCGCGGTAGAGTTTCAGGACCTTGCCGCCGTTTTCCCCGATCACCTTCCAAACCTGATTGGTACGTCCGCCATACAAGGTCTGGAATTGCGTTTCCGCAGCTATCAGGCCTTGATCGCGCAGTTGCGCAACCAGTTGGATCGGAGGGCTGTTCGGGTCAGGCAGGGGGATCACCAAGACGATACGCGAGTCGCATGTCGCACTGGTGTGGCTCGTCCCGGCCAGTAGATCAAGCTCAGGTGCTTACCAAAGTCACCATCCAAACCGGAACGGACTGCCCGTTGTCCAGTGTCAGCGAAACCGTCCCATCCGCGGCCTGCGCTTCGACCACCTTGCTATAGGGTGAGACTGACAGCGTCGATATCAATTCATCCTCATAGTAGCTTTCCAGCGTCGCTGAATAGCTGCCCGAAGGAAGAGGGCTTCCATCGCTTGCTATGCCGTCCCAAGTGAATTCAGACTGGGTCACGGGAATGGATACCCGATCAACCTCGGTTCCTTCACTGTCAACGATCACCATCTCGGCGCTGTCTGCCTCTGCTGCGGCCTGTCCATGCATGGTCACCGGATCGCCATCAAACTGGAACGAGGTTGTCTGAACAGACATGCCGACCCAACTTGCAAGCTCGTCGAGCTTCACGCTGCCCAAAGTCAGCGCCAGTTCTGACAGGCGATCGTTTGTTTGCACCTGCTGTTCCACCATCGAGAACTGAGCCAATTGCGAGGCATATTCAGCAGACCCAATCGGTTCCAACGGATCCTGATTCTGCGCCTGTGTCGTCATCAACAACAGGAACGTGTCGAAATCCGACGCGATTGAGGACGTCCTGGATTGGGATGCGGACGTGACCTGCGTGTTGGTCTGGGTTGTGGCTTGTGTTGGGTTGATCATGGTCAAAGCCTCATGTCGATTCGGCCTTCAGGGCCTAATTTTGGAGCGGCTGGTGCAGCCTCGGTGATCTGTTCGGGCTGTGTGTCCGAAAACCCTGCGCCTTCGCCTGTATCAGAGTCGCTGTGCTGTGACCCTGCAGATGTCCCAAGGTCAAAAGACAGGTTGCCGAACCCGAAGTTCTGGAATTCTGCCTCAAGAACCGAAAGGTGGCGGCGCATCATGTCCAGCGTCTCTGGACGTTCGGCTGAGATCGTCATGTGCAGACCGTCTTCGCGACCGTTTAAGACAATCGAAACGCGCCCCAACTCTTCAGGATTCAAGGCGACTTCGATCGTTCCGGGCTGCCCCCGGGCAGAAACGACGGTTGCCATTTGATTGGCGACTGCGCGCGCCGTTTCAGCCCGTGCCGTTGCCGTCGTCGTCGTTTGCGTCATGGGAGTAGAATCGCGTGATGATGAAAGTGTTGTGGCCTCCCTGCTGAGTAGGATGTCTTCAATCTCGGTTGTCGGGTTCGCCTCGGATTGAAGGCCTTGAGGGTCGGCGGCAAAAAGCTGTATCTGGACAGGCGTCGGCGGCGTGCGACCGGGTTTTACTGCCTCCGGGCGACTAGCCTGCGGCACGGCCCGGGTGGCAGGTGCCTCTTTTTCAGGCCGGGGAGGGGTTGGAAGGTCAGGCGTTCCATCAGGGGGAGCATCTGGTGTCGCCAACCCCACGGGGACGCCATTCGGCCTAGCGACGATCTGTGAGGTTTTTTTCGGAGGGACCGACGCGAAAATTAGGGCCTGAACGGTCGGTGCAACTTCGGCCTGCGTGGGGCGCGGCTGTGATTGCACTGTATCACTCTGCGCGACTACCGGTTGCGTGTTAGCGGACGTCTCAGCTTCAACAACGACAGCCGGGGCCGCTACAGTTGGCTTTTCAACCTGCCTTTTGACGGTCGGATTCTCAGCTATTTCAGCCGCAGCAGGGCGTATTTCGGTGAGCGGCTGATCCTGCGGCTCAATTGGTAAAGGCGCGACCTCACCATCGACAACGATGATTTCCGAGTCCGGTGCCAAATCAGGATTCTGAATCGCAGGTTCGGCCGTTTTTTGTTCGTTTGGCTGCGCGTCGGCCTCTTGATCCATGACCGTTTGAAATGACTCGGCGCCGTTGGTGTTGCTTGCGTCTTTCGCGGCAGCCGCAGGTTTCATGGCGCCGCCCGACGCAGGCATCAGTGCTGAAATAGGGTTGGGCATTTTGCTCCGACTCCGTTTGTGTGATCGGCAACCTGCCCGCAGGAAGTTACGTTTATTTTAACCGCTTTCGCCTTTGATCAAGAAAGTTCGATGTAAATTTCGGAGAATATGATGAAGATTTCTGGATCCCTGCCTGGCACCCATCCGCCAACCACGGCTGAGAAATTGCAAGCTGCCGCTGTTGAGCTGGAGGCGGCGTTCCTGGCTGAAATGCTCAAGTCCTCTGGTTTGGGCAAGACGCACGATTCCTTTGGTGGCGGTGCCGGCGAGGAACAGTTCTCGTCGTTCCTTGTACAGCATCAGGCGCGCACGCTGGCTGAGGCTGGTGGTGTTGGGCTGTCCGAGATTCTGTTCCAATCCATGATGGAGAAAACAAATGCCGACCAATACTGATACCGACCTGATCCGCTCGCTTGAAGATGTGCTGGACCTTGAACGCACCGCGCTTGTCGATGGTGATCTGAACAGACTGAACCAGGTGGTACCGGAAAAAGAAAAACTGATTGATACGATCAATGAACTTCAGGTCTTTGAAAGCGCCGAGTTGATTCGGTTGCAGAAAAAGGTCGAACGGAACCAGCTGTTGCTCAACAGCGCCGCCGAAGGGATTCGCGCCGTGGCCGACCGCATGGCTGAACTGCGTCGCGTTCGGCAAGAGTTCACCACCTATGGCGCGGACGGGCAGCGCAACGGGTTCGCTGTGCGTCGCAATCCAAAGCTGGAGAAGCGGGCATAGGTACGGGTTTGATTCAAATTCAAAATTTTTGGCCGAGGGGCTTTAGCACTCCGTTAGGAGGTAATGGGCAAAGGTGGTCCTGCACCTGATACAACAGGTGGCGCGAACAGCCCGACGGCGGATCGCATAGCTCAGAACGACGTCAAAGCCCGCTTACGGTGCGGGGTAAGCATGGGCGCAAAGTGCCCGAACACAAAGGAAGAAAGCTATGTCCAGCATTCTGACAAACAATGGCGCAATGGTGGCGCTGCAAACCCTGAAAATGGTCAACAAGAATCTGGGGCAAACCCAGAACGCGATCGCAACTGGTAAGGATGTTGCAACCGCCAAAGACAATTCGGCAGTTTGGGCGATCTCCAAAGTTATGGAATCCGACGTCAAGAGCTTCAATGCGATCAAAGACAGCCTGGCACTGGGTGAATCGACTGTTGCGGTGGCTCGTAACGCGTCAGAAACCGTGACCGACCTGTTGATCCAGATTCAAGAGAAAGTCGTCGCGGCCCAGGAAGACAACGTCGAACGGGATAAGATCGATGCCGATGTTACAGCGCTGAAAGACCAGATTGTTTCGGTTGTCAGCGCGGCCCAGTTTAACGGTCTCAATCTTGTGAACGGAGACACAGCATCAGCTAAGATTCTGTCGTCGTTGGATCGTGACAGTTCTGGTGCCGTGAAGGATTCTTCGATCACCGTTAATGCTCAGAACCTGTCGACCGGCGGCTACTCGGCGAAAAACGTTCTTGATGATTCTGACAACGCAAGTACTGACGGAGATGTGGCTAGCTTTTCCTTGGACAAAAACGGCGGTTCGGGAAACCTTAACTTCAACAGCGGAACTGACAATTTTGCAGTGGGTGACAAAATCTCAGTCACCGTAGGTGGCCAGAGCGTATCCTATACGGTGCAGGCATCTGATATTGATGCAGTCTATAATGCGCCCAACACCGATACCAAAGTTGCAGCTGGCTTGAAGAGCCAAATCGACGCTTTGGGTATCCAGGGTCTTACGATTACCCAAACTACAGATGAACTGGCCTTTGCGACTGCTGCAGCGGATCAGGATTTGACCGTTTCGGCACAGTTTACCAACGCAGGTTCCGGTGGTCTGGGTGCGTTGTCTTCAATTGACGTGACGACAAAAGCTGGTGCAACTGCTGCCTTGGGTACGATCACGGGTCTTATTGACACCGCCATCGATGCGTCGGCCGCGTTTGGTTCGGTTCAAAACCGGATTGAGACCCAGAAAGAGTTTATTGCGAACCTTACTGACTCGTTCAAATCCGGTATCGGGTCGCTGGTTGATGCCGACATGGAGGAAACATCGGCCCGCCTTCAGGCCCTGCAGGTACAACAGCAGTTGGCAACCCAGTCACTGTCGATCGCCAACCAGGCACCGCAGTCGATCCTGTCATTGTTCCGTTAATCTTCGGAATCCGGTCGGGGCGCAACTACGCGCCCCGACCCTGACCGCCAAAAGACGGCCTATTGGAAGGAATTCAAGTGACACCGCAAACTCTTGCCCGGCGCGCATATGCGCAGACCGCCGCCCCGACGCGTACCCCGCGCGACACCGAATTCGAAGCGATTTCAAGGATCACCCATAGGCTCAAGGCTGCGACCGCCCGGCGCAAAACCGACTATGCCGAGTTCGTTCAGGCACTCCACGAAAACCGTCGTTTGTGGACCGTTTTGGCCACGGGTGTGCTGGATTCCGACAACGCCCTTCCCGACGATCTGCGCGCGCGGGTTTTCTATTTGGCAGAGTTCACGGAACAGCACAGCACCCAGGTTCTGAGCAACAATGCGACCGTAGAACCATTGCTTGAGATCAACATGGCCGTCCTGCGTGGCCTGCGGCAGATTGGTTTGACGTGATGGCTGGGCTGGTTCTGAAACTGGCACCGAAAGAGAGGGTGCTAATCAACGGTGTGGTCGTGGAGAATGGCGACCGCCGCAGTCGGTTTTCGATAATGACGCCTGGGGCAAATGTCCTGCGTCTGCGTGATGCCATCCATCCTGATGAGGTGAATACCCCGGTTCGGCGGGTCTGTTATGCTGCCCAGCTTGTTCTATCCGGTGACATGGAGCCCGAACAGGCGCGCCAACAGCTTTTGCGGCGTGTTGAGGAATTGAGTCAGATTTTTACCGACCTGGACAGCCGTCAGGTGCTGTCTGAAGCCACCGAAGCATTGCTGGCCAAACAGTATTATAAATGCCTGAAATCGCTGCGCGCCCTGTTGCCGCGCGAAGAACGCCTGATGGCGTATCAGCAATGACTTTTCAGCCAGTAGTCCCCGCAAACGGAATCGTGGGCTGGCGCTTTCTGCAGCGTACCTACGACTCGCAACTGCAGAGTTTTTCATCCTCCTCTGTTAATGAAAGAGAGACCAAGTACTTTTTGGACAACATCAGCAAGGTTCACACAGCTGAGGATTTGGTTTCGGACCGGCGCTTGTTGCAAGTGGCGTTGGGGGCCTTCGGATTGGACGGTGACATCAACAACCGCTTCTTCATCCAGAAAATACTGTCCGATGGCACCACAGCTGGTGACGCGCTGTCAAACCGGCTGGCTGACAAGCGATATCGGGAGTTCTCCAAGGCATTTGGGCTTGGGCCGGGTGAAATTCGCAAAACCGGGTTGATCACGTTCATGGAGGAGATTGCCCAGGACAATGTTGTGTCCCAGTTTGAAGTCGCAGTCGGTGAGTCGGATGAGACAATGCGTATATCGCTTTACGCACAGCGCTCCTTGGCGGATTTGGCATCTCAGGACAACAGCGTAGATACCAAATGGTTCGATCTGATGGGCCAGCCGCCGCTGCGGAGCATGATGGAGACGGCTTTGGGTCTGCCGCCAAGCTTCGGGCAAGTTGATATCGACAGGCAGCTTGAGGTGTTCAAAGACAGGTTGTCACGTCTGACAGGGTCAGATGATCTTGCGCAGTTCACCGATGAGGCCGCCATTGCCAAGCTGACGGATACATATCAAGCCCGCAGTCAGATAAAGCAATTGCAAAGCACGATATCACCGGGTCAGACGGCATTGATTCTGCTCAGGGCATAACGCGGTAAATTTGGATTTTCCGCGAATTCAGGTACCAAAAAAGCAAATCATACCAGGCAGCAATCCGTCTGGCCGACGAACATTGCGGGCCATTAGGCATTCAGCACTGCATCCGCCGACGTACTTAGTGCAAAGGATGTCACAGGCAGTGACACGTTGTGCAGTTTGATATCGCCTAATGGTATGGCGCTGGTGCATGCGGGTTGTATATCCCCCGAGACGACAATGCGCTGCCCCGACGACTTACCGTATTCACCCAGTCGGGCTGCAACATTCGCGGCCTGACCGATGACAGTGAAATCCAGCCGCTCACGCGATCCAACATTGCCATAGGTAACCTGCCCGTAGGCAATCCCGATTGAGCAATCGCAATGGGGTTCGCTGCCGGATTGGCGCAGTTCACCGAGTTTTTCGACGATCGCAATCGCTGAACGCTGCGCATTGCCGCGCGCCACGATTGAATCCTCGCCCTCGGGAAAGACCGACAGAACAGCGTCTCCGATGAATTTCAAAACCTCGCCACCGTTGTCATGCACGATGCCTGATACGGTTTCGAAAAAGTCGTTAAGCAAGTTGATATAGTCCGCGCGGCCAAGCTGTTCCTCAAGACTGGTGGAATTGCGCAGATCGCAGAACATGATTGCCGCGTCGATCTCATCCCCATCGCCACGCCTGATTTCACCGCCTAAAACCCGCGCGCCCGAGCGTTTGCCCACGTAGGTCTCAAGCAGAACCTGCGCATTCTCGCGTTGCATGAAAACTTCGTAGAACCGGGCTATGACCGACGAGCATTCGAAAACCAGCCCAAGATTCTCGGTAGTGAATCCGTCTGGGTGATCGCACGTCAAGGTAAGAACATTTGTGCGCCCATCCGAAAACGGTAGCGGCATCGCGACGTAGTCGGTTGCACCCTTGGCCCTGAGGTCTTCCATTATGGGAAAGCTGTTATGCGGGTTGTCGTCATTCAGCCGCTGACGCACACCACCCAGCCCATTGGAGACGTGGCGCAAAGGGCTGTTGATATAGGCCGGGTGGTCATGGATTTCATAAGTTGGCACATTGGTCGAAATCTCGGCTGCGCCCTTTTCCCAGATATAGTGCTTGCCCGCAATCAGTGGATGCAAAGACCACGTCAGAATGCTGAGACGCTGGATCGCTATCCCATGCTCCAGCATCTTTTCGGCAAGCGCCTTGGTGAAAGCCTCGGGCGTCTTGCTGTCAGATGCGCGGCGCATCAACCAGTCGATCAGCGGGCCGCTGATATTGCCATCCTCAGCATCCCGCAAAGTGTTATTGCCCAGGTCGACATGCGTGTAGGCGTCCGGTACAAAGCCAACATAGCCCCGAATGGCAAGGCTTTCAGGCAGCGGGTCTTCGTAGGCCCAAACAGAGTTGGCCAACCGCCGGTCTTCCAGAATAACGTCGTGATAGGTCGCCGTCCCCTTGAACGGGCAAAAGGTCTGTAACTCGCTTTCATCACCCATATCGACGCGAACATCTGCGCGGGGGACGTAAATGGTGGCTGGCAAGCGCGTTTCGTACATCACCTTTGCACGGGTACTTTCAGCCAGTAGGGTTTTATCCCGATAGATCGCGACCCGCCCGGTCAGGTCTTCGACCGAGATGCCAAAACCTTTGGTCTTTGGGGTGGTGTGCACATTCATCATCAGACTCCCTGACGTGACTATTCCATAGCATGGGCCTTACATAGTTGTATTCCAAGGGGTGTGACCGGTTTTTTGGCGCGCATGACTAATACGACGTGCTCAAACCATTTGAATCACGTCTTTTTCAATCGACAGCATGTAGCCTTTTTTGGCGATATTCTTGACCAACAACTCGCTGACCATCTGATTTCCCAGGGCATCCCGCAGCCGCTTGATACGGGTGGCGCCTGCGGATTCGTCGCAATCAGCGGCGTTTCTACCCGAAATCATCGCCTCGATCTGGGCGCCGGACAGAACTTCGTCATCCAAACGGGATTCAGCCAGTACCGACAGCGTTTCCATGGCGGCGGGGGTCAGTTTGAAATCCATGTTGTTGAGGTAAACGGTATTTTCCTCGCGGCTGATCAAAAGCGAGGTGACCTGAATTCCGGTCCGTTCGATCTGGGCCATTCGTCTGTTCAGCAAGACCAGCATCACCAGAAAAACCAGTGCCGATACCAGCATGGCGGTGGCAAAGACCAGCAGCACGAAAATCACCATGCGATAGCTGGACAGGGTATCGGCAAAGGCCGTGCCGGATTGGGCCAGAATCTCAAGCAAACGAATCTGGGCCTGCGAGGTCAGATCGCTTTCGACGAACAGGCGCTCGACCTTGGCGTTGAAGGCATTGGCATCCGGCAGCGTCCAGAACAGGAAAACGGCTGCCGTCACCAGGATCACGACGATCGCCGCAATGCCGGCGCCGACCAGCCTGACACCGGACCGGCGAGCCTCAGTAACGGAGATAGAATTGTCCGGCATTGGCCTTCCTTTTATCCAACCCTTCCGATCCGAACACGGATATGACGTTCAGCAGGGTCCAGCCCGACCCTTTGAGGCGCTGGGCGACTTCTTGATTTGCCTGCCCCTTGCCGCAGGATGACACCTGCATAACGCCATAGTGCAGACGCAGCGGATTGTCCTTTTTGGCCTTGTAGTCGGCATAGCAGTCCTCCGCCGCAGCGGCGGAGCCAAGCGATATCAGGGCCAGTAGGACCAGAGAAGAGAGGATCTGTTTCATAGGCCGCATCCTGCGCATGGGTTGTCGCGATATTCAATAACCGAAGGGGTTTTGCGGGGTTGTTATCGGATAGCGGGGACCCGTTATTGCTTGTCTGGGCGGGGATTTCCAGTGTCACGGCATCGAGCATACGACCCGTAACCGGGTCACCTCAAGACACCTGAAGGACAAGAACCATGCACAAGAAATTCATAGCTTTGATCGTGGCCTCGGCGGTTGCCATCACGGGCATTTCAGCGTCGCAGGCGCGGGCGGCAGATGTTGGGGATATTATTGGCGGGCTGGCTGCAATCGCGTTGCTTGGGGCCGCTGTAAAGCACTTCAGCGATGACGACAAAAAGAACACCGTTACACACAACTACAATCACGTATATAAGGCACCGCATGACCACGTGTATAAAAGGCCAAAGGACAGGCCGCATCACGTTCGTCCACTGCCGAAACGTGTTGCGCGCTATACTCTGCCGCAACGATGCCTGCGTACCTTCAAAGGGTATTCACCTGATCAGCGGCTGTTGGGGCAGACTTGCTTGGGGAACCATTACAAATACAGCGACAGCTTGCCGAACCAGTGCAAGGTCAGGTTCTGGAATGGCAAAAAGGTCAAGCGCGCCTACCACCCTGGCTGCCTGCGTCAGCGAGGATACCGTGTGGGTTCCAGATAACCGGTTTCGAGCAGGAGCGGCGCCAAAGAAGCGCCCCGCGGGAGAGGGTGGCGCAAGCTACCCTCTCTTTTCTCCTTGCGATGGTCTTAAAAACGCGATTTCCCGAAATGTATGACGTTACCGGATTATGAAATTGAGAAAGCCGCCCTTGCGCAGGGATATCTGCGGATCGCCGGCGTTGATGAGGTAGGCCGCGGGCCACTGGCCGGCCCTGTGGTCGCAGCGGCAGTGATTCTGAACCCCGAGGATATTCCCGCAGGATTGCACGATTCGAAAAAGCTGACGGCGAAGCGGCGCATCGCGCTTGAGGCTGTGCTGCGTGACCGGGCAGAGTTTGCCGTGGCCGAAGCCTCGGTGGCCGAGATCGATGAACACAACATATTGCGGGCATCACATCTGGCGATGGAGCGTGCGGTGGCGGCTTTGGACCCAGCGCCGGACTTTCTGCTGATTGATGGAAACATGGTTCCGCGCGGTCTGACGATCCCGGCCCAAGCCGTGGTCAAAGGTGACGCGCATTCTGTATCAATTGCGGCTGCTTCGATCATAGCTAAAAACTGGCGCGATCAACTGATGGTGGATTTGGCGCAACAGCACCCCGGCTATGGGTGGGAGACAAACGCCGGTTATCCGTCGAAACAACACAAAGAGGCGCTGCAAAATCTTGGTGTGACCCCACACCATAGACGTTCGTTCAAACCCGTCCACAATATCTTGTATCAAGAGTAAATCGTAAGTCCATGATTCAAAAAAGAAATTGACGGCGATTCGTCTTTGACTCATCCTTGTCTCAACCAAATGAGCGCAAAAGCGCCGTGGAACTTGAGGCAGCAATATGACAACGATCAAGACAAAGGGCGCAGCCGCGCTCTCGTTAAACACGATTCTATCCGGGGACTGCATCGACGTGATGAACAGTCTGCCCGAGGCGTCGGTGGACCTGATTTTTGCAGATCCGCCCTATAATTTGCAGCTGAAAGGCCAGCTGCACCGCCCCGACAACAGCCAGGTAGACGCGGTCGACGATCACTGGGACCAGTTTTCCAGCTTTGCTGCCTATGACCAATTCACCCGCGACTGGCTCAAGGCGGCGCATCGCCTGCTCAAACCGAATGGCGCGATCTGGGTTATTGGGTCTTACCACAATATCTTCCGCGTCGGCTCGGCCCTTCAGGATGCTGGGTACTGGATTCTGAACGATGTGGTCTGGCGCAAATCGAACCCGATGCCGAACTTCCGCGGCAAGCGGTTCACCAACGCACATGAGACGATGATCTGGGCATCCAAGCGCGAAGGCGCGAAATATACGTTCAACTATGAGGCATTGAAGGCGCTGAATGAAGGTGTGCAGATGCGCAGCGACTGGGTGTTGCCGATCTGTACTGGTCACGAACGCCTGAAAGATGAAAACGGCGATAAGGCGCATCCGACGCAAAAGCCTGAATCGTTGTTGCATCGTGTTCTGATCGGCTCGACCAATCCAGGCGACGTCGTGCTGGATCCGTTCTTTGGCACCGGTACAACAGGCGCGGTTGCAAAGATGCTGGGGCGTGAATTCATCGGGATTGAGCGTGAGGAAAGCTATCGCAAGGTGGCCGAAAAGCGTATCGCAAAGGTCCGCAAATTCGACCGTGAGGCGCTGGAGGTCAGCGCCAGCAAGCGCGCCGAGCCTCGCGTGCCGTTCGGCCAACTGGTTGAACGCGGCATGCTCCGCCCGGGTGAAGAGCTTTACTCCATGAACCAGCGCCACAAAGCCAAGGTTCGCGCTGATGGCACCTTGGTCGGACAAAACGTAAAAGGCTCGATCCATCAGGTCGGGGCGCATTTGGAGAATGCACCGTCCTGCAATGGCTGGACCTATTGGTGCTTTAAACGCGATGGAAAGACAGTTCCGATCGACGTTCTGCGTCAGCAGATACGGGCCGAGATGCACAACTAATTTACGAACACCGCCGGTGCCTGTGGCCTGACACAAGGCACAAAGCCTTGCCCCGCCGAGTCCGGCGGGGTCTTTTGTTTTTCCGGGCGTTTGGTTTGAACATGCGCTTTCTGTATTCTGCGGCGCAGTGAAGGAGCTTGTGCAATGTCGGACACTACAGCCAGCGGATCCCGCTTTGATCGGTTTTTCGTGACCCGCCCGGACACTTTCGACCTTGAAAACAAATACACCGAAGCCGCGCTGGAGCGTCACAAACGCGAAGGTCTGGAACTTGCCGTCCGTGCGCGCTGGCTGGCGATGGCGCTAACCGGGGTGCTGTTGGTTTTCCTGAACCCTCAGTGGGATGTGTTGTGGTATCACTTCATTCTGCTGCTGATCTGTGCAAATGGATGGCTGATCCGACGGGCCGGGCGCGTTGGGCAATCACGGGTCGAGTTGCTGCTGATCTTTGTGGACCTGCTGATCATGACGCTTGGGATGATCCTGCCCAACCCGTTCAGCGACGATATCCGGCCTTTGGCGATGCAGTACCGGTTCGATAACTTCCAGTACTTCTTTATCATTCTGGCAGCGGGCACGCTGGCATACTCATGGCGGACGGTGGTTGCGATCGGATCATGGACAGCCGGGATTTGGACCGCGGGATGGATTATTGCCTGGTGGGTGGCGACCCCGATGCCCGGCCTTAGCGAGCGAGTGGCCGATGCTTTGGCCGGCTATCCGGCGGTGGCCGAGCTTTTGGACCCCAACAGCTTTATGCCGCCACATCGCATCCAGGAGGTAATCGTATTCATGATGGTGGCGGTGACGTTGGGCGTGTCGATGCGGCGCCTAAACCGGCTGCTGATGACAAATGCGGGGCTTGAACGCGAAAGGGCGAACCTGTCGCGATATTTTTCACCCAACGTTGTGGAAGAACTCAGCCAGAACGACGAGCCTCTGAAGCAGGTCCGCAAAGAGGACGTAGCTGTTTTGTTCATCGACATCGTGGGGTTTACGAAATATGCCGCAGGGCGCGATCCTTATGATGTCATCGAAGTGTTGCGGGGGTTCCACGCTCGTATGGAATCTGCGGTGTTCCGCCATCACGGGACGTTGGACAAGTATTTAGGCGATGGGTTGATGGCTACGTTCGGAACACCGGTGCCAACGCCGCTGGATGCCAGTAACGCGGTATCCTGTGCGGTGGATATGGTCGGCGTCATTGATCGCTGGAATTCGGAACGCCGCCGCGCAGGAGAGCCCGAGATTAAGGTTGGAATAGGGGTCCACTTTGGGTCTGTGGTGCTGGGCGATATCGGTGCCAATCGACTGGAATTCGCGGTGATTGGCGATGCCGTGAATGTGGCAGCCAAGCTAGAGGCATTCACACGGGATATTCCGGCAAGGGTCGTGATCAGCGAAGCAGTTCAAAGCCAGTTGGAATGCGAAAGTTATAGTGCATCAGATGTGATGGCAGGATTTGAGAGCCAACAGAATCAGACCGTTCGAGGCATAGACGCCCCGATGAACCTATGGGTGATGCGGGAATAGCGGCTCCCGCCGATCTTCCATGCATCGAAGATGCAAGTCAGATCGTTGGGCCGGGCAGCGCGCTATGGCGCGCTGCGGTCACGCGCGCGGCAAGGGGTTTTGCGACCTGTTGTAGGGGACCCAATCCTTGACCTCGGGGTAATGCTGGCGCCGCCATGCGCGGACGCGCGGGTTCATCACACGGCGCCAGAGTGGCGGGATCATCGCAGCGACTGTCATGACTGGATAGCCATAAGGCAATTGTGGCGCAGTTTCGTCGGGGTGATTCTGCAACAGCGGAAAGCGGCGGTTCGGTTTATAGTGGTGATCCGAGTGGCGTTGCAGGTTGATCAACAACCAGTTCGACGCTTTTTGTGAGGCATTCCAGGAATGACGCGGTTGGACGTGTTCATATTTGCCATCTCCCAGATGTTTCCGGGTCAGGCCGTAATGCTCGACGTAGTTGACCAGTTCCAGCTGCCAGATGGCGGTGCCGGCCTGGATAAGGAACAGGGCGAGGCCGGACCAGCCTCCGATCAGGGAAGCAAGCCCAAGCATGGTGCCCTGCAGCGCCCAGTAGCGCCAGAACGGGTTCGCGGGATCGGTCCAGGGTCGATCTTTGCGGGCCAGCTTGTCGCGTTCAGCCTTGAAGGCAGAGACGAGGCATTGTTTCAGCACGCGCGGGTAAAAGCGGTGAAAGCCTTCGTTGTATCGCGCGGTTACAGGGTCGCGCGGCGTGCCGACAAAGCGGTGATGCACCAGCAGATGTTCCGAGCGGAAATGCGAATAAAGCACCATTGCCAATAAGAAGTCGCCCAGCCAGCGTTCGAACCGTCCTTTTTGGTGCATCAACTCATGGCTGTAATTGATACCAACTGTCCCCGAAATCACACCCATTCCAAAGAACAGACCAATCTTTGCCAGAGTCGACAGGTGGTCAGCATGTGTTGCGTACCAGATCAATCCGTAAAGGGTCAGAAACTGCACCGGAACCCAGACCTTGGTCAGCAGGACGTACCAGCGCAGAACCGGGTCTTGAGTGTCGGGGTCGGCGTTTCGAATTTCAAGCCCGGTCAGCCGATCCAGAACAGCAAAAGCCCACCATGTCGACAGCGGCACCAGCAGAACCCACCAGCCACCTGCAATCGCCGTAAACCAGATCAGTGGAATCAACAGGAATGAGACCCAAAAGGGCAGGGCCGATTGCCAGCGGGACAGAGTTTCTGTTGCGATCATTCCCAAGCTCCGAACAACTGGGCCGAGACTAGTCCAAGTCCGATACACCGCACAATGGGTTACCGATTGCGCCAAAGGTCATGCGCCTTGCGCATCACGGTTGGCAGGTCGCTGGGGCGGAAAGCATGTTTGTCTAACACGATTAAATCGTGCGGGTGGAGCCCGGCAGGCAGCGGGGCGGTCCATACGCGCAGGATCAGGTGGAAATGGGTGAACGTGTGGCGAACCTCACCCGCCAATTCCTGCCAGTCCGCTGCAAACGGGTGTGCCTCGACCGGTGCATCTGACCAATCGGACCCGGGCCAGCCCAGCATACCGCCGAGCAGCCCCTTGTCGGGGCGACGCTCCAACAACAAGGCTCCGTCTTCGCGCTGGGCTATGTAGACATGGCCATAACGCGTTGGCTTGGGCTTTTTCGGCGTTTTATGCGGCAGATCGGTCTGTGTTCCGGCCGCGCGGGCCTGACAGGGGTCCCGCAGCGGGCAAATTCCACAGGCGGGTGACTTGGGTGTGCAGATCGTGGCACCCAGATCCATCACCGCCTGTGCGTAGTCGCCGGGGCGCGTGTTCGGCGTAAGTGCAGCGGCCTTGTTTTTTAGTATAGGCTTTGATCCCGGCAGCGGCTCGTGGATGTCATGCAGGCGGGCCATCACGCGTTCGACGTTGCCGTCCAGCACCGTTTCGGGCCGGTCAAAGGCGATGGCCGCGATAGCAGCGGCGGTATAGGGACCGATCCCCGGAAGTTTCAGCAGGGCATCGTAGGTATCGGGGAATGCTCCGCCATAATCGTCGGCCACCACACGGGCACATTTCAGCAAGTTGCGGGCGCGGGCGTAATAGCCCAGCCCGGCCCATTCCCCCATCACCTGATCGTCGGGGGCGGCAGCCAGCGCCTGAACTGTCGGCCAACGCGTGGTGAAGCAGGTGAAGTAGTCGCGCACAGCAGCAACGGTGGTTTGCTGCAACATCACCTCGGACAGCCAGACCCGGTAAGGGTCGGGCATAACGCCTGCTGCCCGGTCGCCCGGCCCAACGCGCCACGGCATCGCACGGGCGTTGCGGTCGTACCAGTCCAGCAGGTCGGTGCTTAGGTCAGATTGAATAGCGTCACGCAAGTTTTATCTATCTCTTTGTCGGGTTTCTCTGGCGCCCGGTGTCATGCCCATTACAATAGCGGCGCAGGAGTTGGAAACCAGATGCAGCGCAGACGTTCTTCGACCCGCGGGTTCAAACGCACCGCGACATTGCTGAACGACCAGATCAGGCGCGCCGGGGAGAGCCGGGGTTTTGCCGTGTCACGTCTGTTGACCCATTGGGCTGAAATTGTCGGGCAGGATCTGGCCGCTATCGCAAGGCCGGTGAATGTCGGCTATGGCAAGGGCGGTATTGGCGCGACGTTGACGGTGCTGACCACCGGTCCGCAAGCCCCAATGCTTGAGATGCAGAAAGAACAATTGCGCGACAAGGTGAACGCGGTTTACGGCTACAACGCCATCAGCCGGGTGCGCATCACGCAGACCGCTCCGACCGGGTTTGCCGAGGGGCAGGCCAGCTTTGACCACAAGCCGAAACCGGCAAAACCAAGAATCAATCCACAGATTGCAGCCGAGGCAGACCGGACCGCACGCGAGGTTCACGATGGTGATTTGCGCGCGGCCCTTGAACGTCTGGGTCGTAACGTTCTATCCAAACAAAAACGCTGAGAAAGGGCTGAGAAATGAGCCGTATTGCAACTGGAATCTGCGCGGCTGTCGCCATTGCCGCAGGCGGCTATTGGCTGTCGCTGTCGAATTCAACGTCTTCGTATCCGCTGATTAGTAGCGCCGAAGCACAAGAAGCCGACCTAGACACCTCGACAATTGTCGAGATGGTACAGGGGGCCGAGGATGCGCCGGTCGAAATCATCGAGTATGCCTCTTACACCTGTCCGCATTGTGCCAATTTCCATAACGGCCCGTTCAAACAGTTGAAAAAGGACTTCATCGACACTGGTAAGGTAAAATTTATCTACCGTGAGGTGTATTTTGACCGATATGGTCTGTGGGCCTCGATGGTTGCGCGTTGCGAAGGGCCTGAAAAGTTCTTCGGGATTTCTGATTTGATCTATGAAGGTCAATCCGAATGGACGAAGGCAGGCGGCCCTGCCGAGATCGTGGATGAACTGCGCAAGATCGGGCGACTGGCCGGTATCGACAATGATCAGCTTGAGGCTTGTCTGCAGGACGGCACACGCGCTCAGACGCTGGTGGCCTGGTATCAGGAAAACGCCGAACGGGACGGTGTTCAATCCACCCCGTCGTTCATCGTTAACGGACAGAAAGTGGGCAACCAGTCTTATGCCGATTTCAAGAAGCTGATTGAGGCTGAACTGGGTAGCTAAGCAATTGATGCGACCGGCTTGTTCAGGGCCGGTCGCCTTTCAAGGCGAGGGGGCAACCCGCAACAGCATCTGCCGGATCTTGTCGGGCTCATTTACCCTCAGACGCACCGGAAGGGTGATCACCTTGCTTCGAAATGCGGGTGGCAGGCGAACGGCGTCTTTTTCCGTTGTAACCATCTGCGCGCCTAACAGGCGGGCGTCGTTTTCCAACCGCGTCATCAGCGCCGGGGTCAACGGCTGGTGATCATCCAGCGCTTCGGCCCTTAGCAATGTAGCGCCTTGTTGGCGAAGGGTGGCAAAGAACTTCTCGGGATAACCGATCCCTGCAAAGGCCAAAACAGGCGTGTCCCTCCAATCCATACCGGTTTGCAGGGGTTCAACCGCTCCTGTTGCATGGGGTTTGGTCAGGGCTTGCGCCCAACGAGCCACAAATTCGGTTTGCGCCGCGTCATCACCCAGAGACAACACCAGATCAGCGCGCTTTAGCCCGATATCGACAGGTTCACGCAACGGTCCTGCTGGCAGGCACAACCCATTGCCAAAGCCACGTGCCGCATCGACCACGATAACCGAGAAATCCTTGACGACCGACGGGTTCTGAAACCCGTCATCAAGCAGAATCACAGTTGCCCCTGCTTCCGCTGCGGCTCGGGCACCGGCGGCGCGGTCCTTGGCGACCCAGACCTCGGCAAAGGCAGCCAGCAACAATGGCTCATCCCCAACCTGTGCGGCGCTGTGTTTGGTCGGATCGACCTGCACCGGACCCTCCAGTGACCCACCGTGGCCGCGTGTGACGACGTGTGGCTGATGCCAGGCGTCGCGCAGTTGCTCGATCATCCAAATCACGGTCGGCGTCTTGCCGGTGCCACCTGCGTTCAGATTGCCGATGCAGATGACCGGAACACCGGGTTTGTAGCCCACGCCGACCGCGACCCGCCGCGCCGTGGCTGCGGCGTAGACGTGCCCCAGCGGCGCCAGAAGACGCGCGCGTAGATCCAGTTGGTCCGGCGCTGTGTTCCAGAAGTTCGGTGCCCGCATCACTTCGCACTCCGCTGATCCAGGCAATCCTGTACCATATCGACCAGTTTATCCGCCTGGGGTGCGCCGTCGGAAACGATCCGCCATCCCGCCAATGCCATATCCGCGGCGCGGTCCGGCGAAAGCAGCTCAACCACAGCGTCACCCAACTCGGTTGCCGTTCTGACGATGCGGGTTGCCCCTGCCTGATCCAACTGATCGTATATCTGCTGATGCCGATGCACAAATGGGCCGTGGATCACGGATGAGCCAAGCGCAACGCCAACCAGTGGATCATGCCCGCCCGCGCCCCGTTCAAGTGAGCGGCCCATAAAGGTGACAGGCGAGACCCTGTGCCACAAACCCAGATCTTCCTGTTCGGACGACAGTATGACCTGCGTAGTGTCTTCGATCTGCCCGCCCGTATCCCAATTGGTACAACGCAGGTCCATGTTTTCCAGGCGGCGGTGCAGCGGCTCGGCCTCGGCCACGTCCGCCACATGCAGCACCAGCGTTAGCCGCGGCAGTATCCGCAGCGCCTGACGATGGGCGGTAAGGACCGAGATGAATTCCGTATCCAGCACACAGGCTGAAAGCCAAACTGGACGCCCGGCCAACGCGTGGGTGATCTCGATCAGCTCATCTTCAGGCCAGGGTTTAGGGTTTGGGCTCACGTGCAGGGGTGGAGCCTCGGACACCTTGCTTGACGCGATACCAAGGCGGCGGATGGTGCGTACCGTTTCGGGTGTTGTGGCCAGAATCGATTGAAAGCAATCCAGCGTAAAACGGGTGATATCGGGCAGCCACCGGGCACCGCGCGCGATGTTGATGTCGATCTGCGCCTCAATAAGGATCAGGGGGATACCCCGCTCATCGGCGCGTGTAATCACATTTGGCATCAGGCCGCCCCCGACCCATAGGCCGATATCCGGGCACCAATGATCAAGAAATGCCCGCGCGGCGCCAGTCTGTTCCAGCGGCAGATCGACAAGCGGAAACTCGGACCGATCCCAGCGCGACAGATCGGCTCCGGGCGGCGTTGTCAGCAGTACATTCAAATTAGGCCGGACCTGTTGCAGGCGACGGCAGAAATCGGTCACCGCGCGTTGACGGTCTTGGGTGCTGATATGCGCCCAAATGACTTCACCTTCTGGGCGCTTGGGGTAAGATAAGGCGGCCGCGTTAGGTACGCCCCAGGACAGAACCCGATATGCAGCCAGGCTGAGCGAACGCGGCTTGCTCATGGGCGAATGCCGGTGCTGTCGGGGTCAAGCCGTGCCCGCAAGATCTGGTGTACTGCCGCGCCCGCCGCAATCACGCCGTTCAGGCGTGGATTTGCGTTGTTGAATCGCAGAGGATGACCCAACCGGTCAGAGCAGGTGCCGCCCGCCTCGCGGATAATCAGGTCGCCTGCGGCGATATCCCATTCCCAACTCGGCCGAAGCGTCAGCATCCCGTCGAACCGGCCTTGTCCGACAAGCGCCAGGCGATATGCAAGCGAGGGGCGGTAGACTCGTTTGAATTCCGGCACTTCACCTTGCCGCCAATGGCGCGGGTCGAGATTGGGCTTGGCGGCCAGAATCTCGGCCGTTTCCAAGGCTGAAACGCCGGAAACGCGGATCGGGGCACCGTTTAACGTCGCGCCTTGCCCCTTTGCAGCCGCGTAAAGCAGATCGCGCCGCGGCAGGAAAATCACCGCTGCCGTTACTTCGCCCCGCTCGGCGACCGCCAGAGAGTGCGCCCATGTGCGCGATCCTTCGGCAAAGCTGCGGGTGCCATCAATGGGGTCGATGATAAACAGACGGTCCTTCGACAACCGGGCGCTGTTATCTTCGGTTTCTTCGCTCAGCCAGCCATAGCCGGGCCGGGCGAATGGCAGGCGCTGTTCCAGCATGGCGTTTACGGCAAGATCGGCCTCGGTCACAGGCCCAGCACCGCCCGGTTTATCCCAGCGTTGCGCCGTGTCGCCCGAATACCGTGTTGCGATCTTTCCGGCCTCTAATGCGGCGTCGATCAGAAGTTGCAGGTCAGCTGCCGGCAAGTGTCATTCCTTCGACCAGAATCGAGGGGACAACCCGCGACAGCCAGGGCCGCGCGTCGTTTGCCGGGATGATCCGTTTCAGCATATCGCGAAGATTGCCAGCGATGGTGCATTCATTGACCGGGTGCGTAATCTCACCGTTTTCGACCCAGAACCCCGAGGCCCCGCGCGAATAATCGCCGGTGTTCGGATTGATGGTGGACCCGATCATCGACGTCACCAATAGTCCGGTGCCCATGTCGCGAAGCAGGTCTTCGCGGCTGTGTTTGCCCTGCGTCAGACTCATGTTCCAGTTGCTGGGCGATGGCGGTCCGGATACACCGCGGGCCGCATTGCCTGTCGAGGTCAT
Organism: Ruegeria sp. YTSA135; assembly: GCF_059610165.1. NCBI lineage: Bacteria > Pseudomonadati > Pseudomonadota > Alphaproteobacteria > Rhodobacterales > Roseobacteraceae > Ruegeria > Ruegeria sp. YTSA135. The sequence goes on along the minus strand of NZ_JBXWNC010000002.1, from coordinate 123,427 downwards.
CTCCAGTTTGCGCGCGCTGGACAGGTCCAGGGTCCAACCGGTCAGGACACCATTTTCGACAATGGCACGCCGTTGCGTCGGCAACCCTTCGGCATCAAAGGGGCGCGAGCCTGAGATGCGCGGGCGGTGTGGGTCTTCGATCAGCGACAGATGCTCTGGCAGCACTTGCTCGCCCAGAGAATCCTTAAGCCAAGACGCCCCGCGTGCAATTGCGGCCCCGTTGCTGGCCGCCAGCAAATGACCGATCAGCGAGGATGAAATTCGTTCGTCAAACAGGACTGGAAACGTACCGGTGGCAGGCTTGCGGGCACCCATCAAAGCCACGGCGCGTTCGCCGGCGGTGCGGCCGATCTCGTCGGGGTTGCGCAGGTCGCTTTGGAAGGTGCGGCTGTCGCCGTCATAGTCGCGCTCCATCCCGGTGCCTTCGCCCGAGATCGCCACGCAAGAGGTGGATCGGCTGCTGCGGGCATAACCGCCGGAAAAGCCATTGGTTGCCGCCAGATGCACGCGATGTGTGCCATAGCCCGCCGCCGCATCCGAAACTTGCGAAACGCCGTGAACTGCAAGCGCTGCCGCTTCGGCCGCCAATGCATCTTGCAACAGATCCTCAGCCGCCGGTTCCTTGGCTGGATCGAACAGTTCAAGCGCGGAAAGGTCCCAGCCGGTGGCCAACTGGTCCGAATGAGCTAATCCGGCAAACGGGTCCTCTGGTGCCTCGCGGGCCATGGCCACGGCGCGTTCGGCCATGGTGGCCAGTGTTTCGGGGCGGCTGTCCGAGCTGGATACAATCGCCTGCCGCTGACCCAGCAAGACCCGCAGGCCAAGATCAGTTCCCTCTGACCGCTCGGCATGTTCCAGCGCGCCGCCACGGACTTCGACAGATACCGAAGATCCGTCGATCACAATGGTATCCGCGGCCTCCGCCCCGGCTTTGCGGGCGGCGTCCAGCAGGGCATGGCTGATATCTTCAGGTGTACGGGTCATGCGGCCTCCGGTTGCAATGCACTGGACCTAGCCTTGGACTGCCGTTCCCGCAAGACCTGCTATGAAAAGCAGCCGTTCAGCTTTTGTCAAAAAACTGCGGAAACTTCGTGTGCGGCCGTAAAACAGGCTGCGTTGACCGGGATTTTTCGATACAGGTTCACCAGGGCAAAGGCGCTTTGTTTTCGGGCCGTGCAGATGGGAAGTGACCAACATGAAAGACAACCTGACCCTGCGCGGGGTGGAAATACCCGACGATCCGCAGATCATTACCCAAAAAGTAAAACGATCCATCGTTGCCGAGCGATATGAAAAAGACGAGGTGAGCGGGCTGCCAAAGTTCATCGACCCCAATGACAGGGTTGTCGAACTTGGGGCTGGGATCGGGTTTATTTCATCTTTTCTTGTTACACGTATGGGTGTGCGCCGTGTCCTGTGTGTCGAGGCAAACCCCGTGCTATGCGAGTTTATCGGACGTGTGCACGCAGCCAATGACATTTCAGATGTAGATGTCGTTAACGCGGTTGCCCGTACTGACGGGCAAGACCTGGGTACAGCCAGATTCTACGTGCGGGAACCTTTCTGGTCATCCTCAATGGACCCATCCCCGGACTATGTGAAAGAGATCGGCGTCCCCGAATGTCAGTTGTCAGATATACTGCGCGACTTTGATGCCAATGTCCTGATTGTCGACATAGAAGGGGGCGAGAGTCATTTGTTTGCCGGTGCGGACCTTGCCGACGTGCAAAAAGTCTACCTTGAAGTGCATACGCGCAAGATCGGTCTGCGCGGCATCAAAAAGTGTTTTGATGATCTTTCTGCGCTTGGATTTGTCTATGACCAGCGCGTCAGTTGTGGCGGCTCGGTCTTGTTTCGTCGGATAGGAACGCGCTGACAAGGGTGGGGGAAGGCAGCGATGCCACCTTCCCCCAATTTGTTACTTGATGCGCTGACCATTGGCCAGAATCTGACCGTCTTCGGTGAATTCGATCTTTGAGTTCAGCGTGTCCGGTGCGTCGCCCGGAACAGCCATCATGCCCATCATCATGCGCGCGCCAATCGCTTCGTTCTCGTCAACGAGGCCCATGCTGATCAGCGTGTCGATCAAGGCGTTGGCACCCACCAGTTGCAGGTTCGCCACGCCCGTAGGGGTTGGCATACCGTCAAACTCGGCCGCGTTCGAATTGTCGAAGGTAAAATCGCCGTCACCGGTCAGCTTGGCACCAACCAGCGAGACCAAAAGTTCGTTGATCTTCAGCGAATGCAGCTCGCCCGGTGCTTCGCCCGATTTCTCCATGGCTTCGACCGATTCCGGATCGAACAAGTTCGTCAGTATTTTCGCAGTACCGGTTGCGTCCAACGCAATGGTTGCAGGGTTACGCGGCAAGGCGCCTGCCGGATCGAACATGCTCCACAACACATCCGACATGGTGAAATCCTTCAAGTTCATGGCGAACCCAAAGGGCTGAACCTCTTCGGATTGCTGTACCGGGAATTCGAATTTCATACCGGCATTTGCCATCGCGATTTCGATCGGAAAGGGCAGGTCATCCGTGGTCACCGCCAGTTTCGAGCTGTTCTGCTCGACATCATAGGCCAAGCGCTGATCGTCGATGCTGACGCCGAAACGCCCGCCTTCGGATTCGCTGCCCATCGAGAATGCCTCGCCCTCGCTGGTGCCTGCAATCGCGGTTTGACCCGAGGCATAGGTAAACAGACCCGAGAATGAAAAGCCGTTTTCAAAGAAGGCTTGCGGGTCTGACCCGTCGAAATTGTCCGGGACCACGCTGGTGCCCTCGAACGTAAGCTGGTTCAGCGATCCGTTGATCTTGCCGTCATCCGAGCCTTCGGGATCGTTGAACACCAGATCGTAGGTGAGCGTCGCGGCTGTCATATTCTGATCAACTGACCGGGAGTCACCGATTTTCATCCGCGTGCTGCCAGCCAGGTCGGTCAGTTTCAGATCCATGTCCAGACTGTCTTCTGGAATGGTCTCGTCATCGACTTGCAGGCCGCCCAGTTTCAGTCCAAGCGCTGGCGCGGAATAGTCATAGGTCATATCGTCAGGATCGCCCGAGACCACCATCTCCAACCCTGTGTGGTAGTATTCGATATCGACCGAGAACGCCTCGCCATCCTCTTCACCGGACAAGGTCATCGGAAGGCTTTCCGGCAGACCGATATTGACTGTGCCATCGCCGTTTTCGGTCAGGGTCATCTGCGGGACGCTCATTTGAAACGATCCGCCAGCGTCCGGAACAGTGGCGACCACCTTCATATCAGTGATGGTGGTCACATTGCCTGCTGTCGATTGCTCTGCCGATACCGTATATCCCATCTGGGACAAGTAGGCTTGCCAGTCATCCCACACCTGTTGGGCGGTGACGTCGGCGAGCGCGCCTTGGGTGACAAGGGCATAAGCTAAGACTGCGCCGCTGCTGCGACGAAGGAAAACGGACATCTGAGAACCCTTCTTTATCAATTTGCCGGCATCGTCGTGCCTGCAGAGGCAGGCGTCAAGGGGCAAGGGCTGGACCCTTTCCCCCTTGGCGCGGTAGAGATTCACTTAATCTCAAAACAACGGAGGTACAGGGTGGAAATGCAGGGCAAAACCGTACTGATAACAGGGGCCAGCCGCGGCATCGGGGCCGAGGCGGGGCGCGTTTTTGCCGCGGCGGGGGCAAATGTTGCACTGGTGGCGCGCAGTGGCGATCAGATCGGCGCACTTGCTGAGGCACTGGGTGATCAAGCCATGGCGCTGCAATGTGACGTCAGCAATTTTGCGCAGGTCGAACAGGCCGTCGCAGAGTGTGTGGACCGTTTCGGCGGGTTGGATGTCGTGATCGGCAACGCGGGTGTTATTGATCCGATCTCTCATTTGTCCAATGCCGATGTCGCAGCCTGGAGCGCGGCCATCGATATCAATCTCAAGGGTGTGTTCTATGGAATGCGCGCGGCGCTGCCTGTGATGCGAGCTGCCGGAGGGGGGACGGTGATTACCGTTTCATCAGGCGCGGCGTCTAATGCAATTGAAGCGTGGAGTCATTACTGCGCCTCGAAAGCTGGGGCAAAGATGTTGACCGAATGCCTGCATCTTGAAGAGTCGATACACGGCATCCGCGCCATGGGCCTTTCACCCGGAACTGTTGCCACGGATATGCAGCGCGTGATCAAGGCCAGCGGCATCAACGCCGTCAGCCAGTTGGAGTGGAGCGATCACATCCCCGCCGACTGGCCCGCCCGGGCGTTGCTGTGGATGTGTTCGTCCGATGCGGATGAGTTTTTGGGCACCGAAATTTCACTGCGGCGCGAAGATATCCGCAAACGGGTTGGGTTGACGTGATCGAATTGACCAAGGCAGATGGGTTGTGGACGGTCACGCTCAATAACCCGCAAAAGGCCAACGCTTTGACGGCTGCGATGCTAAGTGATCTGGCCGAAATTGCCGAGGCCGCGACCGAGGCGCGCGCTCTGATCCTGACCGGTTCGGGCAAGGTGTTCAGCGCGGGGGCTGATTTGGGTGAGGCGCGGGCGGGCCTTGCTACCTCGGACCTGTGGGAGCGGATATCGGGTGCAATCGCAGCTTTGCCCTGTCTTACGGTTGCTGCCTTGAACGGAACGCTGGCAGGTGGAGCCAACGGGATGGTCTTGGCCTGTGACATTCGAATTGCTGTACCGCACACCAAGGTCTTTTATCCGGTGATGAAGTTGGGCTTTCTGCCGCAACCATCAGATCCCGGGCGCATGGCCGCCTTGATCGGTCCAGCGCGCACCAAGATGATACTGATGGCCGGGCAAAAGATCACGGCTGAGGAAGCCTATGGCTTTGGGCTGGTTGACAGGGTGGTTGAGCCCGATCAACTGATGCAAACGGCGCATGAGCTTGTCGCTGACAGCCTGGCCGCCACGCCTGAGATTGCGGCAGGGATCGCAACGATGTGCCGATGAGATTGTCCGCATTGTTTCTGCGTGTCGCGAACCCCGAACGGCTTGCAGGTTTCTATGCGGATGCTTTGGGCATGACGGCACAAGCACAAGGGCCGAACCGCAGGGTTGGCTATGCCGGTCAGGACGCGGACCTTCTTTTGATGCCGGGTGGAGGTGGATATAAGCATGACGGCGGACAAAGGTACTGGAAGATCGGGATCACCGTGCCGGATGTTGATCTCGCCGTATCCCGTCTGCGCCAAAAAGGTGTCGAAGTCTCGGAGCCGAAACAGTTTCTCGACATCGGCTATATGTGTCACCTAAAAGACCCGGAAGGGTTTGTAATCGAGTTGCTGCAACATGATTTTCAGGCCAACCGCCCCTTGAACGTCGCCGATCCCACTGCGCCATTTACAAAAGCTTGCGTCGGCCAGATCACCTTGCGCACGGGGGATATCGCCGCCGAGGATGCCTTCTGCCGTTCCCAAGGTATGCGGCTGTTGTCAATTCAGGATGTGGCCCAATTGGGGTTCGACCTGCATTTTTATGCCTTCACCGATGAAATGCCGCCAATCCCTGACATCTGGTCTGTTGGAAACCGCGAATGGCTTTGGAAACGACCGTACACAACGCTGGAATTCCAACATCTCGCCGGGGCGCAATTTGCGCCGGTGCCCGATTATCGCGGGTTAGAGGTTCAGGGGCTGGCGGGATCCGTGCGCGATGCCTTTGGTGATCCCGTCCGGCCAGGTTGATCACCGCCCGCGGCGTTTGCCCGGAACTTTCGACCGAAAGCCGGGTGGACGTTTCCGGACCCACCGCAGGAATTTTTCAAGCCGGGGATGACCGCGCAGAGCCTCGATGGAGTTGAACTCGCGGGCCAGTTCCGCTTCGGTCAGGGTGGCGTGAACCTCTTTGTGGCAGATGACATGCAACAAAACCGTCGGTCCGCCCTTGCCCCCTTTGAGTTTTGGGATCAGATGGTGCAGGCTGCCGCCCCCAGTCGGAATGGGGCGGTCACAGAGCGGGCAGATCGGATCACTGTTCGACATGGCTCACGTAGAAATGCGCGGGATGGAGCGGAAAGCAAGGGGGCAGTCGTGGCGCAGGCAGTGATAATCGGGGCTGGACCCGCAGGTTTGATGGCTGCTGAGGAATTGTCTGCCGCTGGCCATGACGTTCTTGTGGCCGAGGCCAAGCCCTCGGTCGGGCGCAAATTTCTGATGGCGGGCAAATCAGGTCTGAACCTGACCAAGGATGGACCCCTTGAGACTTTGTTACAATCGTATGGGGACTCGGCAAGCTGGCTGCGCCCTATGATTGCCGATTTCGACGCCACCGGCGTACAGTGCTGGGCGCAAGGGTTGGGGCAAGAGGTATACACCGGTACGACAGGCCGGGTATTCCCAACGGTGATGAAAGCTTCGCCGCTGTTACGGGCGTGGCTGTCCCGGCTTGAGGCCGCGGGCGTTCAGATCAGAACCCGCTGGCGCTGGCTGGGTTGGAATCGCGATGCGCTGCTGTTCGAAACACCGGACGGTCAGCAGCAGCTTACGCCGGATGTGACAATACTGGCACTGGGAGGGGCAAGTTGGGCAAGGCTGGGGTCAGACGGAAAGTGGGCAAAAACATTGGGGGACGCAGGTGTCGCGACGGCCCCTTTCGCACCAGCGAACGCTGCCTTGTCCGTTGGTTGGAGCGATCATATGCGACCGTATTTCGGTTCGCCGCTCAAGTCGGTGCGCTGGATGGCTGGAAAGCTGCAAAGCCGGGGCGAGGCCACAATCTCGGCAAGCGGGTTAGAGGGCGGGGGGATGTATTCCCTGACCCCAGCGTTGCGTGAGGGTGCGCCGCTCTACCTTGATCTACTGCCAGATTTGGACCAAGCGGCTCTGCAATCCCGGCTTGATGGAAAGAAATCCAAGACCACGCTGTCACAATGGCTGAAAAAATCACTCCGCCTGCCGCCACAAAAGATCGCGCTGTTTCATGAGATGACCAAAAGCAACGGTCTGCCGCAGACGCGATGGTCCGAGGCCCTCAAGCGTCTGCCGATCCGATACGATAGCCTGCGTCCTATGGACGAAGCGATTTCCACCGCGGGCGGCGTCAAGCGGACTGCTTTGGATGGTGGGCTGATGCTCACCGCGATGCCCGGTGTGTTCTGCGCCGGCGAGATGTTGGATTGGGAGGCCCCAACCGGCGGCTATCTGCTGACCGCCTGTCTGGCGACCGGGAAATGGGCCGGGCGATCCGCCGCGGAATGGTTGCGCGCGGGTTAACGAGACCGCGCCAGCATTGCCAGGCGAATCATCGCGCGTTCAACCAATGCCATTGCGGGTGCTGTTTGGCCTGCTGAGCGCAGAGACAGGTCGGTATCGGTCAGGACGGTCAGCGCAGTCTGCAATTTCGGTGCGCCCCAACCTTGCGCCTGCCGTAGAATCCGGTCGCGGCGTTTGCCATAGACCGGTGGCCGCAGCTTACCGATCCCCTGTGCCGCTCCGCCGGGGTCGGACGCACAGGCATAAAGCGTGCGAAAATGCCGGGTCGCACCGATGCACAGACTGACCGCGTTGGTGCCTTGGGACTGCAAGCGCCGAATCAGCGGACCTATCTCGCCGGCACGGCCCTCGGCGACTACGTTCAGAACATCATCCAGCCCGGCCTCGGTTGAGCGGGGGGCGCAGGCCATGATATCCTCGATAGACAGCTCTGACCTGTCGCCGTACTTGTAGAGCGACAGTTTTTCGATGGTTTGCGCAAGATCACCCGGGCTGATCGCGGTCGCTAACTCGACCAATGCAGACATCGAATCATTGGGGATGTTGTCCAACCCGGACTGCTTAAGAACCCGTTCGACCTCGCCCCGGGATGGTGGGTCGTCGTAGATACCGGCCGCATAGGCCGACGGGTGTGCCTCGAACGCTTTGCGGATTTTCGAGCTCGGTTTGAGTTGCCCGGCAGTAACGATGATCTGGGCGTCACCCGGAGCCCAATCCTCGAACGCGGCGATGATCGCGGGGGCGGCGACGTCCGTAGTGTCTTCGACAAAGACGGCGCGCGGCCCGGGGAAAAAGCCCACCGCCTTGACCGCATCCAGCAACAGGGCAGGATCACCGCGTAGATCAGCGCCCGGCATCCGGGTCAGGCGCATTTCTTCTTCGGCATTGCTGCCCAGTAGTGCGGCCAAAACCTGTTGGCGTTTCAAAGCCACGCGCATCGCATCTGCGCCATAGATCAAAAGCCCGGCCTTGTCGGCGTCGGGCCGCGCGAAATACCCCTCAGCCTCGCGCGGGCTGAGCTTCATGAGCCAAGACCCGGCGTGGCATAAAGCTCGTTTACGATCTGGTCCGCCAGGATCACCATCAACCTTTGCCGGGCATCGCGCTCGTCCGCCAAGGTTGAGACCGTCGAACCGGCAGCTGAATAACCGACGAAATTATTGACGGCACCGGAAGCAACAACCTGACCCGTGCTGTTGGATTTCAGGGCGTAATTCGCTCTGCCTTCAATGGTATAGCGGTTGATCTCGTTGGTTGGGGTGATAGCGGCCGACCGGATAACAGTCGCGACACTCACGTCCAGATTGTAGTCATTACCCGAATTCGCGCTGCGACCCAGACGTTGTTCAAGATTCTGGACCATCAAGTAGCTGTCGGTCGAGTTCGGGACTGAAACGGCAACCTTCCCATTCAGCGCTGCGCCCGACCCGCCGGGTGCATAGACCGGCTCAAAGCCACAGGCTGCCAGCGCCAGCGGCATCAACAACAGGGTTCTGCGGTCAAACAACGACATTCACGATCCGGCCCGGGACAACAATCACTTTCTTCGGCGCGGCACCATCCAGCGCTTTTTGGACAGCTTCGGTGCTGAGCGCGATTTTTTCAACCTCTGCCTTGGCCAAATCCTTGGCCACGCTGATTTCCGCGCGGCGTTTGCCGTTGATCTGGATCGGCAGGGTGATGGTGTCGTCGATCAGCATCGCCTCATCCGCGACAGGCCACGGGGCAGTGGCAACCAGCCCCTCGCCGCCCAAAAGCTGCCAGAGTTCTTCCGACAGATGCGGGGTCATGGGCGACATCAGCTGCGCCAGTGTTTTGGCTGCCTCGCGTTTTGCGGCTGTGCCTGCCTTGGATTTCGCCAGCGTGTTGGTAAAGGCATAGAGCTTGGCGATGGAGGCGTTGAACCCAAAGGATTCGACCCCACCCGTCACGTCATGAATGGCCTTGTGCATCTCGCGCAGCAGGGTTTCGTCGTCGGCATTGGCCGGAACGTCTGACGCGGCGATCTCGGTTGCGATGCGGTGAACGCGGCTGAGGTGCTTGAATGCGGCTTCGGCCCCGGATGCGGTCCACTCTACGTCACGCTCGGGCGGCGAGTCGGAGAGCACGAACCAACGCGCGGTGTCTGCGCCAAAGGCCGAGATAATGCTGACCGGATCAACAACGTTTTTCTTGGATTTCGACATTTTGGCCGAAGGGATGATCTCGACCTCTGTCCCATCGGCCAGTTTGCCGTCGGTCACATCCTCGGGCAGGTGATAGACCGGGCGGCCTTTTTCATCGCGTGTCTGGTATATCTCGTGCGTCACCATGCCCTGCGTAAACAGGGCATCGAAGGGTTCGATGGCTTTCTTGGGCAGGTGGCCGGTAATGTTCATCGCCCGTGCGAAGAAGCGGGAATAAAGCAGGTGCAGAATCGCATGCTCGATACCACCAATGTACTGATCGACATTCATCCAGTACTCGGCCTCGGCCAGATCGGTGGGTGTTTCAGCGCGCGGAGCGGTGAATCGGGCGAAATACCACGACGAATCAACGAACGTATCCATCGTATCGGTTTCGCGCCGGGCAGATCCGCCGCATTTGGGGCAGGTGCAGTCGCGCCATGTCGGATGACGGTCCAGCGGGTTTCCCGGTTTATCGAAGGTGACATCGTCGGGCAGACGGATCGGCAGGTTTTCTTTCTTCTCGGGCACAACGCCGCATTTTTCGCAATGCACCACGGGAATCGGACAGCCCCAATAGCGCTGGCGCGACAGGCCCCAATCACGCAACCGGTACTTGGTGACGCCTTCTCCCCAACCCGCCTTTTCGGCGAAATCGACCGTGGCGTTGATCGCCTCGTCGCCAGTGGCCTCGGTCAGGCCCGCAAAGTGATTCACCCAGCGGACTTTTTCGGTTTTGGGCGGGACGAATGCAATCTTGTCGACCGGAGTGCTGTCATCCAGCGCAAAAAACGTGTCGATCACGGGCAAGTCATACTTGCGGCAGAAATCCAAATCGCGCTGGTCATGCGCCGGGCAGGCAAAGATCGCACCGGTGCCATAATCCATAAGGATGAAGTTCGCGATCCAGACCGGCAGTTCCCAATTGGGGTCCAGCGGGTGTTTGACGCGAATGCCGGTGTCGTAACCAAGCTTCTCGGCTGTCTCAATGGCTTCTTCCGTAGTGCCGCCTTTGCGACATTCTGCAACAAATTCAGCTATTTCAGGGTTTTCGGCTTCCAACTGTCTGGCTATCGGATGATCCGGTGAGATACCGACAAAGGACGCGCCCAACAGCGTATCGGGGCGCGTTGTGTAAACGGTGATCGGCTCTCCCCCGTCGGTACGCGCGAACCCGAATTGCAGTCCGCGCGATCGGCCGATCCAGTTTTCCTGCATCAGCCGCACCTTGGCAGGCCAATTGTCCAGTGTATCCAGTGCCTCAAGCAGCTCTTCAGAATAATCCGAGATCTTGAAGAACCACTGTGTCAGTTCCCGCCGCTCGACAAGCGCGCCTGAACGCCAGCCGCGCCCGTTTTCGACCTGTTCATTGGCCAGAACGGTCATGTCGACCGGGTCCCAGTTTACCACAGCGTTTTTGCGATAAACCAACCCGGCCTCAAGCATATCTAGGAACAAGGCCTGCTGCTGACCGTAGTATTCGGGGTCACATGTGGCGAATTCGCGGGACCAGTCGATAGACAGACCCAGTGGTTTCATCTGCCCGCGCATGTCGGCGATGTTGCCATAGGTCCAGTCCTTCGGGTGGCCACCAATCGCCATCGCAGCGTTCTCTGCCGGCATTCCGAACGCGTCCCAGCCCATCGGATGCAGCACGTTGTGCCCGGTCGCCAGTTTGTGCCGCGCAATCACGTCGCCCATCGTGTAGTTGCGCACATGCCCCATATGGATTCGGCCCGACGGGTATGGGAACATCTCAAGCACATAGTATTTCGGCTTGTCCGCCGTGTGGTTGGCGGTGAAGATTCCGGCCTTGTCCCAGGCCTCTTGCCATTTTGCTTCGATTTCGGTGGCCGAATAGCGAGACATCGTGCGGTCCTTCGTGAATGAAAACGCCGGGCGTGAACCCGGCGTGGTAATATTGCGATTTTCGGCGGGTTGCTAGAGCTTGTTGTCCGCAATGCGCAACTGACGGGCGCGGGACAGGATCGCATCTTCGACCGCGCGAGTGGTTGCCGCGCTAACCGGGTTGCCGCCGCTGGTCTGCAAAGCAACTCTCAAAGACCGCGCCGCAAGGGCCGGATCGCTGATGTGAACCGTTGCCCTATATTGCCGCCCCCCGCCCGGAGGTGTGCCGTAACCTGTTACAATTACACCGGTAAACGGGTCAATCTCCTGAACGGGCAGGAAATTCAGAACATCCAGTGATGCAGCCCACAGATAGCGATTCACGTTTGTGACCTGCTCGGCATCAGCCGTGTTGAAGACATCCCAGATGGTCGAGCGGTTCGGATCGTTCAGTTCCTGCTCATCGGAATTGCCGCCGGTTGCAAGCGAATTCGGGTTAGGCGTGGCGCCCCGATTCTCTCCGCAGGCCGACACGGCAGCAGTCACTATGATCAAACCGAAAATCGTCTGCAGGCGCATTGTCGACTGGTCCTGTTCACTTTGGTCTACATTGTCTGAGTGATACTCCTAGACAAGGACCCGTTCAGCAACAACCCTATTATTGTCACATATGGTTTGGTGTGGGGTCCATCCGGCCCTCAAATCCAACTGTGGCATCCTTGCACCAATTCGGGGTCAATGAGCGGGCAGTCCTTATGCCAAGCTTGCGTAAAGGGGGCAAAAAGAGCGAAACGGTTCCCGTGCTGAGACATATGCTATGGCATGTGTCGAGTAGATAAACTTTTTGAAACCGAGGGAAACAAGATGAAAAAAGTTCTCTTCGCAACGACGGCTCTGATTGCAACCGCAGGCGTTGCGGCCGCCGAGTCCGGCGTTAACTTTAGCGGTTATGGCCGCTTTGGTATTGGGTACTCCGAAGACCGTACCGGTGCCGTAACCAACTTTAACACTGGCGTGGTTACAACCACCACCACAGGCGGCGCGACTGTAACTGGTACCACTACAGGTACTGCAGTTGTTGACACCGACGACGCAATCCTGGTTTCGCGCTTCCGTCTGAACATTGACGGTTTCACCGAAACCGATGGTGGCGTTCGCTTTGAAGGCCGTGTTCGTCTGCAAGCCGACGAAAACTCGTCGACCGGCGAAGCCAACTCGGCTGGCCTGAACGGCGCGCGCTTCTCGGTTATCTACGGTGGTCTGCGTGTTGACGCCGGCAACGTTGCCGGTTCGTTCGACAACCTTGCAAACTACTACGGTAACGAAGTTGGTCTGGAACTGTTTGCTGGTCAGTACTCGGGTGTTGACTACAACTTCCTGGCTTACAGCTCGACCGGTTCTGGCGCGAACGCTGTGTTCTTCCAGTACGCAGTTGGTGACTTTGCGTTCGGCGCATCGTACGACCAAGCGACTCTGGGCCTGAACGGTGCTGCAGTTGACGCTGACCGCTGGGACATCAGCGCGACCTACTCGTTCAACAACATCACCGCAGCGATTGCCTACGGTCAGACTGATCTGGACGACTTCGGTGGTAGCGATCCAAGCCTGACAGTTCTGACATTGGGCGGTGAATTCGGCGACTTCTCGGGTACCGTGTTTGTTGCAGACGACGCCACCGAAGTTGACGCAACTGACGGCACCGCATGGGGTCTGTCGGCAGCCTACAACCTGGGCGCTGCAACCACCCTGCTGTTCACTTACGGTGACGGTAACGCGGATGCAGACCTTCAGCAGGTTGCTCTTGGTGCCATCTACGACCTGGGCGGCGGTGCATCGCTGCGCGGTGGTATCGGTGTGAACGACTGTGACGTTTGTGACGACTCTTCCGTCGTTGCTGACTTCGGTGCGCAGTTCAACTTCTAAGTTGATCTGAACCGAAAGGTTTAAGGGCAGGTCTTCGGGCCTGCCCTTTTCTTTTGTGCCGACATGGTGTTTTGCTGCGCATGAAGCAGATTGAGGTACCCTATCTATGTCGCTGCAAGATATCACTGCCCGTATTGCCAAGGCCGAAAGCGCCGCAGGGCGGTCTGCGGGGTCTGTTAAATTGATCGCAGTTTCCAAGGTGCAACCGGATGAGCGCGTGCAGGCCGTACTAGAGCAGGGCCATCGGTGTTTCGGCGAAAACCGGGTGCAAGAGGCCGCCGGAAAATGGCCGCGTTTTACCGAGCAGTTTCCAGATGTTGATCTGCACCTGATTGGCCCGTTGCAAACCAACAAGGCCCGTCAAGCGTTTGACTTGTTCAGCACCATCCACTCGGTCGACCGGCCCAAGCTGGCGAAAACACTGGCGCGGCTGGCGCAGGAAATGGGTAAATGCCCGGACCTGTTCATTCAGGTCAATACGGGGGAAGAGGATCAAAAGGCAGGTATCCTGCCCGCTGATGCAGATGCCTTTGTTGCGGAGTGCCGGGATCTGGACCTGCCGGTGCAGGGCTTAATGTGTATCCCCCCAATAGATGAGGAACCGTCCCTGCATTTCGCCTTGCTGGCCAAGATCGCAGAACGCAACGGGCTTACCGGTCTTTCGATGGGTATGAGTGGCGATTTCGAACAGGCCATTGCGCTGGGCGCAACCCATGTGCGCGTGGGGTCGGCAATTTTTGGTGAGCGCGTTAAGCCCGGGGAATGATCAGGCGCGTACCCAATGAAACCCGCTCAGCGATCCAATGTAGGTGATCGCGGCGAAACGCAACACAGCCTTCGGTCGGGAATCCCGGACGCCGCCATTGGTGAATAAAGATCGCCGACCCACGACCCGGCACCGCGTTGGGCCAGTTCCAGTCGGTGATCAGCACCAGATCATATAAAGGATCGGCGCGTCGCAGTTTTTCATGGCTGAAACCGTATGGCGCAGTGACCAGTTGGTTGTAGCGGTTGTCGCGGCCATCGTCCGACCAGAGATCGCGCGGGCCAATGGGAATCGCCCAATTGGCAGGACAGGCCATCCGGTCCGGCCGATAGAGCATCCCTACGATGTGATGCACACCGGCGGGCGTGGCCCCGTCGCCCTCGTGCTTGGTGTTTGTTAAGCCGCCTTTGCCGATCACGCACGGAAACATCCGACCCGCGAATCGAGTTCCGCGAGGTGTCAGAACCAGATCATTTGACGTCAAAGCAAATGCCCCGATTTTGCGGCCTTTGTCGCCAGGTAGCCCCGGTTATGGGCCGTTTCGCCGACCTTCAGCGGGACGCGTTCAGTGACGGCAATCCCGGTCTTTTCCATCATCGCGATTTTTGCAGGGTTGTTGGTCAGCAGACGTACCGAGTTGAATCCTAGGGACTTCAAGATATCCGAACCCAACCGGAAATCCCGTTCGTCATCCTCGAACCCCAGTCGATGATTGGCCTCGACCGTATCGAACCCCTGATCCTGCAGGAAATAGGCCCGCATCTTGTTGGCCAGACCAATGCCGCGCCCTTCCTGGTTCAGATACAATAGAACCCCGGCACCTTCTGCGCCCATCTGTGCAAGCGCGCCCCTCAGTTGCGGACCGCAATCGCATTTCAGGCTGCCCATAAGGTCGCCGGTGAAACAGGCCGAATGCAACCTGGCGAGAACCGGCTTGTCGCGATCCGGGCGTCCGATTTCGACGGCATAGTGCTCCTCGCCACCGTCTTCGGGGCGGAAGATGTGAAGCCGCCCAGCTTCGGACACTTCCATCGGCAAACGGGCCGCGGCCACCTCGTGCAACTCACTGCGATCAGCCAGATGCGGCGCTGCGCTTGCGTGATCGATACAGGTCAGGCCATGGGTGGCGGCAAAGCTGCGCCCATCCTCGATTGGCACAACAACAGCCGCAGGTAAAAGCCGCGCCGACTTGGCCAAGGCAATAGCGATGCGATGCAAGTTGGCATTGCCCTGACGCCGAGTCATCAGAGGACCTTTCATCGGGGCATTCAGGTCGTCCGACGGATCGGCGACAGCCTGAACCCACGCGATATCCGCATCCATTGGGATGATCACCCGCGCAAGATCGCCATCATAGGCGCGCGCTTTGAGCGTCTCGGCCCGCCGTACGGTTACAGCGACGACCGGATCCTCTCCGACGCTACGCAAATCCGCAAGCCGCTGCGCGCTCAGCGTCTCGGTTGCGATGGCTAGCACGCTGAACCCGCTGTCATCTGTCAGGGCAACAGGAACCCCCATACGCAAATCCGCACGGGCCCGCGCCAGCAGTTCTGAGATATCCGGAACAAGGCTCATCGGTCGTTTCCTGTCACATTTCGGCCTTCCATTAGCCTGATCTGGCAATAATGTGAAATAATTCCTCTACATCAGACACGAGAGCGTGAGTGTGTTGCAGCAAACCTTGTTGATTGCATCTTCTGCGCGCAAGTGGTGGAAAAGGTTTGGAGGACCCGACATGGCTCAGCTCAAAAAAATCCTGCTGGTAGATGACGATGAAGACCTGCGCGAGGCGCTAAGTGAGCAGCTTGTGATGACCGAGGATTTCGATGTGTTCGAAGCTCAGGACGGTCAATCCGCGATGGAGCGCGCACGCGAAGCGATCTATGATCTGGTCATCTTGGATGTGGGCCTGCCAGATACCGATGGTCGGGAACTGTGCCGTCTGATGCGGAAACAGGGTGTCAAAAGCCCGATACTGATGCTGACGGGCCATGACAGCGACGCTGATACCATTCTGGGTCTGGACGCAGGCGCCAACGACTATGTCTCTAAACCCTTTAAATTCCCGGTCTTGCTGGCCCGTATCCGTGCCCAACTGCGCCAGCATGAACAGTCAGAGGACGCGGTTTTCGTACTTGGCCCCTACACGTTCAAGCCTGCGATGAAAATGCTGATCACCGAAGAGGATCGCAAAATCCGGTTGACCGAGAAAGAGACCAACATTCTGAAGTTCCTGTACCGCTCCGCCGATGGTGTGGTAGCACGCGACGTTCTGCTGCACGAGGTTTGGGGTTACAATGCGGGTGTCACCACGCACACGCTGGAAACGCATATCTATCGCTTGCGTCAGAAGATCGAGCCCGATCCATCCAACGCGCGCCTTTTGGTCACAGAATCGGGTGGATATCGCTTGGTATCATAACTCGTTGTGGATTGACGTGCATCAAAGTGATACTCTGGATGTGTAATTAGTTTACTCCCAACCCGCGCATGTCCGGGTTATGACATGCACCTCCCTGTTGGACTGCCGGGCCCTTGGGCCCGGCCTTTTTTTGTGTACGCGCGGACCGTTCTGCAGCGGTGCTTTCTGCGGTAGGAAAACCTGAAATGACCAGGATTGAATTCACCCGCCTGCCGGATATCGACGCACAAGAGATTTTGTCCCACATGTCAGACCCGCGCTTGATGGAACATATGCCTTTACTTACAGGTACTTGGGGCTTGTCTGATGTGGTTCGTTTTGTCGAAGCTAAGGAACAGTGCTGGACACGTGATGGGTTGGGGCATTGGGCCATTTTGCAAAACGGAAACTATGTCGGTTGGGGTGGGTTTCAGAAAGAAGAGAACGAGTGGGATTATGGTCTGGTTCTTAAACCGGACTCATTTGGGCTTGGTGGGCGGATCACCCGGAAAGCACTGGACTTTGCCGCTTCAGACCCGCGCATTCCGTTTGTCACGTTTCTGCTGCCGCCGTCGCGGACAAAGACCGGAGCCCTGTCAAGGCTCGGCGCAGAGTTCGTGGGCGAGACGGAGTATGAGGGTGCCCCGTTTCGAAAGTACCGGCTGAACACGGGGTGAAGTCACGCGCCGTTTCGCGATAGTGATGCCACTGTTAGGGTTTTCCGATGGCACCCCGGCCCGCACCGCGCTAGTTTCCGGTCAATCGCGACAGAGGATTCCCCGAATATGCCCTTTACCCTTGCCACCTGGAACATCAACTCGGTCCGCCTGCGCGAGCCTATCGTCCTGAAATTGCTGCAGGAAGAGGCTCCGGATGTGCTGTGTTTGCAGGAATGCAAGTCTCCGGTCGACAAGATCCCGACCGAAGGGTTCGCTGCGCTGGGCTACACTCACATGATCGCGCGTGGCCAAAAGGGTTATAACGGTGTCGCCATCCTGTCACGGATTCCGATGGAGGAGGTCGGCGACAAGGACTTTGCCGGTCTGGGTCACGCCCGCCACATCGCAGGGCGGCTGGAGAATGGTGTAACCATCCATAATTTCTACGTTCCGGCGGGCGGCGATGTGCCTGACCGTGAGGTGAATGAGAAATTCGGTCAGAAACTCGATTACCTCACCGATATGCGGGACTGGTTCCATGCCGATAAACCCCAGAAATCCATTCTGGTCGGTGACCTGAATATCGCCCCGCGCGAGGACGACGTTTGGTCGCACAAACAATTGCTCAAGGTCGTCTCGCACACGCCGATCGAGGTTGAAACGCTGGCCGAAACCCAGGATGCGGGTGGTTGGGTTGACGTAACCCGGCAGGATATTCCCGATGGGCAGCTTTATAGCTGGTGGTCTTATCGCGCACGCGATTGGGATGCGGCGGACAAGGGGCGGCGGCTTGATCACGTCTGGGCCACGCCCGATATTTCAAACGCAGGTCATTCCAGCCGTGTTCTGCGCGATGCGCGCGGATGGGAGAAGCCGAGTGATCACGCGCCTGTTTTTGCCAGTTTCGACCTGTAATTGCGCAACTCTACCCTTGGTTTCCGCTGCCAGCGGTTGCATATAAGGCTCAAGTTCGAACCGGAGAGTGAATGCCATGGACCTTCTGAACGCCGCTGCCAGCCCTGACACCACCGATCTGATCAAGGACGGGTCCGAGGCCACGTTTATGGCCGATGTGGTCGAAGCATCGCAGGAAGCGCCGGTCATCGTTGATTTCTGGGCGCCTTGGTGCGGCCCATGCAAAACGCTGGGCCCGATGCTGGAAGATGCCGTGACCGCCGCCAAGGGTGCGGTGAAGATGGTCAAGATCAACGTGGACGAGGCGCAGATGATCGCAGGACAACTGCGCATCCAATCGATCCCGACGGTGTATGCCTTCTACAAGGGTCAGCCTGTGGATGGGTTTCAGGGCGCACTGCCAGGGTCCGAGATCAAGGCGTTCATCGACCGTGTGATCGAAGCGGCGGGCGGCGAAAGCCCCGGTGGTCAACTGGACGAAGCCGTTGAGGCCGCCGAAGAGATGCTGGCCGCTGGCGCCGCCAGTGATGCCGCGCAAACATTCGCGGCCATTCTTGGCGAAGACCCGAACCATGCCGCGGCCTATGGCGGCTTGGTCCGCGCCCATATCGCGGCTGACGATCTGGAACAGGCCGAGGCGATCCTGAACGGCGCACCGGCCGAAATTTCCACCTCGACCGAGGTTGAGGCGGCACATGCGCAGCTGGAACTGGCAAAGCAGGCCGCAGATGCGGGCCCGGTCGCCGATCTGAGCGCCGCGGTCGAGGCCGATCCGGACAACCACCAAGCCCGTTTCGATCTGGCGCAGGCCCTGCATGCAAACGGCGATGTTGAAGAAGCCGTTGCTCAGTTGCTGGAGCTTTTCCGCAGGGATCGTGAGTGGAATGAAGGCGCTGCAAAGGCGCAGTTGTTTACGATCTTCGACGCGCTCAAGCCCAATGATCCGATTGTTTTGAATGGGCGGCGCAAACTCAGCTCGATGATATTTGCCTAATCTCCGATCAGAGCTACACTCGGGTACATGATGCATCCCGCTGATCTGCCTGAAACGGTGTCCGTTTTTCCATTACCGGGGGCGCTTTTGCTGCCCCGGTCCCGCCTGCCTCTGCACATTTTCGAGCCGCGCTATCTGCAAATGTTGGATGACGCCCTGAAAACGCAGGAGCGATTGATTGGCATGGTGCAGCCGAACCCATGCAAGAGTAATGAAGGCAAGCTGCACCAGATCGGCTGCGCCGGTCGCGTGACGCAGTTCTCGGAAACTGAAGATGGCCGATATCTCATTACGCTTTCGGGTGTATCGCGGTTCCGTATCCGATCCGAATTGGACGCGTTTACGCCTTACAGGCGCTGTGCGGTGTCATGGGAAGGGTTTGACCGTGACCTCGGCAAGGTGGAAACGGACAAAGGCTTTGATCGCAGGCAGTTCATGAACCTTCTTGAACGGTTCTTTGCGTCACGCCACCTTTCAACCGACTGGGACACACTGAAAGATGCCGAGGATGAGCTATTGGTGAACTCGCTCTCCATGCTGCTGGATTTCGACCCCGAAGAAAAACAGGCGCTTCTTGAAGCTCCTTGCCTTCGTACGCGGCGTGAGACATTGGTGACACTTATCGAAATTGCCATGCGCGGCGGAACGAATGAGGAAAAGCTTCAATGACCGAGCCTGAACACGCGTTTGATCGACACATGCTTGAGGCTCTGATCTGTCCACAGACCCATACCACGCTGCACTACGACACAGAAAAGCAAGAGCTGGTGTCCAAGGCGGCGGGTCTTGCCTTTCCCATTCGCAACGGTATCCCCGTGATGCTGGTGGATGAGGCGCGCGCGCTGGACTAGATCGGGCGGCCTTGTAGAAGCTTGGGTAAATCCCCGGTCAACCCGGCGGCTTCCCGCACGAAGCCGCGTCGCAGACCGGGTAAAGAGCCTACGATCCCCATCCCAATATCCCGACCCATCCGAAGTAGAGGATTGTCGTTGGAAAAAAGCCTGTTGAACAAATCTGTCGCCATCGCCAGCGAGGCAGTGTCAAAGCGGCGCCATGCCTGATAACGTTCCAGCACCGTGACCGAACCGATATCTTCGCCGCGGCGTCCGGCAAGGGTCAGCACCTCGGCCAGTGCGCCGACATCGCGCAGGCCCGCGTTCAGACCTTGTCCGGCAATGGGGTGCATGCCGTGTGCGGCATCTCCGACCAAGGCCAGACGATCCGCGATGAAAGAGTTGGCGATGGTCAGGTTCAGCGGATAGGTGAACCGGTCTCCGGCAAGTTTGATCTCACCCAGGAAATCACCGAACCGGGGCCGCAGGACTTGTAGATAGTCGGCTTCGGACATGGCGTTGATCCGCTCAGCCATTTCGGTCCGCTCGCTCCATACGATGGAACTGCGATTGCCAGTCAGGGGCAGGATGGCCAAAGGGCCGGGCGGCATAAAGAATTGATGTGCGATGCCGTGATGGGGCAGCTCGTGCTCGATGGCGCAAACCAGCGCTGTCTGACCGTAATCCCAGCCGGTGCGCTTGATCCCCGCTCGCGCGGCAGTACCACTGCGGCGTCCATCACAGCCGACCAGCAGATCGCCAGTCAAGGTGCTTCCATCATCCAAGGTCAGCGTAACGCCGTTTGCGTTGCTCTCTTGTGCGACAACCGTCTTGCCACTGAGTTCCGTGATGGCCTTTTCCTCGGCCATTGCGTCCAGAAATGCGCGCCGCAGGTGACGGTCTTCAACCATATAGCCCATCGGGCCTTCTTCGATCTCGGCATGGTCGAAATGTATGAAAAAAGGCGACGGACCTGCCCCTGCGTGCCCGTCGGTGACTTTGATCTCCAACATCGGCTGGGCGTGTTCGACCACGCGGTCCCAGATCCCGATCGCATCCAAAAGGCGTTGTGATGCAAGCGCCAGCGCGTAAGAGCGCCCGTCAAAGGCCGCATTCTTGCGCACCTTCTCGGCCAGTGCGTCAATCACAGTGACGGAATGCCCCGTCTGCGCGAGGGCCAACGCCAAGGCCGGACCATTCAGGCCTCCGCCCACGATCAGGATGTCGGGTTTCTTTTCCATGCGGTGCAATATGCGCGCCCATTCGGGATTGTCCATGTGCGGTCCTGTCGCTACCGTCGCCAAAACCTAGAATTGAGAAGGGGGCAGGGATGCAGGATTGGCTGACCATGACGGCGTGTGATCTGGGTCGGGGCATCGGAATGGGGCGAATCGACCCTGTGGAATTGACCGAGACGTTCCTGTCGGCAATCGACGCGCATCCCCACCGTGACCGAATTTACGCGCGCGTTACCCATAACCGCGCGCGCGTCGAGGCTGCAGCCGCGCACGAGCGCGCCAAGCACGGTCTGCGCCTGTCACTGCTGGATGGTGTGCCGATCAGTTGGAAAGACTTGTTCGATACTGCGGGCATAGCGACCGAGGCGGGTTCTGCCCTGTTAAAAGGCCGCGTACCGCAGGCTGACGCGGTCGTGTTGCGCAATGCCACAGCCATGGGCGCGGTATGTCTTGGCAAAACGCATATGAGCGAGCTGGCCTTTTCCGGTTTGGGCCTGAACCCGATTACCGAAACACCGCCTTGTATTGACAATGAAAAGGCTGTTCCCGGCGGATCATCCTCGGGCGCAGCGGCATCGGTCGCATGGGGGCTGGCTGCGGGCGGTATTGGCTCGGACACTGGGGGCTCGGTGCGTATTCCGGCGGCTTGGAACAATCTGGTCGGGCTAAAGACCACCTCCGGGCGAATCAGTCTGGAAGGGGTTGTACCTTTGTGCCTGCGCTTCGATACCGTTGGCCCGCTGGCGCGTTCGGTCGAGGACGCGGCGCATATGCTGGCGCTGCTTGAGGGAAACAGCCCCGCCGACCTGAGAGGGGCCAGCCTGAAAGGCCGCCGTTTTGCCGATTTGCAGAATGTCGCAAAAGATGACCTGCGCGGTGCACCGCGCGCAGCCTATGACGCGTCACTGGAGCGTCTGCGCAATGCCGGAGCCCAGATCGTACCCATCGAAGTGCCCGAACTGAACGAAGCGATGGGTCTTTCCGGCGTTCTTTACACGACCGAAGCTTACGGATTGTGGCGCGATGTGATCGAGGCCAACCCAGACGCGATGTATCCCGAGATATTAGAGCGTTTTCGTGCCGGAAAAAACGCCGCGGGTCCCGATTATGTTGCCGCTTGGTCCACGCTCAAGGCGTGCCGCGCCGCTTGGGATGCGGCCACGTCCGGCTTTGATGCTGTTCTGGCCCCCACCGCACCCATCCTGCCGCCGAATCTTGAAAGGTTAATGAGTGATCACGACTATTACGTCACCGAAAACCTGTTGGCGCTGCGCAACACGCGGATCGGGAATCTCATGGGTCTGGCCGCGCTGAACTTGCCGACAGGTACCCCCGGGTGTGGGCTTATGATGTTGGGCTACCCGGGTTCGGAAGAGGCGCTTTTGCGTCTTGGTTCTGCGGCCGAGGCAGCGTTGGCCTGAATGCCACAATCCCCTGATTCGGCACCTCTTTGTCTGGACGAAGCAGGGTGCGGTCTGTAATCTTCTGGAAAAACGGGGCGAAATGACCCCGATATTGAGGCAGTAGTTATGAATTTTCCCGAGCGGTTTTCGAACCTACCGGAATATGCATTCCCACGTCTACGCACCTTGTTGGACCACCACCAACCGGGTGGAGACGTGATTCACATGACCATCGGGGCGCCGATGCATGATTTCCCGTCGTGGGCAACGGATGTGATCATGGAAAACGCAGCGGGATTTCAGGGCTATCCGCCAAATGAAGGTACGGTTGAACTGCGCAGCGCGATCACCAACTGGATTGGCCGCCGCTACGGCGTAACCATGGACCCCGAGACCAATGTGATGGTCCTGAACGGCACGCGCGAGGGGCTGTACAATGCCGCCATGGCGCTGTGCCCCGAACAGAAAAATGGGCAAAAACCGGTTATCCTATGCCCGAACCCGTTTTATCAGGTGTACATGGTTGCCTCGATCTCGGTCGGGGCAGAGCCGGTATTTGTGCCCGCCACTGCCGCAACCGGTCATTTGCCGGACTATGCAAGCCTTCCCGATGATGTTTTGAACCGCACCGTTGCGGCTTATATCTGTTCACCGGCCAACCCGCAGGGCGCCGTTGCGTCGCGTGACTATTGGGCCGAATTGATCGGTTTGGCCGAGAAATTCGATTTCCGGATTTTTGCTGACGAATGCTATTCTGAAATCTATCGCGACAAAGCACCTACCGGCGTGCTGACCGTGGCGCAGGAATTGGGAACGGACCCCGAACGGATCACGCTTTTCAACTCGCTGTCTAAAAGATCAAACTTGGCCGGCTTGCGCTCAGGGCTGATTGCGGGTGGCCCTGAGACGATCAAACGGGTCAGGCAGTTGCGCAACTATGCAGGGGCACCCTTGCCCGCGCCGTTGCAGGCGGCGGCGGCCCGCGTCTGGGCTGACGAAGAACATGTGGCCGAGAACCGCGCGCTGTACCAGGAAAAATACGCGATTGCCGATGAGGTGTTTGCCAATGTTCAAGGCTATATGCCGCCAGAGGCCGGGTTTTTCCTTTGGTTGCCGGTCGATAACGGTGAAGAAACCGCATTGAAGCTGTGGAAGCAAACCGGTGTTCGGGTCCTACCGGGCGCTTATCTTTCCCAAGGTGATCCGGGGCAAAACCCGGGCGAACATTTCATAAGGGCTGCCCTGGTGGCCCCAAAAACAGAGTTGCAGCAAGGGCTGATCAAGCTCCGCGACTGCATCTATTCGTGAGGTACGAGGGCAAAATGGCATCATATAACGCGCGCAAACGCGATCCATTGCTGGACAGCACGACCCAGGCGGCAATTGAACGACGCAGCAAAGAGCTGATCGGGATCGCGCTGATCCTGCTGGGGTTGGCCTCGGCCGCGATGATATGGTCCTACACGCCCGATGATCCGAACTGGATGGTTTCGACCGATGCGCCGGTGCAGAACTGGATGGGTCGGATCGGCGCATCGATCGCTGCGCCCCTGTTCATGATCGTGGGCTGGGGCAGTTGGGGCATCGCGCTGGTGCTGATCGGTTGGGGTGCGCGCTTTACCGGCCATTTCGGTGAGGATCGCGCGGTCAACTGTCTGATCTTCGCACCGATCTGGATTGCGGTTGTGTCCGTTTACGCGGCGACGCTGGTGCCGGGTGAGGCGTGGCGCGCCACCCACAGCTATGGTCTTGGCGGGTTGTTCGGCGACACCGTGATGGGTGCGTTGCTGACCCTGCTGCCGCTTTCCTCGCATTTCATGGTCAAGCTGATGTCGTTGGCCATGGCGGTTGGGATGCTGGCGCTTGGTGTTTTTGTGCTGGGCTTCACCAAAACCGACGTGCGCAAGGGGTTCCGCGCCTTCCTGTTAGGCTTAGTGATGTCCTACGACATGCTGATGAACGTGCTGGGTCGAGGGGCAGCTGCGACTGCACAGGCCGCCCGAGATCGCCGCGCACAGTGGGATGAACGCAAGGCAGCGCGGGCCGAAGCTGCCGAAGCCGTGTTTGACGATGACATGGCCTATGCCGATCCGGTATTTGAAGACCTTGAATATGCCGAGCCCGAGCCTGCAAAGCCGGGGCTTCTGGCGCGGATGCCCAGCCTGATCCGTCGACCCGAGCCGATGCCTGAACCTGAATTGATTGATCAAGACCCCGTTGCCGGTTTTGATGAAATGCCGGGTGAGGATCGCATCCGGTCCAAGATCTCTGCCGCCGTTCGCAATCGCAAAGTGGCTACCGGAGAGATGACGCCCGAGCCTGATCCGAACCTGCCGCTGACCAAGGGTCGGGGTCGGGGACCTGACCCATTGATCCTGAACCCAAGGGGCACGGGTGAACTGCCACCCGAACCGCCTGTGACTGCCGCGGGTTTGTCGCCCGAACCCATGCTGACTGCGACCCCTGACCCTGAATGGCAGGACTCCTTGCATGATGACTTTGCGCCCGAGCCGTATGACCAAGACGATGACGTGTTCGAAGACGCAATAGAACCGGAACCTCAGCCACGCCCGGCGATGAAAATTCCGGTGGCCGAGCCGCGCAAACCGGTGGTGGCGCAACCCGTGCGCCGTACTCCGCCGCCCTCGCGCCGGGCCCAGGCCGAGGCGCAGCCAGCATTGTCTTTCGAAGAAAGGTATTCGGATTTCGAACTGCCGCCGCTGAGTCTTCTGTCCAATCCCGCCAGCATTCAGCGCCATCACCTGAGCGATGAGGCACTGGAAGAAAACGCGCGAATGCTGGAAAATGTTCTGGACGATTACGGCGTAAAGGGTGAGATCGTCAGCGTCCGCCCCGGCCCCGTTGTCACGATGTACGAATTGGAGCCAGCCCCGGGGTTGAAAGCCAGCCGCGTGATCGGCTTGGCCGATGATATTGCGCGTTCGATGTCGGCCCTTTCGGCGCGGGTTTCGACTCTGCCAGGGCGTTCGGTGATCGGCATCGAACTGCCAAACGAAAACCGCGAGATGGTGGTGCTGCGCGAGATCTTGGCCAGCCGTGATTTCGGTGATGGCAACCAAGCACTGCCGCTGGCACTGGGAAAAGATATCGGTGGCGAATCCGTCGTAGCCAACTTGGCCAAGATGCCTCACCTGTTGATCGCCGGGACAACTGGTTCGGGTAAGTCGGTGGCGATTAACACGATGATCCTGTCGCTGTTGTACAAGCTGACACCGGATGAGTGTCGCCTGATCATGATCGATCCGAAGATGCTGGAACTGTCTGTCTATGACGGTATCCCACATCTGCTGTCGCCCGTTGTGACCGACCCGAAAAAGGCGGTTGTGGCCCTGAAATGGGTCGTGGGCGAGATGGAGGACCGCTATCGCAAGATGTCCAAGATGGGCGTGCGCAACATCGCTGGGTACAACGGTCGAGTGAAGGATGCGTTGGCCAAGGGCGAAATGTTCAGCCGGACGGTCCAGACTGGGTTTGATGAGGAAACCGGTGAACCGATGTTCGAAACCGAGGAATTCGCGCCCGAGGCGATGCCCTACATCGTCGTGATCGTCGATGAGATGGCCGACCTCATGATGGTTGCCGGCAAAGAGATCGAGGCTTGCATCCAGCGTCTGGCACAGATGGCGCGGGCTTCAGGTATTCACCTGATCATGGCGACACAGCGCCCCTCGGTCGACGTGATCACCGGCACGATCAAGGCGAACTTTCCGACCCGGATCTCGTTCCAGGTCACGTCGAAAGTCGACAGTCGCACTATTCTGGGCGAAATGGGTGCCGAGCAGCTGCTGGGGCAGGGTGACATGCTGTATATGGCGGGTGGCGCCAAGATCACACGCTGCCATGGACCGTTTGTTTCGGATGAAGAGGTTGAGGAAATCGTCAACCACCTGAAACAGTTCGGCCCACCGGATTACGTCGGCAGCGTTCTGGATGGACCTGCAGAGGACAAGGCTGATAATATCGACGCCGTTCTAGGGCTGAACACCGGTGGCAACACCAATGGTGAGGACGCGCTCTATGACCAGGCGGTGGCGATTGTGATCAAGGATCGCAAATGCTCAACCTCTTACATCCAGCGGAAACTTGCCATTGGCTATAACAAAGCTGCGCGGCTTGTTGAGCAGATGGAGGACGAAGGTGTTGTTTCGTCAGCAAATCACGTCGGTAAGCGGGAAATCCTGGTCCCCGAGCAATAGGATATTTAATAACAAGGGCAAAGCGCATATCTGTGGGGCATGAAACAGATTGCCCTTGCCCTTGCCTTTTGCCTTGCCGCGCCAGCCGCCTGGGCTGCCGAAAAGCTGCCCTTGTCACAAATCTCTGACTATCTGAACGGCCTGAAAGCGGTTGAGACCACGTTCACGCAGGTCAACGATGATGGCTCATTAAGCACTGGAAAGTTGTGGCTTCAACGGCCCGGCAAGATGCGGTTCGAGTATGACCCGCCAAACAGCGCTGTTGTTTTGGCGAATACTGGAACCGTGAAAATCTTTGACCCGAAGTCGAATCAACCACCCGAGCAATACCCGTTGAAACGAACGCCCCTGTCACTGGTGTTGGCGCGCAATGTGAATCTGGGGCAGGCGAACATGGTGGTAGGTCATGATTTCGATGGCACTGCTACGGTTGTCACCGCTCAGGACCCGAAAAACCCTGAAACTGGACGGATTGAGCTGATGTTCACCGACAACCCGATTGAGCTGCGCAAGTGGGTTATTCATGACAATGCAGGCAGCCAGACAACCGTTCTGTTAGGACAATTGAACACAGGCCCGAACCTGAGCCGGGACCTGTTCTCATCTTCAAAACGAAGCGGGTCAAACAATCGCTGACCCGCGTGGTTTTTAGTGGCGGCACCCAGCCAGTTGCGCCTGATATAGCTTAGCGCGGGCATCTACGTCATTGGCGACATTCAGCAGCCAAGTCTTGCTGTAGTGGCTACCCCGGGCATAACCCGAGTGACCCTCATGATAGGCGAGGTACTGGTTACGTGTGTCGCTAGGGTGGATGCCGTTCCGCGTGTAGCTTTTGTTCATGTACCAGCCGATGAAGTCCGACGCATCGCGAATGCGGTCACGCTTGGCCCGACGTTTGCCGGTTTCCTTCTGGTATTGTTCCCAAGTACCATCCAACGCCTGACTAAAGCCATATGCGCTGCTCTGACGACCCATCGGTATTACACCCAGAACGTATTGGTGCGGCGTGCGTGCGTCATGCCGATAGCGACTTTCCTGATAAATCGTCGCCATCTGAACGTGAACGGGGACGCCCCATTTGCGTTCAGTGTTTTTGAAGGCCTTTATGAATTCGGGCCTTTCACGCGCAATGCTGCACGCGTCATTCAGCTTGCTGGGCGGCTGTTTTGAACCACCCCCACAGGATGCCAAAAGCAGCACCCCGAAGAGTACGATAAGAATTCTGCTCATGTGCCTCGTGCCTTTTTTCTTTATTCTAGCGTAAATTGCGGTTTTGGGAAATCACATTCGTCATAGAATAATAGCTAGAATTAAGGGCATTGCGCCTATTGAAAGGGCGGTTGAGACCATGACCATTCCGGCGACGGCATCGGAATCGGCCTCGAACCGTTCGGCCAATAGGTATGAGGTCACGGCCACCGGCGCGCAGGCCTGTAGCACCAGAACTCCGAAGGCCGCGGCATCCAGACTGAACACAACTGCAACAGCCCATCCTAAAACGAAGCAGACCGCCAGCTTCAGGAATGAAAGCCAAAATGCCTGACCCAAGCGATGCGTTGTCAGGCGTGCCACCGCAACGCCCAGAGTGATCAACATCAGGGGCACAGCCATCTGTCCCAACAAATCTAGGGTGTTGGTCAGGAACACAGGCGTTTCCCAGCCCCGCCACAAAAACAAGGCACCCAACAGGGTCGCCCAGACAATCGGTTCGCGCGCGACTTTTCCGAACGCGCCTTTGCCAGCCACCAGATAAATGCCGTAAGTGAATGAAAACAAAGCTGTAGTTGACAGGAAGATGACGGCATAGCCCAGTCCGGCCTGACCAAACGCAAACAGGCACAAAGGTAGGCCAAGGTTGCCTGTATTCCCGAAGATCAGCGGCGACAGGTAGGTGCGCTGCTCAAGCCTCAGCCCGCGTGCAATCACCCAGAATACCCCCGCCATCGCCAGATGTGCTGCAACGGTTGCAACGGTGAAGCGAGAAAGATCTTCCCCCGGAATATCTGTTTTCATCAGCGCTACAAAGATCAGACTGGGCACCGCAAGGGTCATGGCAAAGCGCGTGACGAACTGCAGTCGGTACTCAAACCCGAGCTTGACCCACGCAAAACCGATTCCCGCCAGAAGAAAAACCGGCGCCACGATTTCGAAGACTGTTGGCAAGAGGTTCACAGACTGTTTCCCTAAATTTCAGATCAATCATTGGCATTTCGGCCCGGAAACAGGTAGTAAGACCAGTGGGGGCAGAGATAATGCTGAAGACAAACGCCAAATACGGTTTGGGACAGGTGGTCCGCCATAAGAAACATCCCTTCCGAGGGGTGATTTTTGACGTCGATCCAGAGTTTTCGAATACGGAAGAGTGGTATCAGGCCATCCCCGAGGATAGCCGACCCGTCAAGGACCAGCCGTTTTACCACCTGCTGGCAGAAAACGATCAATCGTTCTATGTCGCTTATGTTTCTGAACAAAATCTGGTTGCGGATCAGTCCGGTGAACCGGTTGAACACCCAGATATTCCCGATATGTTCGGCCCGTTCGAGAATGGCGCATATCCGCTCCACTTTCATTTGAACTGAAGTCGTTCGACCAGACGTCTGTCCTTTAGTACCCAAGCGCACATCCGTCTTTTCGCGGGTCGCTTGCGCCCTGCAATACACCGCTTTCACAGATTCGAATTGCCTGAGCACCGCCTAACGGTGTTTCCGATACTTGAATATTGTGACCAATCTCACACAATTGTTGAGCAACCTTGGGCGAAATTCCGCGCTCAAGCTTCAAAAAGCCTTTGTCGAAAAATGCGCGCGATCCATCGATGCTGGCCTGCAGGCCCATGCTGTGGTCGGTCAGGTTTGACACGAACCGCGAGTGGCCGGTGGGTTGATAAGCACCGCCCATTACACCAAACGGCATAAGAACGCGCCCATCTTGCTTTAGCAATCCAGGAATGATCGTGTGCATTGGCCGTTTGCGACCGCCCAATTCATTCGGATGATCGGCTTGCAGGGTGAAGCCCGACCCCCGGTTCTGCATCAGAATGCCATATTTTTCGGACGCGATTCCCGACCCGAAGCTGTGGAAAATGGAATATATCAGCGATACCGCCATCCGGTCCCGATCCACGACGGTGATGTACACCGTATCCTTGTGAACGGATTCGGTCAGAGGGGCTGCTGCAGCCATGGCCCGTTTCGGATCAATCAGAGCGGCAAGGCGGTCCGCCACATCCTGATCTATGAAGCGATCCGCATGTGTCGTATGATCGGGGTCCGCAATGAACCGGTTGCGCGCATCATAAGCGAGCTTCGAGGCCTCGGTCTCGATATGCAAACGCTCCGCCCCGAACGGGTCCATTCTGGCAAGGTCAAAGCTTTTGAGAATGTTCAGCAGCAGGATGGCCGTAGCACCTTGACCGTTTGGCGGATGCTCAACCAGTTCCAGGCCGTTGTAGTTACCACTGACGGGCTGTGTTTTCGTGCAAGAGGTGTCTAAAAAATCCTCGGCCGTGTGGACGCCACCGAGTTGGTTAAGCGTCGCGATCATGTCATCGGCGATTTCACCGGAATAAAATGCATCTCGCCCATCCTGCGCGATCCGACGCAAAACCTCGGCCTGACCGGGGAAGCGAAAAACCTGCCCGGTCTCAAGCGCTTTGTCGTTTATCAGGTAATGCGAACGCGCTGCACCTTGCAGCGTTGCTGCACCAATCTGCCAGTCAAAGGCAACCCTCGGGGCAACCGGCACGCCGTTTTCGGCATAGTGAATGGCGGGCTGTAACAGGGCATCCAGCCCCAGCTTGCCCTCGGCCTGCGCCAAGTGGCAGAAGGCATCCACGGCACCAGGGACAGTCACCGAATCCGCCGTATTCAGCGGGACCGCCTTTAGCCCTTGTGCCCGAAGTTTTTCAGCATCGGCAGCAG
The DNA here is from genome assembly GCF_059610165.1 of Ruegeria sp. YTSA135. Taxonomy (NCBI): domain Bacteria; kingdom Pseudomonadati; phylum Pseudomonadota; class Alphaproteobacteria; order Rhodobacterales; family Roseobacteraceae; genus Ruegeria; species Ruegeria sp. YTSA135. Next base: position 92,955 of record NZ_JBXWNC010000002.1, on the reverse strand, counting down.
CCGGTGCACGGCCCGAGCCGTTCAGGGCGCGCACCTCATCCTCACCCGCGCGGTTGAAAAGCACGAAACAGTCACCGCCAAGCCCGGTCATCTGGGGTTCGCATATGCCCAGCAGAACTGCACCGGCGATTGCGGCATCCATTGCGTTGCCACCTTGGGCTAGAATGTCCAAAGCCACCTTGGCCGCCAACGGGTGCGACGTCGCGCACATCCCTTCGGTGGCCAGAACTTCGGACCGGCCCGGTGTTTGAAAATCCCGCATGGTGATGTCCCCCAGATTCAACGCGCCGAACCTATCGCGCGGCCCGTGGTTGTCCAGTAATATCAATGGGAAATTCCTCGGCGCCGTTCACTGGGTGGGGGCTGTGACACATGGCGCCGAGGGAAGCTATCTGAGCTACGGGTTCTTTTTTGCCCTGCGTTTGCGGCGGCACAATGGTTCGATCTGGGCCTTATTGTGACAATTTTTGGTCGTCACGCGGTTTGAACGAAGTCGAAGCGCAACGACAATCGGTTGCGCCCGTTGCTACGCTCATAGCGGATTTCGCTAGTCAGTTCATGGATCAGAAACCAGCCAAACCCCCCTTCGGGCAGTTCACTCAGTGTTGATCCAAGTGGGGCAAGGATGCCGTCCGGTATACATAGCCCAGGCAACGGGTTGCCGGTGTCCGTGATCAGAACATCCAGCCAAGTCTTGTGTAATCGGCACCGAATCTCGACCTTGGCAGGGGCGAGGCCAGCATAGGCATGTTCGACAACGTTGTTGATCGCTTCGGCTAGGGCAATCTTGACGTCGCCCGCCCAAGGGGCCGGAAGCCCTTGGGCTTCCAGGTCTTGGCTTATTCGAGCGACCCCGGCGCTGGCCTTAGACTGGGTCGCTAGGAAGCTCAAATCCAAACACTTGCCGGTTTGCATGGGCATCGCGCCTATTCAGAGAAACAAAGGCGTCAGTCTGTTGCGGCTGACAGGGCGTCATCAAGCGTTGGGTACAGTTTGAACACTGTATCCATGCGGGTGAGTCGAAAAACCTTTTCGACAAAGGGTTGAAGGCCGGCCAGGTCCAGCCTGCGGTCACTGCCAAGCTGCTTCATCGAGGCGACGATCGCGCCCAGCCCGCTTGAGTCGATGAATTCGACATTAGTCAGATCGAGCACAACCCTGGGGGCACCACTTTCCGCTTCGCCCCGCATGTTTTCCTTGAATTGAATTGCCATGGCCGCATCAATGCGGTCGCAATGCACCTTGATGATCTGGGTTGCGTCGTTTGTTGTGCTGGTCAGGGCCATGCGCGACGGTCCTTTAATCTGAAGGTTGCTAGTAGAAATACGCTAGACGACAAATCTTACCATTCGGTATCCATCGACTGGCAAAACAGGAGAAGCATCGTGAAACAGGTCGTTATTGCCGGCGCAGCACGGACGCCCATGGGTGGGTTTCAAGGAGTATTCGACGGTGTTGCCGCATCCGAGTTGGGCGGTACCGCGATAAGGGCGGCGCTCAAGGGCGCTGGCGCAGAAACCGTTGACGAAGTTTTGATGGGATGCGTCCTGCCTGCAGGGCTGGGTCAAGCACCTGCGCGCCAGGCCGGGTTTGCGGCCGGCCTGGGGGAAGAAGTGCCTGCGACAACGCTGAACAAGATGTGTGGATCAGGTATGAAGGCCGCAATGATGGCCTTTGATCAGATCGCGTTGGGCCATGCGGAAACCATGGTAGCAGGTGGCATGGAAAGCATGACCAATGCCCCATACCTGTTGCCCAAAATGCGTAGCGGTGCGCGGATCGGGCATGGTCAGGTCGTGGATCATATGTTCCTGGATGGGCTCGAGGATGCTTATGACAAGGGCCGCCTGATGGGAACCTTTGCCGAGGACTGTGCCGAGGCCTATCAGTTCACCCGTGAGGCACAGGACGAATACGCGCTGCAATCTCTGTCGAATGCGCTGTCGGCGCAGGAAAGCGGTGCATTTGAGGATGAAATAACTCCGGTCACGACCCGCACACGCAAGGGCGAAGTCACATTCGCGGAAGATGAACAGCCAAAATCCGCACGGCCAGAGAAAATTCCGACGCTGAAGCCAGCGTTTCGCAAGGATGGTACGGTGACGGCGGCCAATTCATCGTCAATTTCTGACGGTGCTGCGGCCTTGGTTCTTGCCTCGGCCGATGCGGCAGAGGCGCAAGGCCTGACCGTGCGCGCCCGGATCGTTGGCCATGCCAGTCACGCCCAGGCGCCGGGCTTGTTCACGACCGCTCCGGTTCCGGCAGCGCAGAAGCTGTTGTCGAATATCGGCTGGTCCAAAGATGATGTTGATCTGTGGGAGGTAAACGAGGCTTTTGCGGTGGTGCCCATGGCGTTCATGCACGAGATGGGGCTGCCGCGCGACAAGGTGAACGTAAATGGCGGTGCCTGCGCGCTGGGCCATCCAATCGGCGCTTCGGGTGCACGGATCATGGTGACGCTGCTCAATGCGTTGGAAAAGCGAAACCTGAAACGCGGTGTGGCCGCCATCTGCATCGGTGGTGGAGAAGGTACGGCCATTGCCATTGAACGGGTTTGACCCCTTGTCTTTTTCCGCATAGTGCGGGGGAAACGACCCGCAATGAGTATGACGATGACCGCTGACTACGACGCCCTCGCGAAAACCATATCTGCGCTGACCGAAGGCGAAACGGATCAGGTTGCCATGATGGCGACAGTCGCCTGCGAGGTGCACCATGCAGATGATCGGTTTGACTGGACCGGGTTTTATCGCGTTACCGAACCGGGGGTGTTGAAGATCGGTCCCTACCAAGGGGGTCATGGCTGCCTTGTCATCCCCTTTGGCCGAGGTGTCTGTGGCGCGGCGGCGCGCACGGGTGAGGTGCAATTGGTTCCGGACGTGGATGCGTTTCCGGGCCACATTGCCTGCGCCTCGTCCACCCGGTCCGAGATTGTTTTGCCGGTACGCAACGCACAAGGGGAGATAATCGCCGTCTTCGACATCGACAGCGACCAGCCAGATGCGTTCACCGAAGCGGACGCGTCTGCCCTGTCTTCAATCCTGACAGACGTTTTCGCCAGATAGACTCGACCGGGGTCAAGCCCCGTTCGAGATCAGTAAATCCGGAGTTTTCAATCAGGTTCCCAGTACCTTGGCTTTCTGAGCGGCGAATTCCTCATCCGTGAGGTGGCCTTTTTCCTTGAGACTCGCAAGCCGTTCTATTTCATCCGCAGCAGATACGGACGCGACCGAGCGGATATAGTCTTTCTGAGCCTCTTCAATCTGGTTCATGGTCTCAACGCTGTGTTGATGCATCTTGTCGCCGCGCACAATGAGATAGCACAGGACACCCAGCCATGGGATCAGGATTACAAAGGCAATCCAGAGCGCCTTGCCGCCTCCGCTCAGGTCTTTTGAGCGGAATACATCGGCGACAACCGATATCATCACCCAGAACCAGGCGACCATCAGGAACAGCCAGAAGATCGACCAGACTACGTCAAAGAAACCAAGCCCGTTTTCCATTTTCGTCTAATCCTTTAACCAATTGTAAGAAATCCCTGCGCTCAGAGATCACGCGATTGTAACAGGCAGGTGGCGCGTTGGTTAGAAATTTCTTTGGGTGCGATGCGCGGCTTACAGCGATGTGGGCAGGGTTTCGGATACAATCAGGTAAACCAGAACCGCTTGAGTCAAGAAGATCCCGAACAACCAGATCGAAAACCCGCGCTTGCGCGTCTTGTGCCGGAACATCCAACGCCCCAGCACAGCACCGGGGCTGCCGCCAAGCACGGCCAGCCAAAGCAAGCGGCGTTCCGGGACGCGGCGCTTTCGACGTTTTGCGAGGGACTTATCCCAACCAAAGGCCAGCAAAGTCAGGGTGTTAATCGCCCATAGGTACATCACTGCAATCCACATAGCCGTGGCATATCAAGCGGAGCGGCTGGCGCAAATGAAAAAACTCTTGGAAATTTCATGATTCTGCGACATCGTGAAAATTGAAAGCAAAATTTCACAAGGTGCCGCCCTGCCATGAACACCCAAGCCGCCCACAACGCGACACTCGGTGCGGATATTCGCGCCCTGCGCAAGGCGCGCGGTCTGACGCTTGTTGAGATCGCGACGCGGCTGAACCGCTCGGTGGGGTGGCTTAGTCAGGTTGAACGGGATATGTCGAACCCTTCAATTTCGGACCTGCGCCAGATTGCTGAATGTCTGGGCGTTCCGATGTCGATGCTATTTGCGCATTCCGCAGTGCCAGCTGACGAGCAGGGCTATGTCGTGCGCGCGGGAACACGTCGGCCTATGGGGTCTGGTGATGAGGGGTTGATCGAAGAGCTTCTTTCACCCGATCTGACCGATGATTTTGAGGTGGTGCATTCCACGTTCGAGCCACGGTCCAAGATGCAGAAACCGGCCAACAGACCAACGCAAGAGGTCGGCTATGTCATTTCGGGCCGGTTGGATTTGACCATTGGATCCCGACAGTTCACGGTAGGCGCGGGCGACAGTTTTCGCATCAAGCACGAACCCTATCAATGGACCAACCCCTATGATGAGCCTGCCCTGGCTATCTGGGTCATCGCGCCACCGGTGTATTGATGAGTTTTGAGGCCTGGACCATATTCGCGCTTTTCTGGGTGGTTTTCGTGACCACTCCGGGTCCGAATGCCGTTAATTGTATCTCGAACGGGATGAGCCTGTCTTTTCCCAAAGCGATGCTTGGAGTCTTGGCGATCCTGACTCAGGCGAGTGCGTTCCTGATCCTGTCGGCGCTGGGCATCACTGCGCTGATCGCGGCGTCTCCGACCGGGTTTTTCATCGCCAAGCTCGTGGGTGCGGGGTTTCTGATATGGGTCGGTGTGCGCGGTTGGGTAAACGCGACCAAGCCCGCCCCGGCCCGCGAACGACCCGCGCGGCATGTCTATCTGCATGCGTTGGCGGTAGCCACGATCAACCCCAAAAGCGTGGCCGGATACCTTGCGGCCTTTTCCCAATTCGTTCAACCAGACGTGCCGGTGTGGCAGCAGATGGGGGTGATCATGCCCACTGCGCTGATTATCACCACGCTCAGCTACACGGGGTTTACCCTGCTGGGCGCGCTGATGGGCAAGGCCGCGTTGGGGGCCGTGTTCAACATCTGGGTCCGCCGGGTGATGGCGGCCTGTTTCATTATTTACGGCGTGTTGCTGGGGGCCAGCTCCACGCCCACAACAACTAGGGGATAACGACATGCAAACTGGCTCATGTCTTTGCGGCAAGGTTGCGTTCACGATTGAAGGGGACCTCACCCCGCCTAACGCGTGTCACTGTGGTCAGTGCCGCAGGCAATCAGGGCATCTTTGGGCCTCGACCGTGACGCATGAGGACAACCTGAGCTTCACCGCGCAAGAGACGCTGGGCTGGCATCACGCGTCTGACATCGCCAAGCGTGGTTTTTGCAGCGCGTGCGGTTCGTTCCTGTTCTGGCAGCACAACGACGAGGACACGATCGCTATCTCCGTGGGCTCATTGGACGAACCCACCGGACTGAAACTCGCCCAGCATATCTTCGTGGCGGACAAAGGCGACTACTACGACATAAAGGACGACCTGCCCAAACGGGCACTGTAACAGGGAAAAAGACCAATGAACGATTTTCCGACAAAAGCCCGCGTGGTTATCATCGGTGGCGGTGTTGTGGGGGCTTCCTCGCTGTACCATCTGGCCAAGAAGGGCTGGACCGATTGCGTCTTGCTTGAAAAGAACGAGCTGACCGCCGGTTCAACCTGGCACGCAGCGGGCAACGTGCCGACCTTTTCAACCTCATGGGCAATCATGAACATGCAGCGCTATTCGACTGAGCTGTATTCGCGGCTTGCCGAAGAGGTCGACTATCCGATGAACTACCATGTTTCGGGCTCAATCCGTCTGGCGCATAGTAAGGAGCGGATGCAGGAATTCGAGCGCGCCATGTCCATGGGCCGCTATCAGGGTATACCGATGGAGATTTGGACCCCGGAACAGGCAAAGGAACGTTACCCGTTCCTTGAAACCCATGATCTGGAAGGTGTGCTCTACGACCCGACCGATGGCGATATCGACCCGGCGCAGCTGACCCAGGCGTTGGCCAAAGGTGCGCGCGACCTGGGTCAGAAGATCATCCGTTTTTGCCCGGCGACCGGGGTGACCCAGCAGGATGACGGCACATGGACGGTTCACACTGACAAGGGCGATATTGACTGTGACTATGTCGTCAACGCCGCGGGTTACTACGCGCAGCGTGTGGGTGAGTGGTTCAAACCCTTTGGCGGTCGCACTGTACCCGCGATGGTCATGAGCCATCAGTACCTGTTGACCGACGAGATTCCCGAGATTGAAGCCTGGACCAAGGAAAACGGTGGCAAGCTGCCGTTGCTGCGGGACGTGGATGTTTCTTATTATCTACGGCAAGAGAAGAACGGATTTAACCTCGGCCCCTATGAGCCCAACTGCAAGGGCCACTGGATGACCGAAGATGATCCTATGCCCGATGATTTCAGTTTCCAGCTTTGGAACGACGATCTGGACCGGATCGAAGAAATCGTTACAGACGCGATGGAGAGGGTGCCACTGATGGCTACCTCGGGTGTGGGCCGCGTAATCAACGGCCCGATCCCATACGCGCCGGACGGTCTGCCGCTGTTAGGACCCATGCCGGGCGTGAAAAATGCGTTTGAGGCCCACACTTTCACTTTTGGAATCGCGCAAGGTGGAGGGGCCGGTAAGGTGCTGGCCGAATGGATCGTCGATGGCCACACTGAATGGGATATGTGGGCGGTCGATCCGCGCCGCTATACCGATTACACGGATCAGGATTACTGCAACAAGAAAGGGATGGAGGTCTATGGCAACGAATACGCCATGCACTTCCCCCACCATGAATGGCCTGCCGCGCGGGACAAGAAACTGTCACCCGTACATGAAAAGGTCAAAGCGCTGGGCGGTGTGATGGGTGCCTATAACGGCTGGGAGCGCGCCAACTGGTTCGCAAAGCCGGGCGACGACACATCGCTTGAGGCCACACATACCTGGGGCCGTTCGGGCCCGTGGGCGCAGCGTATCAAAGAGGAATGTGAGACCGTGCGGGACGACTGCGGCGTGCTGGATCTGCCAGGGTTTTCCCGGTTTAAAATACAGGGTCCGGGCGCCGACGAATGGCTGCGGGGCCTTGTAACGGGCGCGCTGCCCAAGATTGGTCGCGTCGGGCTGGTGTACTTCGCCGATGAACGTGGTCGCATCCTTACGGAAATGTCTGTGACGCGTGAGGCCGAAGACCTCTTCGTGCTGGTGACTGCGGCCACGGCGCAATGGCACGACCGCGAATGGCTGGAACGCCACATGCCCGCTGACGCGGCCTTTACGTTGGAAGATTGGACGACACGGATTAGCACACTGATCGTGACCGGCCCAAAGTCGCGCGAGGTGCTCAGCAAGGTTTGCGAGGCAGATCTTTCGCTTCCATGGCTCAGCTTTCAGGAGAGTGAAATCACCGGCGGCTGGGTTGCGCTTTTGCGCGTGTCCTTCGCGGGTGAGCTAGGGTGGGAGGTTCATGCAGAAAACGCGGATATGCCTGCCATTTATGACGCGATTCTGGGGGCCGGTGCCAAGCCTTTCGGTATGTACGCTTTGAACTCACTGCGCATCGAAAAGGGATACCGCGCGTGGAAGGGCGATCTTTCGACCGACTATTCGCTGTTGGAAGGTGGCTTGGAGCGGTTCGTCAAACTTGATAAACCGCAGGATTTTCCGGGTAAGGCTGCGATCCTAAACGAAAAACAGCAGGGTGTGAAAAAGTCATTTGTTACCCTGACCGTGGATGCGGATGACTGCGACGCGCCGTACATGTCGTGCATTTGGCAAGGTGACCAAATCGTGGGTGAGACGACCTCGGGCGCGTGGGGCTACCGCGTCGGCAAGTCCATCGCGCTGGGCATGATCAAGGCTGAACTGGCAAATCCGGGCACCGAGCTTGAGGTCGAAATCTACGGGCAAAAGCACCGTGCCGTGGTAGAAAAAGACCAGCCACTTTGGGATCCTGAGAACCAGCGGCTTCGCGCCTGACAGGAAACTGCCATGAGCAAACGATACGCCATACTGGGACCCGGCGAGGGTCCCAATTATAATTGGAAGAATGACCAAACCCTTTTAAAGGCGCCGGTTCAGAACACGGGCGGTGCATAATTCCGATGGGGTCAGTACCACCACATCTTGACGACAACACATAAAGGTGAAATCCAATGACCCTCCCCAATCACATGTCCGGCGTTTACCTGACCCGACACGGTGGGCCAGAGGCTCTGGAATGGCGCGATGACATACCGGTGCCAAGGCCCGGTCCGCGGCAGGTTGTGGTTCGGGTTGCAGCGGCGGGCGTGAACAACACCGATATCAATACGCGGGTTGGCTGGTATTCCTCGGACGTGACTGGTGCCACGGATGCCGTCGATCAGGATGTCGAGGCCGGAGGCTGGGGCGGTGCGTTGCAGTTCCCGCGCATTCAGGGCGGTGATCTGTGCGGGATAGTAGCGGCGGTTGGGCAGGGGGTAGCGTTCCGACCCGGCCAGCGCATGACCTGTCCGATCAACCTGCCACGGCCAAGACCCGGAAACCCGACCGGTTTTATTGCATTGGGTTCAGAAATGGACGGAGCTTTTGCGCAATATTGTTTGGTCGAGGCTGATGATCTTTATGATGTTTCGGCGTCACCCCTGTCGGATGTCGAGATTGCCGCGATCCCCTGTGCTTTTGGCACCGCCGAAAACCTGCTGACCCGCGCAGGTGTGAGCCCTGGACAGAACGTGCTGGTTACCGGCGCATCGGGCGGCGTTGGACTGGCCACCGTGCAACTGGCGGCGTTGCGCGGGGCAACGGTTTGGGGTGTGACCAGCCCAGCCAAGGCCGAGGTTGTCAAAAGCCAGGGCGCTTTAGATACGTTCGACCGTGACGCGACATTGCCCACTGACAAATTCGACGTGGTGATCGACGTTGTGGGCGGACCTGCGTGGCCCGGTCTTATACTCGCGCTGAAGCCGGGTGGACACTATGCGGTTTCGGGTGCCATCGCTGGCCCGATGGTGCAGGCTGATTTGCGCGACATCTACCTGCGCGACATCACCATTCACGGCTGCACCCATCAGGCCTTCGAGGTATTTGGACGACTGGTTGAGATGATCAATAACGGTCGGATCAGACCTTTGATTTCAAAGACCTATCCGCTAAAAGACATCGCCGCTGCGCAGGAGGATTTTCAATCCAAATCGTATCCGGGCAAACTTGTTCTGATCCCCTAACTAGGCTGAAAACATGGCGAATATCACTCTTTTGGATGGCTCAATCGGGCAGGAATTGGTCAAACGCAGTGGTGACAAGCCAACACCCTTGTGGTCGACCCGCGTCATGATCGACCATCCTGAGCTGGTCGGGGATGTGCATGCAGAGTATTTCCGGCGCGGGGCGACGGTGGCCACAACGAACACCTACGCCATTCACCGGTCGCGGCTTGCGCGGGAGCAGATGGAAGACCAACTGGCGGATCTGGTCAATGTGGCACTGACACAGGCCGAACAGGCGCGCGGGTTGAATGGCGGGCGCATAGCCGGGGCGCTTGGGCCTTTGCTGGCCTCTTACCGGCCTGACCTGAAACCAGATGTGGACGACGCCGCCGCAAAATTCGCTGAGCTGGTGAACCTTATGCGCGAACGCGTCGATCTGTTCCTGATCGAAACCGTTTCCTCGGTGCAAGAGGCCGAAGGTGTTTTGCGCGGTACTGCGCATGGCGGCAAACCGGTCTGGCTCGGGCTTTCGGTTATGGATGATGACGGGACACGGTTGCGTTCGGGCGAGCCGCTTTCCGATATCGCTCCGGTGGTGGATCATTTCGCGCCCGAGGCTGTTCTGATCAACTGCTCGCGCCCCGAGGCCATCCCGGCCGCGCTGAAGATCATCGCAAAACTGGGGCGCCCATTCGGCGCCTATGCCAACGGATTCACGCGCATCACCCAGGGGTTTTTACAGGACGCGCCCACGGTGGATGCACTGGAACAGCGTCATGATCTGGGACCTGACGCCTATGCGGATCACGCGATGGGCTGGGTGGCGCAAGGGGCAACCATTGTTGGCGGCTGTTGCGAAGTCGGGCCGGATCATATCGAAACCCTTGCCAACCGGCTGCGCGCAGCCGGTCACCAGATCGTCTAAGAGGCAGCGGATGGGAATACCGGCGGACGCTTCAACACAAACGTGCGGCATCGCATCGGTAATAATCGCCGATACTGTGACGGTTTTCGCACATTTGTTGTCGGTCTTTCATGGCATTTTAGGACAAACCTGACACAGCGGAGATTTCAGGATGGTTGATCTTCCCAGCAAGGCCCGAGTGGTGATCATTGGCGGCGGCGTTATCGGATGCTCGGTCGCGTATCACCTGACCAAGAAGGGTTGGAAGGATGTAGTACTGCTTGAGCGCAAGCAATTGACCAGCGGCACCACATGGCACGCGGCAGGTCTAATTGCGCAGCTACGTGCAACGGCGAACATGACCAAGCTGGCGAAGTACAGCCAAGAGCTCTACGGCGCGCTTGAAGAAGAAACTGGTGTCGCCACCGGGTTCAAGCGATGCGGATCAATCACCGTCGCGTTGACTGAGGAACGCAAGGAAGAGATTTATCGCCAGGCCGCCATGGCGCGCGCTTTTGGTGTTGAGGTCAAAGAGATTTCGAATGAACGCGTGCAGGCGCTTTATCCGCATCTGAACCTCGACGGTGTCAAGGGTGCTGTCTACCTGCCGCTGGACGGGCAGGGTGACCCGGCAAATATTGCCCTTGCTTTGGCCAAAGGCGCCCGCCAGCGCGGTGGCATCGTCAAGGAACGTGTGAAAGTCACCGATATCGTCAAGCAGGGCCGTGAGGTAACGGGTGTGGATTGGGTGGCGGATGACGGCAGTGCCTCGGGCCATATTGAATGCGATATGGTTGTAAACTGTGCAGGCATGTGGGGCCACGAAGTTGGCCGCATGGCTGGGGTGAACGTCCCGCTGCACGCGTGTGAGCATTTCTACATTGTCACCGAAGCCATTGACGGCCTGAGCCAATTGCCAGTGCTGCGCGTCCCCGACGAATGCGCCTATTACAAAGAAGACGCGGGTAAAATGCTGCTGGGCGCGTTTGAACCAAACGCAAAGCCCTGGGCGATGAAAGGGATCCCCGACAGTTTCGAATTCGATCAGCTACCCGAGGATTTTGACCATTTCGAACCGATCCTTGAGGCCGCGTGCAACCGTATGCCCATTCTGGCCGAGGCGGGTATTCATACCTTTTTCAACGGCCCGGAATCTTTCACGCCTGACGATGCCTACCATCTGGGCCTTGCGCCCGAGATGGATAACTTCTGGGTGGCGGCCGGGTTCAACTCGATCGGTATCCAATCGGCGGGCGGTGCCGGTATGGCGCTTGCAGAATGGATGGATAGCGGCGAGAAACCGTTTGATCTGGGGGATGTGGATATCGGCCGGATGCAGCCGTTTCAGGGCAACAAGCAGTACCTGTTCGAACGGTCCAAGGAAACGTTGGGTTTGCTATATGCTGACCACTACCCCTACCGCCAGAAGGCGACCGCCCGCGGCGTGCGCCGGACCCCGTTCCATCACCACCTCAAGGAACAAGGTGCGGTTTTCGGCGAACTGGCAGGTTGGGAACGCGCCAACTGGTTTGCCAGTGAAGGGCAGGAGCGCGAATACCAATACAGTTGGAAGCGCCAAAACTGGTTCGAGAACTCAGCCGCGGAACACCGCGCTGTGCGCGAGAATGTTGGCATGTACGATATGTCGTCCTTCGGTAAAATCCGCGTCGAAGGGCCGGATGCCGAGAGATTCATGAACTACATCGGTGGCGGTGACTATTCGGTGTCAACTGGCAAGATCGTTTACACGCAGTTCCTGAACCGTTCAGGCGGGATCGAGGCGGACGTGACCGTCACACGCCTGACCGAGACCGCTTATCTGGTTGTCACCCCGGCAGCGACCCGTTTGGCGGACCAGACATGGATGATGCGCCACGCCGGTGATTTCAATGTTGTCATCACGGATGTGACCTCTGGCGAAGGTGTTCTGGCTGTTATGGGCCCGAACGCGCGCGCGCTGCTTGAAAGAGTGTCGCCGGGTGATTTTTCGAACGCGACCAATCCATTTGGCACCGCGCAAGAGGTCGAACTCGGCATGGGGCTGGCACGTGTACACCGCGTCACATATGTGGGCGAGCTGGGGTGGGAGGTCTATGTCTCGGCGGACATGGCTGGCCATGTTTTTGAAACCCTGTACGAAGCCGGGCAGGACATGGGGCTGAAGCTTTGCGGTATGCACATGATGGATAGCTGCAGAATCGAAAAGGGGTTCCGCCATTTCGGCCATGACATCACCTGCGAGGATCACGTGGTCGACGCGGGCCTTGGCTTTGCCGTGAAGGTGGACAAAGGCTGTGATTTCATCGGGCGCGAGGCCGTAATTGCGCGCAAGGAAAGCGGGCCAAAAAAGCGTCTGGTGCAGTTTAAACTGACCGATCCTGAACCGTTGCTGTACCACAACGAACCGATCATTCGGGATGGCGAGTATGTAGGCTATCTGAGTTCCGGTAACTACGGTCATACCCTGGGTGGCGCCATTGGTCTGGGCTATGTCCCGTGCGAGGGGGAGAACGCGGCGGATGTTCTGGCTTCGGACTATGAGATCGACGTGTGCGGTGTGAAAGTTAAGGCAGAGGCAGCGCTCAAGCCGATGTACGATCCGAAATCCGAACGCGTTAAAGTGTGATCAAATCGTCGGGGCGCTTCTGCGCCCCGGCCCTTCCCGACCGGCCGTCACTAGTAGGACGGATACATCAGCATTCGTGATGACCTTGTTCACAGTTTTCTGAGTTCCCAAGCGCGCCTGAATTGCCATAGAGAACCAGGGTATCAGTCGGAGACTCACCGTGGCAGACAGCCCCTTACCGCCCAACACTATGGACACGCCTAAAGGGCTGGCGCTGGCTGTTACGGCATACGTCCTGTGGGGCTTTCTGCCGTTGTATATGAAGGCCATTGCGCATGTCGGGGCGGTCGAGATCGTGTCGCATCGTATCATCTGGTCGGTTCCCGTTGCGGGCCTGCTGTTGGTGGCGCTGGGGCGCACGCGGGATTTGAAGGCGGCACTGGTGAACCTCAAGATGCTGGGGATGGCTTGCCTGACGGCGGCGCTGATCTCGGTGAATTGGGCGATCTATGTCTGGTCCATTGCAAATGACCGGGCTTTGGATGCAGCGCTTGGCTATTATATCAACCCGTTGTTCAGCATCGCGCTTGGCGCGGTTCTGCTGCGCGAACCGTTGACAAAAACGCAACTGGCGGCGGTGGCGATTGCCGCACTGGGCGTGCTGGTTCTGATTGTCGAGGCAGGCAGCTTGCCCTGGCCCGCGCTGGGGTTGATGGTGAGTTGGGGGTTCTATGCCTTTTTCAAACGGTCCCTTCCCATTGGGCCCAATCAGGGTTTTTTGCTTGAGGTTCTGATCCTGCTGATCCCGGCCTTGGCATATGTCACATGGCTGGGCGTGCAAGGCACGGGGCATTTTGGAGTCACCGCGACGGACACAATGCTGCTGGCGGGGGCCGGGATCGTGACGGCGGTGCCGCTGCTCGTCTATGCCAATGGGGCCAAGCTGGTACGGCTGTCGACGATGGGCATCCTGCAATATATCGCTCCGACCATGATCTTTATCACCGCAATCACTGTTTTTAGCGAACAGATCGACCGTGGGCGCATGATTGCCTTCCCGCTAATCTGGACCGCTTTGGTGGTTTATTCGATCCCGATGATCCGGCAGGTGCGCGCTCAGGCTTGATGCAGCAGGCGGGCGGCATCTTCGGCCCATATGGCATAGGCTTTCGAACTGGGGTGATATCCGTCAGGGGCGGCAAGGGCCGGGTCGTCGGGTAGGTTCAGTTTCAAATGCCGGACTTTTGGAAAACTGTCTGCGACCTGCTGCAAACCCTGATCCAGTCGCGCGGCCTGACGTCCAAGAACCCAGGCCAGCGGTTGTGGCAAGGCCGGGAACCTTTGCATCTGTGGAACCGCAGTGACCACAATCCGTCGCGCGCCCAGACGACCGGACAAAAGGTCAAGCAATTGGGTCTGCTGCGTGATGAACTGTTGGCGCGTCACACCTCGGGTCACGTCATTCACGCCAAGCGCGGTGACCGCCATATCGAACTGGTCATTGATTTTGCCAAGCCGGTCAATCGTGTCCTGCGTCCGATGCCCGGTCGTGGCCTCAAGCCGCCATTCAACAGCATAGTGCTTGGCCAATCGGGTGACGAGATGCCCGGACAATGCTTGCGCCTGTGTTCCCGCGCCAACCCCGGCAGCAGAACTGTCTCCGGCGATCAGCAGGCGCAATCGGGGGCCGCGCCCTATGCGCCCTTGGCGTGGGCCAACCGGTTCGGGCAGACGTTGCGCCTTGCGGCGTACCGATAGGCCTTGAGCAGCCAGAATCGGCAGCAAGGGCAAGCGGAGCAGTTGATCTGCGGCAACGGGCATCGTCAGCTCAGCGCGCTTTTGAATTCAAGGAACCGTGCGTCTGTCATGATGCGCGCCATCATCGCCTCACGCAGCGCGCCGATGGTCTTGTATGGCCGCATGACGACCTCGAACTCCTGGATCAAGCCATCCTTGTTGAGGGTTATCAGGTCAACGCCCACGGCATCCAGTTCTCCGACCTTGCATTGAAACTCCAGGGCCCAATCGTTGCCTTCACCCATCACACGGCGATAGCGAAAGTCAGAAAAGACCTGCCCCACATGCCCCAGTACGGCCGCCACGGGCACACGCCCGGTCCAGGTGCTGTAGTAAGTCGGCGGAGAGAACCGAACATCTTCGGACAACAATTCGCAGATCAGGCTTTCATCGCCTTTGGCAACCACCTCTTGCATGCGTTCGATTGTGGGGTGCATGGGGCCTCCTTACCTTTTGGGGCAGAGTTGCGGAACCAGTCCACTCAGGCAAGCCCGACGTTGCGGGAGGTCGCGCGCTGCGATACGCAGGCGCGCATGAGCGAGACTTATGACCCCCCGATGACACCCTTGGATGTATTGCACGAGGACGCGCAGTTGATTGTGGTGAACAAGCCTGCGGGCCTGTTGTCAGTGCCGGGGCGGGGCGCGCATCTGGCCGATTGTCTGCTGGCGCGGGTTCAGGCGGCATTTCCGCAGGCCCTATTGGTGCATCGGCTGGATCGGGATACATCCGGCGTCATGGTCTTTGCACAAACCCCCCATGCGCAGCGGCACCTGGGCTTGCAATTCGAGAACCGCCAGACCCGAAAGACCTATGTGGCGCGTGTCTGGGGGCGGGTCGCTGAAAAAACGGGAACAGTTGATCTGCCGCTGATCGTGGATTGGCCCAACCGACCGCGTCAGATGGTCTGTCACGAGACGGGCAAGGCAGCCATCACAGAGTGGCGCGTCGTGAAGCATGAGGGTGAAACGACCCGCCTTCGGCTATTTCCAAAAACAGGCCGTTCGCACCAGTTGCGCGTACATATGCAGGCGCTGGGTCACCCGATTCTGGGTGACCCGTTTTACGCCGAAGGGCCAGCGCGGGATTTCCCGCGCCTGATGCTGCATTCCGAAGAGCTGCGGCTTAAACACCCCGAAGGCGGTGTTTCGATGAAGTTCCGGGCCAAAGCGGATTTTTAGAACTCAGGCCGGTTTTCTAAAAAGCCGCTTCAACTTTCCGAGAGAAAACCACCTTTTGCGTGTCTTAGGACTAGACAGGCTGCAGTGTCGAGCCAAAGCAATCTCGCGCTCGATTTCGAACGCCCGCAAAGCGTGGTCCTGAGACCATTGACCAAGTTTCAGCGTCATCATGACGTGGTTGTCGAGGCAGGGCATGTTCTGTCTCCGTTTATTCAAGAACGGGCCCAGCTTCGCGCATCACTCCTGACACTACCCTGTCAGGGGCTAGTGCTAAGATGTCAGCAGATCGCACGGAGGAACACATGCGCCGCTCAACCAGATTGTTTGAAATCATCCAGATCCTGCGGGCCGCAGGTGCGCCGGTGACCGCCGAGGAACTGGCCGCGCAGCTGGAAGTTTCCGTACGCACTGTTTATCGCGACATTGCCGAGTTGCAGGCTCAGCGGACACCTATCGAAGGCGAGGCGGGGATCGGCTACCTTATGCGGCGCGGGTATGATCTGCCGCCCTTGAACTTCGACGCAGAGGAAGTCGAGGCACTGTGGGTCGGTCTGTCGCTTCTGGCACGAACCGGAGACAGCCACTTGCAGCGCGCCGCCAACCGCATCTGCCAAAAGATTGAGGCGCTGCATTGCCCTGCGGATTGGCTGCATGTTGCGCCGTGGGGCGCTCCGGTTGATGATCCGGCCAAGGGCTGTATTCCTGTTGCCAGTTTTCGCGAAGCGATCCGAGCCGAACAGAAAATTCGCATAACTTACGAGAATGGCGATGGCGGTCGCACGGAACGCGTGGTCCGCCCGGTGGCGCTGATCTATCATACCGAATGCACGATGCTGGCGGGGTGGTGCGAACTGCGCGACGCTTTTAGGCATTTCCGAACCGACCGCATCTGGGCCAGCGAATATGTTGGGCAAAGCTTTTCGGGACAGGCAAGGTCGCTTCGGGAACTCTGGCAGGAACGAAACAGTGCACAAATACTGGCTGGGCGATGCGACCCGTCCGTATTGGCGGGTATTCGCTGATTTCAACTGATTGTTGCTTGAGCCTAACTGCGGGTAAAGCGATATACTGCACCAAACAATATGCACTCGGAAAACGGGCGCCGGAGCAGAAGGTGATATCATGTCGATTTCCAAATTTTTTATTCCCGCCGGACTGGGCGCGGCCATGATGCTGGCCGCCTGTGCCGATCCGGGCACGCTGAACTTACCTGCCGATCCCAATCAGAACACCAGGCAGGGCGCAATTCTGGGTGGCTTGGTTGGTGCCGGGGTAGGTGCTATCGCGAACAGCTCTGACCCGCTTTTGGGTGCGGCTGCCGGTGCGGCGATTGGAGCCGCCGGGGGTGGTCTGATCGGCAATCAACTCGATAGACAGGCGGCTGAACTGCGCCAGCAACTGGCCAATCAGGGCATTATCGTCACCAATGCCGGTGACCGCCTGATCGTTACCGTGCCGAATGATATCACCTTTAATACCGACAGCGCGACAGTTCGCCCGGCGCTGCGGTCTGATCTGGTGCGGGTGGGGCAAAACCTTGTGAATTACCCCAATTCGAACGTTCAGGTCATCGGCCATACCGACAGTGATGGGGAGGCGTCCTACAACCAGGCGCTGTCCGAACGCCGCGCCCGATCGGTGGCAGACATCTTGCAGGCCAATGGCGTCAGCGGTGCCCGGATTTCAACGCTTGGTCTTGGGGAAAGCCGGCCAGCCGCCTCGAACCTGACGCCCGAAGGTAAGGCGCAGAATCGTCGGGTCGATATCGAAATCGTTCCCAACGGCCGTACCTGAGTATTCAGGGCGCGTTTCGACGCGCCCTGATAGCACATTGACGGCGCGTCACATGGGCTTTGGCGTACGTAGAATCTGAACTAGCTATTGGGAAATTACAATAGCGGAGCTTATGAATGTCCGAACCGATCCTTCTGAGCCTCTCGGGCTCATTGCGCCAAAATGCGACCAACCGAAAACTGCTGCGGGAGGCCGCGCGCCTGTTTGCCCCCGGAACACATATTGAGGCAGATCTGAACCTGCCCTTGTATGATGGGGATCTTGAGGATGGTGAAGGCATTCCCGAGGCCGTACAGACTTTGTCCGACCAAATCGTGCAGGCCCATGCGGTCATCATCTCTACCCCGGAATATAACAAGGGGCCGTCTGGCGTTCTGAAAAATGCGCTGGATTGGGTCAGCCGAACGGGCGGGCGACCTTGGGCTGACAAACCGGTGGCCGTGATGTCCGCCGCCGCTGGCCGCGCTGGTGGCGAGCGCGCGCAGATGGTGTTGCGCAGCTTCATGGTACCGTTCCAGCCGCGTATCCTGCAAGGGCCTGAGATGCACCTGGCCGACAGTTCCAACGAGTTTGATGAACACGGTAAACTCACCAGCGACCGCTATGAAAGCACGCTGCGGACCCTGATGGAAAAGCTAAGGGCCGAGGCGGGTTTCTAGCGCTTGTTCCCGCGTGAACGGCTGCCTAATCTGCCGTCATGACAGTGGAAATTCAAACCGATGTAATGGACCCGGCCCGCGCCGCTGCTCTGCTGGTGGCGCTGGGGCAAGAGGGGGGTGTTGAACGTGGCTCTCCACTGCCGTCGTTTTTTCACCAGCTTTATTTCTGGTCGCCGCGCCCACCCTCTCAGCTTGGTCGGGACGGGCACCCGAGAGTTGGCGAAGGGGTGATCCCCGATATGGGGCTGTCCCGCCGGATGTGGGCGGGCGGACGGTTGCAATTCGATGCGCCTTTGATCGCGGGCCGAGGAGCCGAGCGGCGAACCACCTGCGAAAATGCAACCTCAAAGATAGGGCGCACCGGGCCGCTGGGGTTTGTCACTCTGCGCCACGAAATCTGGCAAGACGACGCCTTGTGCCTGACCGAATGGCAGGACTTGGTTTACCGTCAGGACCCCGCTGCTGATGAGATCAAGCCAACGCCCCCCGCCGCCCGCACCGATGAGACCGACCAGCGCGATGTCACGTTCGATTCGACCTTGCTGTTTCGCTATTCGGCGCTGACCTTCAATGGTCACCGTATCCACTATGATCTGGACTATGCCCGCGATGTTGAAGGCTATGCCGGGCTGGTGGTGCATGGCCCGTTGCTTGCGCAATTGCTGATGCAGTTTGCCGAAGACATGCTGGGGCCGTTGGCGCAGTTTTCTTTTCGCGCCACAGCGCCCTTGATGCATTTCGAAACGGCGACCCTTTGCCGGGAAGGCCATGCGCTGTGGGTGCGCGGCCCTGATGGGCGGCAATGTATGACGGCCAAGGCTGTTCCGCGATCAGAGTGAAGCCTCAGGCCGGAAGTCCATGGGTATATTATCGGTTCCCTCAAGAACCAGATCGGCCATCACCTCGGCGATCTTCGGAGCCATGCCAAAGCCAATCTTGAAACCTCCGTTCGCGATGAACCGACCTTGGTAGAGCGGGTGAGCGCCAAGCATCGGCGCGCGGCTTTTGCTGCGGGGCCGCACTCCGGCCCACCTTTCAAGAACCTCAGCACCATGCAGCACCGGCACGGCGCGAGTTGCCCGCTCGAGCACATCGTCCAAGGCGGTATCTGTGCTGGTGGGGTCATCATAGTCACGCTCTGACGTGGAGCCGATCGCCAGTGTGCCGTCCGCATGAGGGACGAAGTGAATGGCATCAGCGAACAGTTGCGGCACGTCGCCCGCGTCGAACCGCAGCAATGCCGCCTGACCCTTGACGCCATTGCCGACCGTTTTCCCGAATGCGGCGGAAAGCTCTTGTAATCCGGCAAGACCCGTTGCGTGGACCACCTGCCCTTGGTCCGGCGCGTCCGTGACCACGTTGACCCCCATCACCGCCAGCGCAGACACCAGCGCGGCACAGGCGCGGCGGGGGTGCATCCGGGCGCTTAGCGTATCGTGAATCACGAAACCGGTTGGGCTGGGTGGGCACCATGAGCCAAGTGTGCGGCTTTCAACCACGCGCCATTCTGCGCGACCCTGCCAAAGCTGCGCGGCAGTCTTCGCCCGCGCGCGGGCAAGTTCTAACGTGCGGTCATCTGCGATCGGCTGCAACCGTCCCAACCGCGCATATCCGGAAGAGACTCCTCCGGTTGCTTCAACGTGTTTCCAGAAGGGTTCGGCCATCAACAGGCTGCCGAACTGAAACGCCTTTTTAGCATTCCAGTTTTCGGGCACATGCGGGGCCAGCGCACCGACCAGGCCACCGCTGGAACCGGCACCGGGGCCAAACGGATCGACGACCTGTACCTTGGCGCCGCGCCGCGCGCATATCCACGCGATGGACAGGCCAAAAATACCCGCGCCACGCACCGTCACATCGGCCATTGCCATTCCCCTTGTCCTTGTTCAGTGTCGCGCCGGTGACTACAGGATTCCCCGATGGCAGACCAGCACGCCGAACTCACATGGACCGAGGATCACATCCCGGTCTCGGATCGTTTCGATGACCCCTATTATTCCTTGCAGAACGGGTTAGAGGAAACCCGGCACGTGTTTTTGGCAGGTAACGATCTGCCTGCGCGGTTTGCACCGGGGTTCCGCATTGCCGAACTGGGCTTTGGCACGGGTCTGAACATGCTGACCGCTTGGTCCGAATGGGAAAAATCCGGTCAGACAACGCCCTTGTTTTTCACCAGTTTCGAAGCGTTTCCAATGACCGCGCAGGATATGGCGCGTGCGCTGGCGGCCTTTCCTGAATTGGAACCATGGGCCGCCCGTTTTCTGGCCCGGTGGCGCGGCGGCACATGCAAGCTGGATACTCTGCACCTTGAAGTTATCGAGGGTGACGCGCGCCAGACGTTATCCGCATGGACGGGTCAGGCGGATGCCTGGTTTCTGGATGGATTCTCGCCTGCCAAGAACCCGGAATTGTGGGGCGCTGACCTGATGCAACAGGTCGCCAGCCACACTGCCAAAGGAGGGACCGCGGCGACCTATACTGCAGCGGGATTTGTGCGGCGTGGGTTGCAAGAGGCGGGCTTTGCCGTATCCCGCACTGCCGGATTTGGCCGCAAGCGCCACATGACCCGTGCGGTCCGGCCATGACACAGAAGAACAACGCCCGTGCAGGCATCGCATTGATGATTGCCGCGACAATCGTGTTTGCCCTTCAGGACGGCATCTCGCGCCACTTGGCAGGCACCTATAACACCTACATGGTTGTCATGATCCGGTACTGGTTCTTCGCGGCCTTTGTCATCGCCTTGGCCGGACGCGCACCCGGAGGCTTAAAGGCCGCGTCGCAGACCAGTCAGCTTGGGTTGCAGGTGTTTCGTGGCATCTTGCTGGCGGCCGAGATTTGTGTTGCCGTTTTTGCCTTTACGGTTCTTGGCCTGATCGACAGTATGGCGGTCTTCATCTGCTATCCCCTCTTGGTCGCAGCGCTCAGTGGCCCGGTTCTGGGTGAAACTGTCGGCTGGCGCCGCTGGACTGCAATCAGTGTGGGATGCATCGGTGTGCTGATCATCCTGCAACCCGGAAAGGGCGTCTTCAATCCTTGGGCTGTACTGCCTTTGATGTCGGCACTGATGTTTGCGGTCTACGGCTTGCTGACCCGCTATGTCGCCCGCAAGGACAGCTCGGCCACCAGTTTCTTCTGGACCGGCATCTCCGGGGCCGTGACGATGACCCTGGTTGGCATGTGGTTCTGGGAGCCGATGGCCCAATCGGATTGGGCGTGGATGGCCCTGCTGTGCGTCAGCGGTGTAAGCGGCCATTGGCTGCTGATCAAATGTTATGAAATGTCTGAGGCCAGCACGGTGCAGCCTTTTGCCTATTTCCACCTTGTATGGACCGCCATCCTTGGCATCTCGGTCTTTGGTGAGGCGCTGCGGCCAGAGGTCGTTCTGGGCGCAGCACTGGTCGTAAGCGCTGGTCTGTTCACCCTATGGCGCGAAAGACGCCAGGGTTGACCCGATCAGCTCTTGCGAAAACGGAATCGGTAGCGCGGGCTGACCCAGCCGCGCGCGGTAAATCGGCAGGCTTTCCGCCACCCGCATCACGTAGTTTCGGGTCTCGCTGAACGGGATGGTTTCAATCCAATCGACCACGTCGATCTGACCGGTGCGGGGATCGCCATACCGCTCCATCCACGAGAGCGGGCGGCGGGGCCCGGCATTATAGCCAGCGGCCATCATCACTACGTTGCCGTTGAAATCCGCGGCCAGCCCAGACAGATAATTCGCCCCCAGCTTGGCATTGTACTGCCAGTCAGAGGTCAGCTTGATCGTCTTGTGCCCGCTGAGGATGCCAAGCTCTTTCGCGACCAGTTGCGCCGTGGCGGGCATCACCTGCATCAAGCCGCGCGCGCCCGCGCCGCTGATCACCACCGGATCAAACTCGCTTTCGCGGCGGGCGATGGCCAGCGTCATCTCTTTCGCCATGGGCAGCCCCATATCGGCCACCGGGTGAACCGGATAATAGGCCGCAGGTAGAACAATACCGCTTTGAGCCGCGCGTTTTGCGATCATCACCGCCAGATGAGGCTCGTTCAACTCGATCACCAGATCACCCAGCTGCGTTGCTTCAACCTGATCCAATTCTTCAACCAGATGGGTCAGGAAACGTTCGGCCAGATTGTCTTCATCCGCGCGCAGCAATAGCAGGCCAGCCTCCAAGACACTGGAATCAGCAAAGTCAGCCTGTTTCCAATGCGGTGCGCGGCGGGGGTTTGCCAGATCGCTGTCAAAAGGCCGTCCGATCCGCTCGGCTGCCAAAAGGCCATAGAACGAGGTTTGGTGGTCGGCACCCATCGCATACGCTGCGTAGGCTTTGTCAGCATCACCCAGCGCCGCATAGGCCCGCCCCAACCAGTACCCTCCGCGCCCTTTCGAAATCGGTGATTGCACAGCCGCCGAGAAATTCTGGAAGTGCCGTACCGCTGTGGCAGGGTCATTCAGCTTGCGCAATGCGAGAAATCCGGCCAGCCATTCCAGATCTGCATAGGCATAACCCATTTCCGGAGTCATGTGATGGTTGGCCGCGATCCGGTAGGCCCGATTGGCGTCTCCGTTGCGCATCTCAAGCCGCGCCAGTCGGCGACGCCCCTCGGCCCATTTGTCGGGCTCACCCAAGGCATCCGGCCCGGTCGAGCGCGTCAGCATCAGTTCAATTGCACTGTCGTCCAGCTCTTTCTTGTCGCGCCAAACAAAGCGGTCAAAGGCCAGCCCAGGTGCCTCCGCCACGGATTTTGGAACTGCGGCGACTTTGCCATCAACGCCGGGTTGACGTTTCTGCAAGGCGATCCGTGCCTCGGCCAGCTTGCGCTGATCGGTGCTGACCAGCGGTAGCATCTGCGCAGCGCTGACAAGGTGGTTGTCCCACAGCATCCTGTCCAACCGGGCCGCGTGGTGGGGTTTCAGAAGCTCGCCGAAGTTCTCCAAGTAGTCTTGTTGCAAACCCTTGCCCATCGGCATGGTCCGCCACGCGGTCACAAGATCAGCCTGCGCCTCGCCCTGACGCCCTTTCGCCAGAAGTGCTACGGCGTAGTTCAACGCCCCTTCGGCGGTTTGCGGTGGTTTACCTGCGTAGAATTTCAGCACCCGGTCGGGATCAGCGCCGGTAAAAGCCGGCTCACTTTTGCGCCGCAACCAGGCCAGACCCGGCCAATCCGGCCGGCGATCCAGAAACACAAGCACATCGCCCGAGCTGCCATACCCCTCGCGCAGCCAGTGCCAGACGATGATATCACGGCTGACCGACCCCCGTTGGCCCGAGACCCGCAAGGCCGCATTCCAATCGCCTTTGCGCATTTCCGCCATTCCGGCGCGCAAATCGCCCACCGCATCGGCTTGTGCTTGCCCAACTGACCCAAGAATCACCGCTATCAAAAGCGCCAGAACGCGTGTCATGCCTTGCATTTCCTAACCAACCAAGGATACAGCCAATCAGGATAAACCTTGCGCTGCCGGGATCAACTCACATCGGCTGGATTGTGATAACTCAGGGCGCAAAAAACACACTAACTGCACCCTAAGGAGCGTGTCATGTTCAAAGGCTCAATGCCGGCCCTCGTCACCCCGTTCAGCAACGGCGAGTTGGACCTGAAAACGCTCAAACACTTGGTGGAATGGCAGATTCAGGAAGGCTCGACCGGGCTGGTGCCTGTGGGCACCACCGGCGAAAGCCCGACGCTGGGCCATGATGAGCATGAAATCGTTGTTGAAGAGGTGGTCAAAGCTGCAGCCGGTCGTGTTCCCGTGATCGCCGGGGCGGGTTCGAACAACACGGTTGAAGCGATCCGGTTCGTGCGATTCGCGCAGAAGGTTGGCGCTGATGCGGCGCTGGTTGTGACGCCTTATTATAACAAGCCCACCCAGAAGGGTTTGATCATGCATTACCGCGCTCTGCATGATTGCGCGGATATTCCGATCATCATCTACAACATACCCGGGCGTTCAGTGATCGACATGACGCCTGAAACCATGGGTGAGCTTGCCAAGCTGCCGCGTATCATCGGCGTCAAGGACGCCACAGGTGATCTGGCCCGTGTCAGCCAGCAACGCGCCACCTGCGGGCCGGACTTTTGCCAATTGTCGGGTGAGGACGCCACTGCGTTGGGTTTCAATGCGCACGGCGGCGTCGGTTGTATCTCGGTCACCGCAAACGTCGCGCCGAAGCTGTGCGCCGAATTCCAGCAGGCCACATTGGACGGCGACTATGCCAAGGCGCTGGCGTATCAGGATCGTCTGATGCCCCTTCACGAGGCGCTTTTCATCGAACCGGGACTTGCCGGAGCGAAATACGCGCTGAGCAAGCTGGGCCTGTGCAGCGAGGAAGTGCGTTCGCCCCTGACAACGTTGGAAACCAGCACCAAAGCAGCGATTGACGCGGCGATGGCGCATGCGGGGCTTTTGAAATAGGGGAATCGGGGCCTGTTTTGATCTCTGCAGGCTCTAATCGCTCATAACACTTTGCAGGTGCCGGGTCTTGTCGGGATTGCGCACCATGTAGATGGCGGTGATTTTGCCTTTGTCGATCTTCACCGATGTTGCTTGCAAAGTACCGCCCGGCTCGCGATTGATGATCGCGGGTAAACCGTTTAGCTGACACGCAACCCAGTGAGCTGGCTGGGTTGCCGAAGGTTTACGCGACAATCCGGCAAAGAACCGAATGACTTTATCCCGCCCGACAATCGGGTTCAGGGTCGCGATAATTTTACCGCCGCCATCCGAATGGAGTTGGACATCGCGTGACAGCAAATCGGTCAGGTGCTTGGTGTCCCCGCTTTTAGCTGCGCTGAAAAACGCATTGGCCAGTTCTTGACCGTGCTCATGGTCCACACGGGCGCGGGGCTTCGTGTGTTCGATGTGTTTCCTGGCGCGGCTTACAAGTTGGCGGCAACTGCTGTGACTACGCTCAAGCGTTTTGGACAACTCATCGTACGAGCACTCAAAAACGTCATGCAGAAGGAAGGCGGCGCGTTCCAGGGGTGACAATCGCTCTAGCGCCATCATCAACGCGACCGAGACATCGCGGTCAAGCCTTTCTGTTGCGTCGTCGGTGACGAGTGGTTCCGGCAACCACTCACCCGGGTATGCGTCACGGATGGCTCGTGCCGCGCGTAGATGATCAAGGCATAGTCTGGTGACGACTCGGATCAGGTAGCCGGTTTCGTCCCGTACCTTTTCTGCATCGACACGTTGCCAGCGCAGATAGGCGTCTTGAACGATATCCTCGGCATCGCTGACCGATCCGAGCATGCGGTATGCAACCGAAAAAAGGCGTGGTTGCAAATCGACAAATGCCCGATCCCTGGGCTGTGTATGTGATCGGGTCACGCGGCCACTTCTTTGGCTTTGGGATGCGGAACCGCGAAGCCGATGGCCAAGCGATTCCACGCGTTGATCTGGGTGATCACCAAAGTCAGCGCCACTTGGTCATGTTCCGAAAATTGGGCAGCCATGGCGCTATAGACGTCATCAGGGGCACGGTTGGTTTCAACTCGTGTCAGGGCTTCGGCCCACGCAAGCGCGGCACGTTCACGGTCTGAATACAGCGACGACTCGTGCCATGCGTTCAACAGGTGCAGGCGATCTTCGGTTTCACCGTTGGCGCGGGCGTCATGCGTGTGCATGTGAATACAATAGGCGCAGCCGTTGATCTGCGACACCCTA
The DNA here is from genome assembly GCF_059610165.1 of Ruegeria sp. YTSA135. Classification (NCBI taxonomy): domain Bacteria; kingdom Pseudomonadati; phylum Pseudomonadota; class Alphaproteobacteria; order Rhodobacterales; family Roseobacteraceae; genus Ruegeria; species Ruegeria sp. YTSA135. The sequence continues at coordinate 67,126 of NZ_JBXWNC010000002.1, read as the reverse complement.
AGCTTGATCAGTTCTTTCAAACTGTGTTCCAGCCCGGATGCGCTCAGGCGTTCTTCCATATCGAGCATGGGTTGAAGCAAGTTGGGGGCAACGGCAAAGTGATTGATCCGAGGGGACATCGTATACTCCTGCTTTTAAAGTTAACAAAAACAGGACATGCGTGGCACCGGATTTGTGACAGGCTCAGAGAAAAAAATCCCACAAGGTCTTTTCCCGGTCAGCGTTTGCCGTAGTACAACCCGACCACATGCTCGGCCTGCGCAAAGAACAACCACCGAGACGTGGCGACCCCGGCAAGATGTGAAAGGACAGCCAACAGGGCCAAAACGTGTTTTACTGCGGTGCTTTCAACCGGAGGCACGATCAAAAGCAGCGGTAGACCGAAAGCCAGGCTGAACGCTATCAATCGCAGTTTTTCGGCATGTTTGCGACCAACCACATAAACGAATTCGCGCAGTAAGTAGTTCGTGCCCGTATGTGGTGGCTCGAATGCGCGGACGGTGCCGCGCGCACCAAGCCCGGTGGCAGTGCCCAGATCGGTGCCGGACTGCTTTAGCGCGATGTCTCCCTTCCGCCAATATAGCACCTGTACCGCGGCAGCGATCGACAAAAGCGGTATGGCCAGCGTGATTTGCCCCGCCAAGAGGGCTCCTCCGGCAAGGCTGAAGCTTAGGAACATGGCCGGCGTCAGGTTCATGTTCCACCGCGGAATGGTCTTTAGCTGGGTATAGATCATCGAGGTGGTAAAAACCGTCGCCAGTGAAAACGCCGCGCCAAGGACGCCAAGACCGCTCCAGCGCTGCCCGAAGAATACGGCGCCGATCGCGTAAAGCCCCATGAGCAGCAGCGCAATGACGGCACACCAGCCTTCGCGGCTGAGCCAGCTTGAGCGCCACTGCGTGAACGCTTTCCATGCGCGTTCGGGATGACCCAGATGAAATGTCGAAGCCAAAAGGCCGCCGACGGAGAGCCCATAGGCGATCAGGTAGAAACCGAAAGCCACCCAGCCCGCGACGTCCGGCATGCCGAGGCCCAGGAAAAACAGCAGTCCAAAGCCAAGACCAGACAAGGTGGTGAAGAGAATGACGGAAGGGGCCGGGTGCATCAGAGCTTCTCCAATGTCTTGTCCAGCCAGCCCAGAAAGCCCTTGGGCTCGTCGGCGACAGGGGCCAGCAGCGGGGCAAGAATGTCGATCTGGTCCTCGATCTGATCCTTTGGTCGCGGCGGCAGGTATTTGTTGACGGGTTTGGTGCCCATTTCCGGCATCAGGTCCATGCCTTCGCGTTCGGCAACCAGTTTGCTGACGTCGCTGTCGGGATCGCCGAGGTCGCCGAAATGGCGGGCACCGGCCGGGCAGGTGCGCACACAGGAAGGCACGCGGTCTACTTCCGGCAGGTTTTCGTTGTAGATGCGGTCAACACACAGCGTGCATTTCTTCATCACCCCTTCGGCTATGTCCATTTCGCGCGCTCCATACGGGCAGGACCACGCGCAAAGGCCACAGCCGATGCAGTCGCTTTCATTCACGAGGACAATGCCGTCTTCCACGCGCTTGTAGCTGGCCCCAGTGGGGCAGACAGTCACGCAGGGCGCGTCCTCGCAATGCAGGCAGGATTTGGGGAAATGGATAAGCTGGGCAGGTCCGTCTTTTGGCTGCACCTCGTATGAGTGCACACGGTTCAGGAAAGTACCCGATGGGTTTGCCCCATATGCATCCTGATCGGACAGCGGCGCGCCGTAATTCTCGGTATTCCAGCCTTTGCATGAGATGACGCAGGCATGGCAGCCGACGCAGGTGTCAAGGTCGATGACCAGTCCCATTTTACGGTTGGTGGATTCGGGAAGCTGGGTCATATCAGGGAACCTCGGCTGTGGTAGGCGGGGCAGTGGTAGGCGGGGGAGGGGGCCAGCCCCCTCTTGAGCCTGCGGCTCAATTCACCCCCGGGATATTTTTGGCCAGATGAAGGGCGGATCCGGGTCATTTGCCAACCTTCCATGCAAGATCTTTCGGACCGGTGCCTACTGGGGATTTTATAGGGGCAAATTCGGGCTGGCTTTCTGCATCGGTTGGCGGGTCGGCCTTTTCGATTCTAACCTTGAGGTCGAACCACGCGGCCTGACCGGTCACCGGGTCAGAGTTGGCCCATCGCATCCCATCCCCTTTTGGTGGCAGCAATTCGTGAATCAGGTGGTTCAGCAAAAAGCCCTTGGTGGCCTCTGGCGCATCTTCCTGCAACGCCCATGCGCCTTTGCGTTTGCCAATGGCGTTCCATGTCCAAACCGTGTTCTCGTTCAATGCGGCCATTTCCATGACGGGTACTGTGATCTCTCCGTGCGGGGACGTGACCTTGGCCCAGTCGCCATCTTTCAGCCCGTGTTCGCGCATCAGCTTGGTTGGTACGTATAGCGGGTTGCGGCCATGCAATTGGCGCAGCCAAGCGTTCTGAGTACCCCAACTGTGATACATAGCCATTGGTCGCTGGGTCAGGGCGTTAACCGTAAAGCCTTCGTTGCCCTGCTGATTGGTTTCATACCAGATGGGCAGCGGGTCCATTGCGTGTTGAACCCGTTGGCGCAGATGATCCGGCGGTTGGCAGTCGCCATACCCCTCGGCGGCCAGTTGAAACTTGCGCATAGGTTCCGAGTAGAGCTGAAACAGGTAAGGCTGGGGGCTGTCATACAGGCCTATACTCGCTGCCCAGTCCTGATAGGCCGTGTTCCAGGGTTTGTAGTAATCCGCACCTTTCGGGATATGCGAGACGAAGAAGCCGCCGTTTTCGATGTAGCGGTTTAGCTGGTCTGGGTTGACCTCACCACGCCCGACCTTGTCACCGTTGCCGCGGAACCCGGCCAATGGTCCGATACCCGGTTTGCGCTCGTGGTTGACGATGTAATCGGCGTAATCTTTCCACTTGGGTGTACCGTCCGCGTTGGTGAAACCGGGCAGGCTCATGCGGTTGGCCAGTTCGATCAACACTGACTGAAAACCACGCACGTCTCGGTCGGGTTCCACGACAGGCCAGCGGATCGCATCGGCTGCGGCGTCGGCCTCGCAGATCGGACGATCCAGCAACGAGATACAGTCGTGACGTTCCAGATAGGTCGTGTCAGGCAGGATCAGATCCGCATAGGCGACCATTTCCGACGAATATGCATCAGAATAGATGATGCGTGGGATAACATATTTTCCATCCTCATTGCGGGCGGTCAGCATCTCCATCACGCCCTTGGTGTTCATTGAGGAGTTCCACGACATGTTCGCCATGTACATGAACAGCGTGTCGATCTTGTACGGATCTCCTGCCGCGGCGTTCGAGATAACCATGTGCATTAGGCCGTGGGCCGACATCGGGTTTTCCCAGGTAAACGCCTTGTCGATGCGCTGGGCGGTGCCGTCGTCGTTGAGCAGCAAATCCTCGGGGCCGCGTGGAAAGCCGAGATGCGGACCCTCTAATGGGCGTCCCGGTCGGCGGTCGCCATGCGGGGTGGGGTGCGCCTCGACCGGTTTCGGATAGGGCGGTTTAAAGCGGAATCCGCCTGGCACCTCGACCGTCCCCAGCAGGATTTGCAGCACGTGCAGGGCGCGGCACGTCTGGAAGCCGTTGGCATGGGCCGAGATGCCACGCATGGCGTGAAAACTGACCGGGCGGCCGATCATCTTCGAGTGTGTCTCACCCCGGAAGTCGGTCCATTCTTGGTCCAGCTTGATGGCCTCGTCAAACGCGACGCGGGCGATCTCGGCTGCGATGGCGCGAATGCGCTTGGCGGAAATGCCGCAGCGTTCGGCCACAGCCTCGGGTGCGTGGTCGTCGGTTAGGTACTTCTCGGCCATAAGGTGGAAGACCGGGCGATGGGTGACACCGTCCCTTTCGTAAGTCGCCGACAGGTCCGGGCGCACGCCTGGCTTGTCAAAGGCGGTGGGTTCGCCAGTTGTACGGTCGATCACCAGCGGCCTGCCATCCTCATCCCGCAGAAACAGACCCTTTTCCGCGCCTTCGGCCCCGTTCACCAGAACCGGCGCGTTGGTGTAACGGCTGAGGTAGTCAAGGTCGATCTTACCTGCCTTCATCAGCACGTGGATCAGCGACAGAATGAACAACCCATCGGTGCCCGGCGTGATCCCGACCCAGTCATCAGCAACGGCGTTATAGCCCGACCGGATCGGATTTACCCCGATCACCCGCGCGTCGCGCGCCTTGATCTTGCCAATACCCATCTTGATTGGGTTGCTGTCGTGGTCCTCGGCCACGCCGAACAGCAAAAACAGTTTGGTGTGATCCCAATCGGGCTGGCCGAATTCCCAAAACGCGCCGCCCATCGTGTAGATGCCGCCCGCTGCCATGTTGACGGAGCAGAACCCGCCATGGGCTGCATAGTTGGGCGTACCGAAATTCTGTGCCCAGAAGCTGGTGAAGCTCTGGCTCTGGTCGCGGCCGGTGAAGAAGGCCAGCTTGTGCGGGGCGGTTTCGTGCAACTCGTTCAGCCAACCCACGGCAGTGCTGATTGCCTCGTCCCACTCGATCTCGCGAAACTCACCTGATCCGCGCGGGCCGACCCGGCGCAGCGGCTTGCGCAGGCGCGACGGTGCGTTGACCTGCATGATCCCCGCGCTGCCCTTAGCGCACAGAACGCCCTTGTTCACCGGGTGGTCGCGGTTGCCCTCGATATAGGCAACCTTACCGTCCTTCATATGCACGTTTATCCCGCAGCGGCAGGCGCACATATAGCAGGTGGTCTGCCGAACTTCGTCAGAGACTTTTGGCGAAAGATCGAGGTCTGGTTGCTGACTCACGTGCTTGCTCTCCGGTGTGTGTCCCGTTGCGGTGCCTCTGCATTCAACAGGCGTAACGTATCGCGTGCAATCTGCTTTTCTTCTTCGGCGGGAACAATGTGGATGGGAACGTGTCCCAAAAAAGACAGGTGTTGCATGATGTTGTGTCGGACGACGCCTGCATTTTCACCGATGCCCCCGGTAAAGGCGACTGCATCCAGCCCGTCCATCGCGACAATTGCGCTTCCGGCGTGGCGCGCGGCCCAGTAACAGAAGTGATCAACCGCAAAGCGTGCCGCGTCGTCGTCGCGGCGCAAAAGTTCGGCCATGTCATTTGTACCGGCCAGACCCCTCAACCCACTTTGCGTATTGAGTATCTTGTCGGTCTGCTTTTGCCCATATTCCTGAACCAGCCGCAGAACCGCCATGCCATCGATGGCACCGCTGCGGGTACCCATTGTCAACCCGTCCAGCGGGGAATAGCCCATACTGGTGGCCATGCTTTTCCCGTCGAGAATGGCGCACAGGCTGGCCCCGTTTCCCAAGTGGAACGCCAGTAAACGCGACGGCAACGCATCACCAAAATGTTCTACAAGCGCCGCATAGCTGAGCCCATGAAACCCACTGCGTCGCAAGCCGAGCGACCGGGCTTGTTCGGGCAGGGCGTATGTCGTCGCGACGGCCGGGTTGCTGGCGTGAAAGGCCGTGTCAAAACACGCGAACTGCCGTAGGTCAGGCATTTTGTTCGCCAGGCTTTGGATGGCCGTCAGGTTGTGGGGGTTATGCAGCGGGGCCAATGGAATGCAGGCGGCGATCTGATCCAGCACGGTTTGCGTCACCCGTGTTGGCTGCGTCAGTTCGGTGCCGCCATGGACCACGCGGTGACCGGCTGCGCTGAGGTCCGACAGGCTGATACCTTGCTCCTCCAGCGCCTCTAACACCTTAGTCAGAGCCACCGCGTGATCAGGTGTCTCGACACTTGCGGTGACGTCGCCAAGTTTCAGCCGCGCGGCACCGCCGATTTCTGTAACCGCAGCGGACAGGGCCGAGGTAAGGTCAAGCTTGAAAAGCTCGACCTTGATCGAGGACGATCCTGCATTGACGACAAGGATCATAGATCCCGGCACGTCAGATTGTGCATAGGTACGGTTTCGGTCAATCAAAGGCTCCTGTTGTGGAGGCAGGCAAGCAGAGGCTTGCCTGACCGTTCAATGTTGCGGTGACATATCTGCCGCGTCGACTCCGGCGACTGCAACTGGCTTCTTCATCGCGTCGCGGCGGAACGGCTCACCCAATTCCTGATTGATCATGACTTCAATTAGGGTGGTCGTGCCATTCTTCTGATCTTCGATCGCCTGTTTCAGCGCTGCGGTCATTTCGTCCATGGTGCGGGCGACGACACCCTTGAGGCCACAGGCCTGCGCGATGCCGGCGTAGGATACCTTGGTGTCCAGCTCGGTTCCCACGAAGTTGTCGTCGAACCACAGTGTCGAGTTGCGCTTTTCCGCGCCCCATTGGTAGTTGCGGAAAACGACTTGCGTCACGGCCGGCCATTCCTCGCGGCCGATGGCGGTCAGCTCGTTTACTGCGATGCCAAACGCGCCGTCACCGGCAAAGCCCACAACCGGCACATCCGGGCAGCCGATCTTGGCGCCGACGATGGCGGGCAAGCCATAGCCGCAGGGGCCGAACAGGCCGGGCGCAAGGTACTTGCGGCCTGCTTCAAAAGATGGATAAGCGTTGCCGATGGCGCAGTTGTTGCCGATATCAGAGGATATGATCGCCTCTTTCGGCAGGGCCGCCTGAATGGCGCGCCATGCCATGCGGGGGCTCATCCAGTCGGGCTTGGCCGCGCGGGCGCGTTCATTCCAGGTGGTGCCAGGGTCGTCGTCTTCGTGATCCATGCTGGAAAGCTGCTGAGCCCAGGCAGATTTCTTCTGTGCGATCTTTGCCTTGCGGTCCGCGCGGCCTTCATCACCGGCGGTGCCGCTGAGCTGTGCCAGTATGCCCTTGGCCACTTTGGCGGCGTCCCCGATAATACCGACCGTGACCTTCTTGGTCAGACCGATACGATCCGGGTTGATGTCAACTTGAATGATCTTGGCATCGGCTGGCCAGTATTCCATGCCATATCCCGGCAGGGTCGAAAACGGGTTTAAACGGGTGCCCAGACACAGGACTACGTCGGCCTCGCTGATCAGCTCCATCCCGGCCTTAGAGCCGTTATAGCCCAGCGGTCCAGCAAACAGAGGGTGCGAACCGGGGAAGGCGTCGTTGTGCTGGTAGCCAACGCAAACCGGTGCGTCCAGACGCTCGGCCAACGCCTTTGATGCCTCGATCCCGCCGTCAGACAAAACCACGCCCGCTCCGTTCAGGATGACAGGGTTCTTGGCGTTCGACAGCAGTTCGGCGGCCTTTGCGACAGCGGTTTCACCGCCCGAGGGGCGTTCGAACTCGACAATGGCAGGCAGTTCGACATCGATGACCTGAGTCCACATATCGCGCGGGATATTCAACTGGGCCGGGGCACTTGCACGTTTGGCCTGTATTATCACGCGATTCAGAACTTCGCAGACGCGGGTCGGATCGCGGACCTCCTCCTGATATGCGACCATGTCTTCGAACAGCTTCATCTGCTCGACTTCCTGAAAGCCACCTTGTCCGATAGTCTTGTTCGCCGCTTGCGGTGTGACCAGCAGTAGCGGAGTGTGGTTCCAGTACGCGGTTTTCACGGCAGTCACGAAGTTGGTGATGCCGGGACCGTTCTGCGCGATCATCATCGACATCTTGCCGGTGGCGCGGGTGTAGCCGTCGGCCATCATTCCGGCGCTGCCTTCATGCGCGCAGTCCCAGAACATGATCCCAGCCGTCGGGAATAGGTCCGATATCGGCATCATGGCCGAGCCGATGATGCCAAAGGCGTGCTCGATACCGTGCATCTGCAAAACCTTCACAAAGGCTTCTTCTGTGGTCATCTTCATCTGAGCGATCTCCGAGAATAAGTGGAACGGCGGGGCGGTTTGCGCTGCCTTTGCTTATGGTTTTGGCGTAAGGGAAGGGGCTGCGTTAGGGCCAGAACGAGGGGCGGATTAGGTCCAGTCTGGTGTTAGCTTGCGCGTATGGCATCAGCGATCAGCCTGACGCCCGGATCGATCCGATCCTGCCGGATCGAGGAATAGCCAAGGCGGTAGAAATTCTTTGGTTTGTCCAACCCAGCAAAGAAAGACGCCCCGGGTTCTATATGGACACTCTGGCCCCGCAGGGTGTGGGCCAATTGCGTTGTGTCGACGTGGTCAGGAGCTGACATCCACAGGGACGAGCCGCCCATGATCCCCCGTCCGGCGACGGTCAGACCGTGTTGCCCTATGGCTTTGTCCAATGCTTCGCGCCGCTGTGCCAGTGCCTTGGACATGCGCCTGATTTGCGCGTCGTAATGGCCCAAAGACAGGAAATAGGCTGTTGTGCGCTGAATATGGCCCGGCGGGTGACGCAGCACCAGGGAACGCAGCGCACGCGCTTCGCGGATGAACGGTTCGGACCCGACCATGTAACCCAAGCGCAACCCAGGAAAGATTGATTTCGAAAAGCTGCCAACATAGATCACGCGGCCATCCCGGTCCATCGACTTCAGCGCCGGAGAAGGGGCGCCCAGAAAGGCCATCTCGAACTCATAATCGTCCTCGACCACAATTGCATCCAGATCCCGTGCGCGCTCCAGCAGCTTGGTCCGGCGGTCAACGGGCATTGTCGCGGTTGTTGGGCATTGATGGCTGGGGGTCGTAAAAATGACATCGGTGCTGTCCGGTAAGGCATCAGGCGGCAAACCATCACGGTCAACGGGCAGGGCGGTCACGTTGCAATCCCAAGGGTCTAGCAGACTGCGGAGGGCATAGTAGCAGGGATCTTCGATCACGGCAGTCCGATTGCGGGTCAGTAAGATCCGAGACGCCAGCCACAGCGCGTTCTGCGCCCCCATGGTGATCAGAATCTCTTCGGGGCGGGCGGCGATACCGCGGCGGGGCAAGGTGTGGCGTGCGATGAACTCGACCAGCAGGGGATCATCCTGATCGACATAGTCGGCGGTCAGGGTGTCGAACTCTTTGTGTCCAAGCGCACGCACGGCGCAAAGGCGCCAGTTGGCGTGGTCGAACAGGGACTGATCGGCCTGACCGTAGATGAAGGGATAGCGATAGCTGCGCCAATCGGCCGGTTTCGCAAGCACATCCCCGCTCGAAAATCGACGGGCAAGGGCAGCGTTCCAGTCAACGGTTTCCGTCCCGCGCTGGACAGGCGTGTATTTGGGCGGCACCGGTGCGTTCTGCGAGACAAAATACCCCGACCGCCCCTTTGCCGTCAGGTAGTCATTGGCAAGCAATTCCGTATATGCGAGCGTCACGGTGATGCGACTTACCCCAAGATGGGCGGCCAGTTTGCGTGACGAAGGTAGTTTTTCACCGACGTGAAAACGCCCGGACAGAATGCCCTCGGCAATCATCTGCTGGATTTGGGCTTGCAGCGTGCCTTGCCCGTTGAGTTCAAGAAAGAATGTATCGACCGATATTACCATGAGGCTTTATAGGCTGGACTTACGGGGTGAGCAATCTGGACTTATGCCCTTTTGATAAATCCTGCGTCAGGTGATTGACTGAGGAATTCGATTGCATTAAATAACTATAAATCTAGTTTAATGGAGTAAGCGAATGTGGGAAACCGCGGCAGCAGGGTTTTCGGCCATGGGATCAGAGGCCCGGTTGAAGGTTCTGAGGACTTTGGTCCGGGCTGGGCAGGCTGGGCTGACAGTTGGTGAAATACAGGAACGGACGGGAATCGCGCCGTCGACACTGGCGCATCACCTCCGGTTTCTGGCCGCTGGTGGGGTGGTCGAACAAGAGAAGGCCGGGCGCAGCACGATCAACCGGGCCTGCTATGACGAGCTGAGGAGTTTGGCGCAGTTCATCCTTGCGGAATGCTGCGCGGACGAAGTGGGAAAGGCCGCGAATGATGGCTGAGTTAACGCAAAACCCCAAAGTGCCCGTAAAGGCGCTTGAACTGATCAAAACCCCATGGGCGCTGATCGTCGCGATCCTGATAGCCGTCGCGCTTTTGGACCCAGGCAACTGGATTGAGGTCGTTACCTTTGCCGGCAAGGCATTGGCCCATACCGGCCAGTACATCCTGTTTGCTGTTCTGCTGCTGTCCTATCTCAAGGCAACAGGGGCCGAGGTCATGGTCGCCCGGGCGTTTGAGGGGCGCGAGACACGGATGATTTTCCTAGCCGCCGTCTTTGGCGGGTTGGCCCCGTTCTGTTCCTGCGAGGTCATTCCGTTCATCGCTGGTTTGTTGGCGCTGGGCGCGCCGCTGTCTGCCGTGATGGCGTTTTGGCTTAGCTCACCCTTGATTGACCCGCCGACATTGCTGATCACTGCAGGCGCTCTTGGATGGCCCTTTGCGATCGGTAAAGCCGTTGCGGCGGTCGCGCTGGGTTTGTTCGGCGGCTTCGTCGTGCGCGGCCTGATGCGCTCGGGCGCTTTTTCCGCGCCTCTGCGCGAGTATAAACCGGCAGGCTGCTGCGGGTGTGGGCCCAAGCAGGATGACAAACCGGTCTGGAGGTTCTGGCAGGAACCTGAGCGTCGTCAGCGGTTCCGCGCTGAGTTCGTACATAACGGTCTGTTCCTGCTGAAATGGCTGGCCTTAGCCTACGTACTCGAGGCGTTGCTGGTCAACTACGTTCCGGCTGACATGATTGCCAACGTGGTGGGCGGCGAAGGGGTCATGCCCATTGTAATCGCCGCGCTGGTCGGGATGCCCGCCTATCTGAACTCATACGTTGCGCCGCCACTCTTGGCCGGTCTGACCGAACAGGGGATGAGCGCAGGTGCAGCAATGTCATTCATGATCGCGGGTGCCGTCAGCTCGATCCCGGCTATGGCAGCGGTCTGGTCGTTGGTCAAACCCAGGGTCTTTGCAACCTATCTGGGGCTGGGTGTCACCGGGGCGATCATTGCCGGTATTCTTTTCCAGATGATCTAAAGGAAAAACCGCCCGGAGATGCCTCCGGGCGGTTTTGCTTATTGGTTGGCCTCGCAGAGGCTCGGCTGTTTAAAACGGTACCGTGGTTCTCCGCTTTCGACGAACACGCGTTTTTCCACGCATGCAGTGGTGCCAACGGTTCGTGCAATATGTTCTTTGGGTTCGTTGATCGAGATGGCCGAGCCATCTGGCAGCTGAACGGAAGCAATGACCCCGAATTTCAGATCCCCATTCACAGGCGTCGCTGAAAGAACCGGAACGGTCAGGTACGCCTCATGTTCATGCGTACCATCGTCATTCAGCACCAAAAGCGCCGTTGCGATCAAGATCGTACCGATGACCGCCACCACCAGTAAACCCCAGGTTTTCAGAAACGCATAGATTGATACAGCGCGGTGCGGGCCAAAGATCTTGGACAGGATGGTCAGCATGGGTTCCCCACGAAAACACCCCAGCCTTTACGGGCCGGGGCTATCTGAGCATCAGGCGCGCTGATCGTCTTCGTCTTCTTCCTCGGCTCCGCCTTTGGGCAGATTGAAGAAGCTGTCGGCGTCGAGGATCGGCTCGTCCTCTTTTTCTTCCGCAGGTTCGTCGGACAGCGAGAACGTTTCTAGCCCTTCGATGGCTGTCGGAATCTTCGGCGCGGCGTCCATTTCCAACGACTGCTCGGTCGAAACCAGCTTGCGGCGCTCGTCATCGCTCATGACGCCACCTTCGGCGGCCTTCTTGGCGGCGGCTTTTTGAACGATCGCATCCAGCTCGGACTGTTTGCACAGGCCCAATGCAACCGGGTCGATGGGTTGCATGTTGGCAATGTTCCAGTGCGTACGCTCACGGATCGACTGGATGGTCGGTTTGGTGGTGCCAACCAGTTTGGCGATCTGGCCGTCGCTGAGTTCGGGGTGAAACTTGACCAGCCACAGGATCGAGTTCGGGCGATCCTGACGCTTGGACAGCGGAGTATAGCGAGGACCGCGGCGCTTTTCCTCACCCGAGGCGGCCGGGTTGAACTTCAGCTTCAGCTTGTGCAGCGGATTGTTCTGCGCGGCGTCGATCTCATCCTGGGTCAGCTGGTTGTTGGCAATCGGGTCGAACCCTTTCACGCCAGCGGCCACATCGCCATCGGCGATGCCCTGCACTTCAAGCTCGTGCATTCCTACAAAATCCGCGATCTGCTTGAAGCTGATCGTTGTATTGTCCACCAGCCATACGGCTGTTGCCTTGGCCATAAGCGGTTTTGCCATCAGCCCGTCTCCTATAAATACATCTGTCCCGTCGCCGGAATTCGGCGGCCCCGTGATCTTGGGGCAGGTTTCCGTTGTCGGGGAACTTGGGGTCTATATAGTCGCGGCAGGGCAAGAAGGAAAGAGGCGAATGCGGAGGCGATTTCTAGGGTTGGTTCTGTGGGTCTTTGGCGCGACGGCTACGCTTGCCGAAGGCGAAGAGGCGGGAGAATTCGACTACTACGTTCTGTCGCTCAGCTGGTCGCCCAACTGGTGCGCGCGCGAAGGCGATGCACGCGGATCGGACCAATGCGATGCGCGCCACGACCACGGCTGGATTCTGCATGGTCTTTGGCCGCAATATCATCAGGGTTGGCCTGCCTTCTGCCGCACGCCCGAGGCGCCTCCGTCGCGTGCGATGACGCGCGAAATGGCGGATATTCAGGGCTCGCCGGGTCTTTCATGGCACCAGTGGAAGAAACATGGTACTTGTTCGGGCCTGTCCGCAGCGGATTATTTTGCGTTGTCGCGGCAGGCTTATGCGCAGGTCGAACGCCCTGAGGTATTCCGTCAGCTGGACTCGTCGGTCAAATTGCCTGCTTCGGTGGTGGAAGAGGCGTTTCTGAACGCCAATCCCACGTTGGAGCGCGACATGATCACCGTCACCTGCAAACAGGGTTACATCGAAGAGGTACGGCTGTGCTTGTCACTTGACCTTGAACCTGCGCCCTGTGGACGTGACGTGATCCGTGATTGTTCTGCCACAGACGCGCTGTTCGATCCGATTCGTTAAAGCGTCCGGTTCTGGCATTCGCGAGCGTAATTCAACGCCTTGGCGGTGCCCTTGAGGTCAATCGCCATCACCACGTCACCTGTGGAGTTGTAGACGGTCATCGTCCTGTTCTGCGCAATAACGTCGACGAAACGTCGGTCGGTGAAAAACACGGTCGCGCCGGGTACGCGGCCCTGATTGAACCCAATGGCAGTGGCGCCATAGCTCTTGCTGTCCAGTTCGAACCGGATCGGATAGCTTTCGCCGTGCTCGATATCGCCCCAAGCCTTGTTGTAAACGGCAAAATACCCGCGATTGTCCAGCGCGTCATAGCCGATACGCACCACCGAGAGGTCCTGATACACCGTCTGGATCAAACACCCATTGCCAAGCGCAGGATCCATCATGATGTTCCAGCCTTCGACAAAGCCCTTGTCGATGAGTTCTTGCGAAAGGGCGGCGGTTGCAGCGAAGGCGGCGAAGATGAGGGCGAGTAGGCGGGTCATGAGGTTGTCCCTTGGTTAAGTTTGGCTTTATATTTTTTTTGTGTTGAGCAGTCATCTGACTCATACTGTAGCGACTGTTTTCTTTATTTAGAACTGGTCGATACATGAGCATGAGAGTACTTTTCGTTTTTCTGGCTTGCGCATTAGTCTCAGGATCTGCCGTTGCACTTGTTTCTGAAAAATCAGCAACAATTGGAAAGTGGCAAGTGATTGCTGCGCAGACACCGAGGGATGGTTTGTCTTGCCAAGCGCTTTTGAAAAATTCCAAGGGATCGTTTCTTTTGTTCGGTTCTCAAGAACGAAATGACATAACGCCGCTAGTCGGGCTCGGAAATGACTATCCGAAAGGTTTGCGCGCAGTCGTCAGAATCGGCGAACAAGACTTTGAGTTTGAACAACCTAACCCACCGGGAGCGAACCGATTTCGCCCGAGTTCTGAACAAGACGACGCAGAAATCGTTCAGATTCTGAACACCAATCGGACAACAAAAATTACCGCCAAGGGAAAGTATGGGCAATTCACACTTAGAGCCAAAGACGTCGGAAAAGTGCTGAGTTTTTTCCATGAAAACTGTGGGATTTCCGTCAATTGAAAAAGTTTTTTGGTCGACGCCAAATTTCTAACCGGAGAGGCAGATAGCCCAACTTAATCAAAGGAAAGTTCGGTATCGTTCTTCAGGAAATGTGCATAATTCAAAGCTCTTTCCGCGCCCGCAGCGCGGCCGTAATCGTCCCGTCATCCAGATAATCCAACTCTCCCCCAATCGGCACACCCTGCGCCAGTGAGGTCAGGCGGACCTGCCCCTCTAACTGGTCGGCGATGTAGTGGGCGGTGGTTTGGCCATCGACGGTGGCGTTCAGGGCCAGGATGACTTCGGTGATACCCTCAGCCGTGACCCGATCCTTCAGGCGGGGGATGCGCAGATCGTCCGGGCCGACGCCGTCCAAGGCGGATAGTGTTCCGCCCAGAACGTGATAGCGGCCTTTGAACACGCCGGCGCGTTCCATCGCCCATAGGTCCGCTACGTCTTCGACCACACACAACTCTCCGGTCGCACGGGCCTCGTTGTCGCAGATGTCACAGATGTCTGTGGTGCCGATATTGCCGCAGTTCAGGCACTCACGCGCGGTGGCGGCGACCTGCTGCATCGCGTCGGACAGCGGGGTCAGCAGCAGGGCACGTTTGCGGATCAGGTGCAGCACCGCGCGACGGGCCGAGCGGGGGCCGAGGCCCGGCAGCTTGGCCATCAGGTCGATCAGGTTGTCGATGTCGCTGTTCGAACTCACTGCGCGTGCTCCTGCAAGTGGGCCGGGCAGGGTGCCCGGCCGATAATCCGTCAGGAGTGACTATCAGAACGGCAGCTTGATGTCTGCGGGCAGGCCCATGCTTTCGGTCAGCTTGGCCATTTCAGCCTGCGCGCGCTCAGCAGCTTTGGTCTGCGCGTCCTTGATGGCAGCAAGGATCAAGTCTTCGACAACCTCCTTTTCGTCGCCGTTAAAGATTGACGGATCAATGTCCAGACCTTTCAATTCACCTTTCGCGGTGGCTGTGGCCTTGACCAGCCCAGCACCGGATTCGCCGACAACCATGATGGTGTTCAGCTCTTCCTGCATGTCTGCCATCTTTGTCTGCAAATCCTGGGCGGATTTCATCATCTTGGCCATGTCGCCAAGACCGCCGAGTCCTTTGAGCATCGCTTTTCTCCTATAAATCGGTTTGTCGCTTAAATACGGGCGGTATTCGCGCCGCACAAGGGCACAGAGGCTCCCGCCCGTTGTCGCGGTCTTTTGCAAGACCTTTCTTCCCGTTGGCTCCGGTTTTGCCTAGTCTTCTTCAAACGGGTCCCACTCGTCTTCGACCTCGGGCAGCGCTTCGGTTTCGATCTTGGCTTCGCGCTGTTCCGGTGTTTCGATGCTTCTGATCCGCGCCTTGGGGAATTGGGCCAAAACAGCCTGCACCAAAGGATGCGCACGCGCTTCGGCTTTCAACGCCTCCTCTGCCGCGTTTTCCTTTTCGTAGATCGTTTCCCCACCGCCTTCGTTTACGACCGTGATCGCCCAGCGATTGCCTGTCCACCGTTGCAGGGCTGTCCCCAAACGCTGCGCCAATTGCGGAGAGGCACGTTCGGTCGGCTGGAATTCGATGCGTCCGGGCTGATAGGCGACCAGCCGCAGCGCGCGCTTTACCTCGTCCAGCAGTACACCATCGCGGTTGGCGCGGATCAGATCGACCACGTGATCAAAGGTCGGGTAACGTGCCAGTGCGGTTTGTGCGTCCTGCGCCAAAGCGGCGCTTGGTGCGCCGGCCCCTCCGCGCATGGGGCTTGTGTAGGACGATGCCACCGGCGTCCGAGCATGCGCGGCAGGTTGCGACGGCGCAGCCACTCCACCGCCGGGTCCGTTATTGGGCGGCGGAGGTGGCGCATCCTGCAAGCGCTTGATCAGTTCTTCGGGGCTGGGCAGGTCAGCCACATGGGTTAGACGGATCACGGCCATCTCAGCCGCCATCATGGCGTTTGGCGCAGCCGAGACCTCTTCGAGCGCCTTCAGCAGCATCTGCCACATCCGGGTCAGGACGCGCATTGGCAGTGCCTCGGCCATTTGTTGACCGCGCGCGCGTTCATCCGGTGAGACTGTCGGGTCTTCCGCCGCGTCCGGCGTGATCTTGACCACGGACACCCAGTGGGTGATTTCCGCAAGATCGCGCAGCACAGCCAGTGGGTCTGCGCCTTCGGCATATTGCGCCCCCAATTCGGTCAGCGCCCCTGCCGCATCACCACGCAGGATCATGTCCATCAGGTCCAGCACGCGTCCGCGATCGGCCAGGCCCAGCATAGCGCGCACCTGGTCAGCACTGGTTTCACCTGCCCCGTGTGAAATCGCCTGATCCAGCAACGAGGTCGCATCCCGAGCAGATCCTTCTGCAGCGCGCGTAATAAGGGCCAGGGCGTCATCCGCAATCTGAGCTTTTTCCGCCGCCGCGATCTTGCTGAGAAGGCCGATCATGTCTTCGGGCTCAATCCGGCGCAGATCAAATCGCTGGCAACGGGACAGAACCGTCACCGGCACCTTGCGAATTTCGGTCGTGGCGAAGATGAACTTCACATGTTCGGGCGGTTCCTCAAGCGTCTTGAGTAGCGCGTTGAATGCGCTGGTCGAAAGCATGTGAACTTCGTCGATGATATAGATCTTGTAGCGTGCGCTGGCGGCGCGATAGCGGACGCTGTCGATGATTTCGCGAATATCGTTCACGCCAGTTCGGCTGGCGGCGTCCATTTCCATCACGTCGACATGGCGGCCTTCCATGATGGCAACGCAATGCTCGCACTGACCACATGGTTCGGTTGTCGGCTTGCCTTGACCATCCGGACCGATGCAGTTCATGCCTTTCGCAATGATCCGCGCCGTGGTGGTTTTTCCGGTGCCGCGAATACCGGTCATGATAAAGGCTTGCGCGATCCGATCAGCCTCGAACGCGTTTTTCAGCGTGCGCACCATCGCGTCCTGACCCACAAGGTCAGCAAAAGTTTCCGGGCGGTATTTGCGGGCAAGAACCTGATAGGCGGGGCTGGGCGTGTCGTTCATATCTGCTCTGTCGGATTCGGTTCAGAACCGCAGCGTAGAGACCCCCGCGCCCCACGTCCACAGCCACCTAGGATGAAAATTCGTTTGCAAGAATGTTTGTTCACCTTAGAAGCACGCATGAAAGAGGGGACACGGTGGACAGGTTTGGCATTCACCCAGTTCACGTTGGAAACGGCATTGTTGCCTTGTCGCCGCTGCCCGGCTGCGGCGATGAATACGCACGGGATTTCGTTGCTATCCGCGATTGGCGGCCTGGTCTTGTGATCTCGGTAACTACGACGGATGAAATGCTGCAAGAAGGCGCGATCAGGTTGGGGGACGATCTGCGTGCAAATGGTGTCAGGTGGGTGCACTTGCCAATTGAGGATTTTGGCACTCCGACGCCGCCGGTTGATACTGCTTGGGCAGATATAGGCGCAACAGTGTCGCGTATCCTATCCTGTGGGGGGCGGGTGCTGGTGCATTGCCGCGGAGGCTGCGGCCGCTCTGGTATGATCGTTCTGCGCCTCATGGTCGAACACGGAGAGAGCCCGGACACCGCGTTAAAACGGTTGCGTGCTGTGCGCAAATGCGCCGTCGAAACCGATAGCCAGATGCAATGGGCGGCCCGGCCCGTGATAGGCCACTAGGTCAGAGCGCCATTTGCCGGTCCATCGTAACGACAGGGTCTGTCGCAAGGGTCGTGACTTCCAGCATCGCGCAGGGCGGAGTGGTCAGCATTCCGGCCGGACGCGTGGCCGTGTCCGGGCCAAACATCATGTCCGCAAATGTCTCCAGCACTTCGAGAGGCGCATCTTCGGTGGCCCCGCAGTAAATACGGATAAGGTTTTTTTGCGCTCTGAACCGTGCGACGCAGCCTTGCGGGCAATGGGAAAGCTCACTGTTGCCGGCAAATTCAAAATCAGGGGTCGTCGCCGGGACCGCGGTCTCAACCGCCCGCACGACCGAGCGCGCCATCTGCGCCAGTGCCGGACAGGTTTTGCCGGTTTTCTGACACACGGTGGCAGAGAATTGGTGTGTCTTTGTCTTCCAGATCATACCGCGCCCTCCGCGCATGGACCGGGGCATGGATCAGGTGTGTCATCGTACTGACGACCAGTCCGGGCACCCCGCCCGAGTTTCGATTTTGTTTCGATGGCAGGTCTCCTGACTTGCGGGTCATCGCGTTGCCGACCTTCCCAACCTTGCGGCCAGTGGCGTTTCGGCATTGCTCACCGCTTACAGTTGCGGGGGCAGTCTCGGCCTTGGTCCATTCCGATTTCACGGGCAGGACCGCACCGTGTTCCCTTTTCATCCCGCCCCGAGTGCCGGGGCAAGAACCATCTGCCCATCGCTAGCGGGTCAGTGTGGCTTGAGTCAAGCGACCTCTTGGTTTGGTGGGGGTACGTGGGGTCATGTTGAAACCCGATTGACTTGGCCCGGCAATCCATGCGGATACATCAGGTGAACTGATTGGTTCAGATAGAGGGTAGGATGCTGGATACCGAACAAGCCGTGCTGACCGAAGATATTCTGATTCCGTCAGGTACGACCCAATTGTCGGCTCGGCTATATTTCCCGATAGACACGCCCCGAACGGCCCGCTAAAGGCGGCGCGGGCCACGATGGCGGATTGGGCTTTGACAGATATGCCCGCAGCACGCGCCGAAATGCGAAAGCGGTTTCCCAATGCGCAGCAATGGAGCATTGGCCATTCCATCGGTGGAATGTTGGGGCCGATTCAATCCGATCTGGATCAGATTGATCGTATGATTTGTGTTTGTTCCGGGTTGGTCACAGTGTCGGATCACCCGTGGCCATACCGCGGCCTTGCCTTGCTGTTCTGGTACGGTCATGCCCCATTGGCCGTAAAAACACTGGGCTATTTGCCGGGCAAGGCGCTGGGTTTCGGGGCAGATTTGCCCGCGTCAGTGTACTGGCAGTGGCGCGGATGGAGTACCGCACCGCGCAACTATCTGCCTGAAATCGGGGTGACCTTGCCCGACGCTCGCGAAGCGCCGCCAGACACACCCGTGGACCTTTTTACATTCGACGATGACGATGTAGTGCCGCCAAAGGCGGTTTGGCGGCTGGCCGGTCTTTTCGGACCCAACGCGCGCCGGCATGTATTGTCGCCGGCTGAGCTTGGATTGCCCAAGGTAGGACATATCGGAGCCTTTGCCCGTCGTAACGCCGCAGTCTGGCCGCGATTGATTGCCTAGGCTAGGCGCATGCAGAAATTTGGTGAGGGTGAAGTGAGAGGTTGGACATCGACCCAAGCGGGGCTCGTTGTGGCTGCTTCCTTCCGGACCTGACCAGGTTGGCGAGGCGCTCGCCCGCGCCAACCTCTCACGCAGGGATATAGGCAAACTTCTTGCGAAACACAACCCGTCAGAGCGTCAATCGGATAAGCAAAAAGCCTTCATCATCTATTCCGATGACTTGAGGGTTAAAACTATCCAGTTCCGCGATATGAGCTTGCGCTTTTGGGCTTGTCCGAAGCAGGCTTGTCGCACCCTGCACGGGCACAAAGGTAAAGGGGTAGGGGGCTCCCTCAAGTGGGTCGCGCGGCAAAGATTCGGACAGATAATCCTGCAGAGCGCGTTGAACAAGCAATGGCGGCAGGGTTATGCGCTCTGCTGCTTCCATAAACCGGAAATGGCCGCCGCCATTGGCGCGATGATTGTTCGACGCAACCACAAACCGCTGTTCAGCGGTCAATGGTTGCCCCTTAAAACAAGTGTTTCGAATACGTCGGTGAGAGGGGGAAATCAGATGGCCTGCCAAGTCAAAACGTGCGGGCTGAGACAGGTCGATCTGATAGGTCAGACCCTGCAGAATGTCAAAATTGTACCCGGCCCGGTTTGTGTTGATCATATCGGCGTGCTGGCCGGGTTGAATGCGATTAAAAACACTCGCGGACATTTCCAACCAATCCGTGACCTGTCTTCCGTCAACCAATACGGCCCGCAATTCATTGGGAAAGATACATAGATCGTTCACGTGGCGCACACAGATCTGACCAGCCGGGATATCAGTGAAATATCGCGGACCGGCGCGTCCTCCGACCTTGGACGGCGCGGCTGCAGACAGAACCGGCAAACCTGCAAACGGTGTCGTCTGCAAATAGGGCCTGACCGCTGCCGCTTGTGCAGCTGCCGTCAGAACTAGACCTCTGTCCGGGGCGCAAAAGCTGAAATAGCTGTGCAGGTGATGATCGGTCTTACCGATATGTTGTGCTGTGCGCCGCCGGGTTTCCAAGTGACCGGGGGCGAAGAGTTGCCTCAATACCGGATCATTTGCGACGGGCGCGGGCGACGCGCCAGGTTTTGAAGGGCATACCGACCGCAATTCGACATGACTGTGCCGCAAGCGCCATTCTCTGCCCTCAAGCCTTTTCAATTCCAGATCAACCAACCCAAGATTTGCGCCGGCCGCTCCGGGCATCACGACCGGCTTTCCATGTACCTTCCCCCGTTTCGCATCGACATGCGTAAAGCCCTCATGTGTTTTGCCGGGCAGCGTCAGGTGCGAATGTCCTGCGATCAAGGCATCAATCCCATTGAGGGCGGCCAGCGGTATGATGGCATTTTCAAGATCGAAGTCCCCTTTCGTGGGGCCAATACCTGTATGCGCAAGGGCGATGATCAGATCACAGCCCAGACTTTTAAGATCCGCGACCTTTTCTGCGGCGCATGCCAAAATGCCGTCCATGACAACCATTTTCTCCAGCTTATGCGCTTCCCATTTCGCAGTCTGTGGCGGAAGAACTGAAAAAACACCGACTCTCAGCGAAACTGGCTGACCCTTGTACAGACCCGTTCTGGTGACGATGGTATGTTCCTGCCACGACGGGCTGGCATCTTGCCGGTGCGCATTGCTGCAAATCACCGGGCAGCTTGAGGCCGCGATCACTTGGTCAAGCGTATTCAAGCCGAAACTGAAGTCGTGGTTGCCCAGCCCAATGGCGTCATAACCAAGATCGCCAAACGCACGCATCAGGATATGAGGCGCGTTTTCCGGTTGCACTGCCCATTCCCCAAGCGGCGTACCCTGCAGCGAATCCCCGTTGTCAAACAGCAGCACCATGGCACCTTGCGCCTCGGCTTCTTGCCGGGCAGCACGGATCAGGTGTGCCGTGCGGGTGAAACCGATCGACGGGTCGGGTGTGTCTGAGTAATAGTCAAAGCCACACAGGTTCATGTGAAGATCGGAGGTTGCAAGAATCCGTATCTTCAGCGGCGCGTGCGACGGTCGGGGGGAGTAAGTCAAGCTTCTACTTCTGGATGTTGTATGTGCGCCATATTCTCCAAAAAGTATAATATGTGCAACTTGTAAGGCATGTCTGCAATCATGCGGCAGCCTGGGGTATTCCGGCGCAAGAATTGCCATTGCAACATGGGGTCAGCCGTGGCACCCCCGTGCCGACTACCCAAAGGACTTATTATGAAACACGCGGAACTTGTGACGTTTGGCAGTTCAGGCCTTGATCGCGCGGCGCAAATAAGGGTCGATGTTGACAAACTGGCGCAGGCCCAAGCCCATCCACAGGCGCGCTGCCTGCTGCTCTGGCGTGGCAAGCCGCTGGTTCAGGGTGAGGCGCTGGACCGTCTGGGCCTCGTGCCAATGCATCACGATTTGGTCAAGAATGGACCGGGTGGCAGTATTGAAAAGCCGGTGTTTCTAGGTCTTTCCGACGGTGATCCGGTCTTTGCACAGGATATATCGGCCTGGTCGCCCGAAGGGCTGGACATGTCGCAGGTTGGCGGCTTTGTCGATCCGTCAGAACAGCAACACCCGGATTTGCCCCAAGGCTATGTCTTTGCTGAACTGCGCCGGATTATGACCCGGCTGTCTGCCCGAGAGGCAGAATTGGCGGCAGCGGCCAAAGCGGTTATCGGCTGGCACGAGACGCATAGGTTCTGCGCGCGGTGTGGTGCGCCGAGCGAGGTAGCGCAGGCCGGATGGCAGCGCAGTTGCCCGGTCTGTGGCGCGCAGCATTTCCCGCGCACCGATCCGGTGGTCATCATGTTGATCACCCATGGGGATTCGGTTCTGATCGGGCGATCGCCGGGATGGCCCGAAGGGATGTATTCGCTGCTGGCGGGATTTGTCGAGCCCGGCGAAACGCTTGAGGCGGCAGTCCGGCGTGAGGTGATGGAAGAGGCAGGTGTGCCGGTCGGTGCGGTCAGCTACCTCTCCAGCCAGCCGTGGCCATTTCCCGCGTCTTTGATGTTTGGTTGTGCCGGCGAAGCACTATCGCGCGAGATCACCATTGATCCGGTGGAAATCGAAGACGCGATATGGGTAAGTAAGCCCGAGATGATGCAGGTCTTTGCTGGCGAACATCCGACGCTGCTGCCTGCGCGAAAAGGGGCCATTGCGCATTTCCTGTTGCAAAACTGGCTTGCGGATACGCTGGACTGACAAAATACTTAGTAAAGAGCGATATAAACACGAGCCGCCATGCAGTTTACAGCACGCGAAGACATCGAAGCCCCGATCAATGCCGTGTTCGAAATGGTCGCCGATTTCGAGCGGTTCGAACGCATGGCAATGCGCCGCGGGATCGAAGTGCGGCGTCTGACAGGGCATATGGGTGTCGTCCCGGGAACCCGGTGGGAGACGCAGTTTAAACTGCGTGGAAAGCCCCGTCATATTGCGATTGAAATGGACGAGTGCGACCCGCCGTCGCTGATGCGGTTCCAAGCGACAAGCAAGGGCATGAAGGGTATGACACTCGTCGAATTTCTGGCCCTGTCGCAGCGGCGCACCCGTCTGAGCGTTGAAATGTCGCTGGCTGCCAAGTCTTTGCCAGCGCGGCTGTTCCTTCAATCGCTGAAACTGGGGCAAGCCCGCTTTCGTCGCCGGTTCCAGATGCGGCTCAGCGAATTTGCACGTGAAATGGAAGAGCGTCATCTTCACGGGTCGTAAGCGCCGCAAAGTTGGAAGGGCGCAGGAAAGCGTAGGCATTTTTTTGCGACGGGAAGCCGAGATCACCGATGCTGTGTCGAAGAAATATTCACTGAAGTGACCCGTCGCGCGGGTCAGCCGCGCGGTTGCGCTGCGGGATATACACCCAGTACTTCGACATTGGTGGTGAAATGCTCCAGTTCTTCCATCGCCAATTGCACGTTTTGGTCATCGGGGTGGCCTACGATATCTGCGTAAAACTGTGTCGCGGTGAATGAGCCATCGACCATGTAGCTTTCCAGCTTGGTCATGTTGATGCCGTTGGTGGCAAACCCACCCAGCGCTTTATACAATGCGGCGGGGATGTTGCGCACCTGAAAGACAAAGCTGGTGATCATGCCATGTGGCCCACGCCGGGATAGGTCCGTTTCCCGTGACATGATCAGAAAACGGGTGGTGTTGTTGTCTTCGTCTTCGATGTGACGGGCCAATACGTTCAACCCATAGATTTCGCCCGCCAGTTCGCTGGCCAGCGCCGCCGAATGCAGGTCTCCCTGTTCCGAGACCTCACGCGCGGCACGGGCGTTATCGGGGCTGACGCGGCCGTGTATGTTGTGTTCTTTAAGAAAACCCGCGCATTGCGGTAGCAATACCAGATGCGAGTGTGCCTCGGTGATGTCAGCCAAGGTCGCTCCGGGCACTGCCAGCAGATTGATATGCACGCGGACGAACGCCTCATCGATAATGTGAAGCCCGCTATGCGGCAGCAAACGGTGAATGTCGGCCACCCGCCCGTAGGTGGTGTTTTCGACCGGCAGCATGGCAAGGTCCGCCTTGCCCGTCCGCACTGATTCGATCACATCTTCGAACGTGCGACAGGGCAGGGCCTCCATATCGGGGCGCGCGTTGCGGCAGGCCTCGTGGCTGTAGGCGCCGGGTTCTCCCTGAAATGCAATGCGTTTGGTCATGTGGTCGATTCCGTGCAAAAAGTTTTAGGGTTGGGCGTTTAGTCGCGGTGTCTATACCTTGCCTCTTGCAAGGGGAAGCCTTAGACACCCCAAAGACAGCTGAAATGGACAAGCGATCAATGTTCGACACGATGACAGTTACCAAGGCCGCAGCAGGCCTTTTTGGCACCTTCCTGGTCCTGCTTCTTTCAAAATGGGCAGCCGAAGTGCTTTACCATGCGGACGGCCATGGTGAGACGGCCTCTTACATCATCGAAACCGAAAGCGCAGGCGAAAGCGCCGATGCCGAAGAAGTCGTTTTCGAAGACCTGCTGGCCGCCGCTGATCCGGAAAAAGGCGCAAAGGTATTCCGTAAATGTACTGCCTGCCACAAGCTGGAAGATGGCGCGAATGGCACAGGCCCATATCTGTACGCGGTTGTGGACCGTCCTGTGGCATCTGCGAAAGGGTTCACCGGCTATTCGGCTGCGATGCAGGCACACGGTGGCAACTGGACGCCTGAAGCACTGGATGCTTTCCTGGAGCGTCCAAGCTCTTACATCTCGGGCACATCCATGAGCTTTGCTGGCCTGAAAAAACCTCAGGACCGCGCCGATCTGATTGCCTATTTGCAGACGATCGGCAACTGATCCGGTGATCAGGATGAACAAATTCAAAGCCGTTGCCCTGTGCAGCGGCTTTATTTTTGCCTCATAACATCTTCACAAAGTGTTCACGCAATCTAAACTTGAACCTGACAG
The DNA here is from genome assembly GCF_059610165.1 of Ruegeria sp. YTSA135. Taxonomy (NCBI): domain Bacteria; kingdom Pseudomonadati; phylum Pseudomonadota; class Alphaproteobacteria; order Rhodobacterales; family Roseobacteraceae; genus Ruegeria; species Ruegeria sp. YTSA135. The sequence continues at coordinate 42,639 of NZ_JBXWNC010000002.1, read as the reverse complement.
CGCTGGTCATTTAGCTGGCGAGCATAAGTTATTGAAACAGGTGAAGCAGGGGATGAGCAACATGAAATCCAACAGAATTTCTGTTCAGGCACGTGCATTGGATTTCAGTCGCTGGACATATGCGTTGGTGGTCGGGTTCTGGATTCTTCTTCTAATGACCGTTCCGCTGCTTGCGGAAGAGAAGATCATAAAAAGCCACGGATTTTCGGAATTCGGTGATCTGAAATACCCCGAAGGCTTTGCGCATTTCGATTATGTGAACCCTGACGCTCCGAAGGGAGGCGAGCTGTCCTATGCCGCGCAGGGCACATTCGACAGTTTCAACCCGTTCACGCGGCAAGGCCGTGCTGGTGCGCGGTCGGCTGATCAGTACGAATCCCTGCTGGTCCCGTCATATGACGAGCCGGCGTCTTACTACGGGCTGTTGGCCGAAAGCCTGGAATATCCCGAAAGCCAGGAATGGGTCATTTTCAACATGCGCCCTGAGGCGCGGTTTTCTGACGGTACGCCGGTCACCGCCGACGACGTGGTTTTTTCTCATAACCTGCTGCTGGATCAGGGGCTTAAGTCATATGCAGATGCGGTTCGCAAGCGTATCCCCCGCGCCGAGGCGTTGGACGATCACCGGGTCAAATTCTATTTTGCCCCGGATATTCCACGCCGGGCACTGATCTCGCAGGTGGGTGGCACGCCGGTGTTTTCAAAAGCGTGGTTCGAAGCGGATCCGGAAAATCGGCGCTTGGACAAGTCGCGGCTCGAGCCGGGGATCGGATCGGCCCCATATCTGCTGGACAGCTACGACATCAACCGCCGCATCGTTTACAAGCGGAACCCGGACTATTGGGGTGACGACATCAACGTGAATGTCGGCCGCAACAATTATGACACGATCCGTATCGAGTATTTCAGCGACTCGATTGCCGCGATGGAGGGGTTCAAGGCGGGCACTTTCACCCTGCGGCAGGAAAATAACTCGAAAAGCTGGGCAACCGCGTATGATTTTCCTGCAATTACGAACGGGTCCGTCATTCGTGTCGAGCTTGAGGACGGCAACGTCCCCACGGCCTCCGGGTTCATCATGAACTTGGACCGTCCTCAATTTCAGAATCCACGTGTGCGTGAAGCGGTTCAGCTTGCCTATAACTTCGAATGGACCAATGAAAGCCTGCAATACGGGCTGTTTCAGCAACGCCATTCATTCTGGGAAGGCACGCATCTTGAGGCAAACGGACTACCTGAAGGACGCGAGCTTGAAGTACTGCAAAGCCTTGGCGATGCGGTGGACCCGGATGTTTTGACTGAAGAACCGGTGATGGCTCATGCCTCCAGACCCGCGCGCCAGAACGACCGCCGTAACCTGCGCACGGCCATGGCTCTGCTGGATGAGGCCGGTTGGGTTGTCGGCGGCGACGGCATTCGTCGGAATTCCGAGGGCAAGGTTCTGTCCATTGAGTTTCTGTCGGATCAGCCCACGTTGGACCGGATTATCCAGCCATTTGTCGACAATCTGCGCGCCATGGGGATTGATGCGGTCTATAACCGTGTGGACAACGCCCAGTTCACGCTGCGTCGTCGTGACCGGGACTTTGACATGATCGTTGGCGGATATCCAACATCGCTGCAACCTTCGACTGGACTTTATCAGCAATTCGGGACCGAGGCGGCCTCGTATTCCGTTTTCAACCCGTCAGGTGCGCATGGCCCGGATATTGAACCGTTGATCGACAATATCGTGGCTGCAACCGAAAGCGAAGAGTTGTACGCCAATGTCCGCGCCCTGGACCGTGTGTTGCGGGCCAAGCGCATCATGGTGCCAACCTGGTATCTGGGTAAATATTGGGTCGCTTATTGGGACATGTATGAATACCCCGAAAACCTGCCGCCTTATGCTTTGGGGGTCGAAGACCTGTGGTGGATCAACGCCGACAAAGAAGCCGAGTTGAAATCCTCGGGCGCGTTGAGGTAATCCGCCCCCATGGGAGCATATATTCTAAGACGTCTGTTGCTGGTCATTCCAACCCTGCTGGGGATCATGATCGTCAACTTCACGCTGGTTCAATTCGTCCCCGGCGGTCCGATTGAACAGATCATCGCCCAGATGGAAGGGGGCGGTGACGTGTTTGAAGGTATCGCGGGCGGCGGCAGTGATATCGAACAACAAACCGGTGGTGCGAACGATCGTTATGTCGGTGCGCGTGGACTGCCGCCAGAGTTCATCGAAGAACTTGAAAGGGAATTCGGGTTCGACAAGCCTCCGGTCGAGCGGTTCCTGGATATGATGGGCAATTACCTGACGCTGGATTTTGGTGAGAGCTATTTCCGCTCGATCAGCGTGATTGATCTGGTGCTCGAAAAGATGCCGGTGTCAATTTCGCTTGGTCTGTGGTCGACGCTGATCGCCTATCTGGTGTCGATCCCGCTGGGTATCCGCAAGGCGGTCAGGGACGGGTCGAGGTTCGACACATGGACCAGCGGAACAATCATCGTGGCTTACGCGATCCCGGGTTTCTTGTTTGCGATCCTGTTGCTGGTGCTGTTTGCCGGTGGGTCGTACTATCAAATCTTCCCTCTGCGCGGACTGACCTCGGACGATTGGGACAGCCTCAGCCTGTTTGGCAAGATCGTCGATTACTTCTGGCACATCACCCTGCCGGTGATTGCCTTGACGATTTCGGCCTTTGCAACGCTGACGCTGCTGACCAAGAACTCGTTTTTGGATGAAGTCAAAAAACAATATGTCATGACGGCCCGCGCTAAAGGCTTAAGCGAAAGCAAGGTTCTGTATGGCCATGTCTTTCGCAACGCCATGCTGATCGTGATTGCCGGGTTCCCGGCCGTGTTCATCGGGGTGTTCTTTAGCGGGTCGATCATAATCGAGACCATCTTTTCGCTCGACGGCCTGGGTCGTTTGGGCTTTGAGGCCGCGGTCGCGCGGGACTATCCGGTGATCTTTGGCACTCTGTTCATCTTTGGCCTGATGAGCCTTGTCGTCGGCATCATTAGCGACCTGATGTACGTGCTGGTCGATCCTCGCATCGATTTCGAAAAACGGGAGGGGTAGATGACACTTTCCCCGCTCAACCAGCGCCGTTGGCGCAACTTCCGCCGCAATGGCAGGGCGTTTTGGTCGCTGATCATCTTTTCAGTTCTGTTTGGCCTGTCGCTCTTTGCCGAGTTCATCGCAAACGACAAACCAATCCTGGTTAAATACCGGGGTGAGTTTTACACGCCTATATTCAATTTCTACGCGGAAACTGAATTCGGTGGCGATTTCCAGACCGAAGCGATCTATCGCGACCCCGAAGTGCAGTGCCTGATCGACAGCGGTGGTCTTGAGGAATGTTTCGACGACCCCGAAGGCATTATTGATGAGATCAAGGCCGGTACGTTCCAAGCCGAAGGGTTTGAACGCGGCTGGGCCATATGGCCACTGATCCCGTATTCCTTCAACACCAGTGTGGACCGTCCGGGCGCGGCACCATTGCCGCCCAACGGACAAAACCTGCTTGGGACGGATGATACAAAGCGTGATGTTCTGGCGCGGGTGATCTATGGCTTCCGCCTGTCGATCCTGTTCACGCTGATGGTCACAGGTGTCGCCAGCCTGATTGGTATATTCGCCGGGGCCATTCAGGGCTTTTTCGGCGGTTGGCTTGATCTGGTGTTCCAACGCATCATTGAAATCTGGTCGGCCACGCCTTCGCTCTACGTCATCATCATTATGTTTGCCATTTTGGGGCGAAGTTTCTGGCTGTTGGTGGCCTTGTTGATCCTGTTCAGTTGGACCGGGCTGGTGAGTGTTGTCAGGGCCGAGTTCCTACGCGCCCGCAATCTTGAATATGTCCGTGCTGCGCGGGCGCTGGGCGTTGGGAATATGACCATCATGTTCCGCCACATGCTGCCCAACGCGATGGTTGCAACGCTGACTTTCATGCCCTTCATCGTGACGGGCACCATCGGGGGTCTCGCCTCGCTGGACTTTCTGGGTTTTGGTCTACCGTCCTCGGCCCCGTCGTTGGGCGAACTGACTTTGCAGGCAAAACAGAACCTGCAAGCGCCCTGGCTGGCCTTCACGGCATTTTTCACCTTTGCCATCATGCTGTCGCTACTGGTCTTCATCTTCGAAGGTGTCCGCGATGCGTTTGATCCGAGAAAGACCTTTTCATGAGCCTGTTGGATGTCAAAAACCTCAACGTCTCGTTTCGGCAGGATGGGCAGGTAAGCGCGGCGGTGAAAGGTGTTTCGTTTACTGTCGACCGGGGTGAGACGGTTGCCCTTGTGGGGGAATCCGGGTCGGGTAAATCGGTTACAGCCCTGTCGACGGTTTCCCTTTTGGGTGACAGCGCCATCGTCGAAGGCTCGGCCACATATGACGGCCACGAGATGATCGGCGCGTCCGAAGACAAGCTGATGGAAGTGCGCGGCAACGATATCAGCTTTATCTTCCAAGAACCAATGACCTCGCTCAACCCGCTGCACACGATCCAAAAGCAGATGGCCGAGTCGCTGGCCCTGCACCAGGGTCTTACCGGTGACGCGGCACGCGAAAGAATCGTCGAGCTGCTGACCAAGGTCGGCATCCGTGACCCTCGGGAGCGTTTGGACAGCTATCCGCATCAGCTTTCGGGCGGGCAACGGCAGCGTGTGATGATTGCCATGGCGCTGGCCAATAAGCCTGATATTCTGATCGCTGATGAACCCACCACCGCGCTGGACGTGACGATTCAGGCGCAAATCCTGAACCTGCTGGCCGAGCTTCAAAAATCCGAAAACATGGGGATGCTGTTCATCACGCACGACCTGGGTATCGTGCGGCGTATCGCGGACCGGGTTTGCGTGATGAAAGATGGCGAGATTGTCGAAACCGGCGCGACGGCTGAGATTTTCAACAACCCGCAGCACCCTTACACTCGCAAACTGCTGGGTGCCGAACCCTCAGGTCATCCCGATCCCGTGGCATCGAACGCGGAAGAGATCGCCCGAACAGAAAACCTCAAGGTCTGGTTTCCGATCCAGCGTGGGTTTTTGAAACGGACTGTCGGTTACGTCAAAGCGGTAAATGATGCCACGCTAAGCGTGCGGGCGGGCGAGACGCTGGGTATTGTTGGGGAAAGCGGCTCTGGCAAGACAACTCTGGCGCTGGCGATCATGCGGCTGATCGCGTCTGAGGGCGGTATCACCTTCCGCGATCAAAACGTGCGTCGCTGGTCCACACGGGAACTGCGCCGATTGCGCAAGGATATGCAGATCGTGTTTCAGGACCCGTTCGGCAGCCTCAGCCCGCGTATGACGTGCCAGCAGATCATTGCCGAGGGGCTGGCAATCCACAATGTCGATCCTCATCGCGCCCCGCGTGAATTGGTGGCCGAGGTGATGACCGAGGTTGGCCTGGACCCGGCGGCGATGGACCGCTATCCGCATGAGTTCTCGGGCGGGCAGCGTCAGCGTATCGCTATCGCACGCGCCATGGTATTGCGGCCCAAGCTGTTGGTTCTGGATGAACCGACCAGCGCACTGGATATGACGGTACAAGTTCAGATTGTTGATCTGCTGCGCGATCTGCAACGGAAGTACGGTCTAGCCTATCTATTCATCAGCCACGATCTGAAGGTTGTGCGGGCCATGTCGCACAAGGTGATCGTCATGCGTAATGGCGACGTCATCGAAATGGGCGCGGCGGAGGATCTGTTTGAAAACGCCCAGACAGATTACACCCGCGAACTGATCGCGGCGGCGGGCTGAACCCAGCCCGCGCCATCCGGTCAGGCATTGGCGCTTTCACGCGTTGCGGCTTTTGGCACTGGCCCGCGCAGCTCTTCATAGTGATCAAAGCTCAGCTTGACCCAGCCGGTGCCGCGTGTGGCGCTGGCGAGGGTCCGGTGAAGCTCATCCTCGGCCACAGCAGGCAGTTGGGCATTAAATATCTCCCAGCCTGAAGCGTTGGGGTTGCCCTCAAATCCCAGCACCTGTCCTTGCAGCGAACTGATCGTTGGAACGAGATCCCCGACAAAATCCGAAGGCAGGTGGATTTCGGCGCTCAGAATCGGTTGCAAAACCACGGGTTTGGCTTGCGGTAAGGCTTCGCGTACGGCGTTCTTGCCAGCAGTACGGAAGGCATAGTCTGAGCTGTCCACATTGTGATGTTTACCGTCGCTGAGTGTCACCTTCACGTCGACCACGGGAAAGCCTTCTGGACCTTGCGCCAGCGCGTCTTTGGCGCCGTGTTCGACCGACGGGATGTAATTCTTAGGCACAGCGCCGCCCTTGACGATTTCTTCGAACTGAAACCCCGATCCGCGTGGCATCGGCGCGACCGAAATCACCACGTCGGCAAACTGCCCCGCGCCGCCGGATTGCTTGCGGTGGCGGTGGCGGTGTTCAACAGGCGCACGGATGGTTTCGCGATAGGCGGTTTCGACCGGATCGGCCAGTATCTCAATTCCGAAATCCTCGGCCAGCTTCGCGGTGACGCGGCGCATATGCTGCGGTCCTTGGGATCCCAATATGGCGTGTCCGCTCAGTTCATCCTGCGCCAAATGAAGTCCTGGGTCGATCTCGGCCAGACGTGTCAGCGCGTTGGACAGGCGCACGTCATCGCGTTCATGCGCTGGTGACACGATTTGCCGATGCGCGACAGGGTGCGAGGCAGCCCACTCCGGCAGCGGGGTCGAAGATGCGCTGTCATACAGGTTACCAGGGTTCAGGTGATCAGACTTGACCGCCAGACCGATTTGCCCGGCGGGCAGTTCGGCGATCTGCGTTTTGGCATCCAGAGTGGTCAGGTTGCCGACGGTCTCGCCCCCAAGGCTTTCATGCGCTTTCACACCCTCACCCAGTCCGCGCAGGACGACGATCTTGCCGATATGCTTTTTTACGTCTGCGAACCCGGCGATTGCACGGGCGTTTTCGGCGGCCTCGTCGCGCCCGGCCGCTATGTCGAATTCCGGGGCTTCGTGCCGCAGCGCTTTCATGAGCCGGGTCAAGCCATTTCCGTGGCTGGCCGCGCCCAAACAGGCAGGGATCAGTTGCTGGTTTTGCAAGACCTGCGCGGCCAGGTCATAGACTTCGGCGCTGGGGGGCCGCTTGTCTTCGATCAATTGCTCTAACAGGTGGTCGTCGAAATCCGACAGGGTCTCCAGCAACTCGGTGCGGGCCTCCTGTTCGCGGTCTTCAACCGATTGCGGAAGCTCAATCAGGGCCGAGGGTTGCCCTTCCTGATATTTCCATGCCCGTTCAGATATAAGATCGACCGCACCGATGATCGCGTCACCTTCGCGGATCGGAACTTGCCGCAGGGCAATGTGATGCGAACAGTAGGTTTGCAAGGCCGCGATGATGTCACGGATTCGCCCATTGGGGTTGTCCATTCGGTTGATGAACAGAAAGCAGGGGATGCCTGCCTCTTCAACCAGACGCAGGTATGGAGCGCACAGGACTGCGGCGTTTGGATCGGGCGGAACAACAACCACGGCCGCGTCTGAAATCGCCATGGCCGGTCCGACATAAGCCAGATTGTCGCCGCCGCCATCCACGTCAACGGCACACCAGGGCTCTCCCAAGTAAGAAAAACCGTGCAAATGCACGGTTCCGGATACGTCGAATGTGGTGGGTCGGTCATCTAGGCGGCTGATGGCCTCGACCAGGGTTGTTTTGCCCGATTGGCTGGGGCCGAGGACGGTGAAAACGCGCATGAGTGCTGTCCCTCTTTCAAATTGCAGTTCGACTGCACGAAAGGGATAGCCATGCACGGATGCACTGGCGCTTTGTCTGTTACTCGGCCTGCCTCAGCCGCGGGCGGGGTCCGCCCACACTGCAAGTGTGCGGATAACGGACCCACCGCGTCAAGCCCTGACATACTGTCGGGTCAAATGGCTGAGCTGTGACCAGCTTTGCTGAGATCGTAAGAGTCAAAGCTGCGGGCGATCATACGGGTCAGCGGGCGCGCCTCGGGCGGGATGAACAACCCGTCCTCGGTGATCCGCAGCAGCCCGTCAAAGGCTGCGTTGGCCTTCTGGTACATGTCCTGCAACTCGGTCTCGGTAATGTCGTGGTCGCGAAGAATCTCGCCGCTGTTGATCTGGAAGTCGCACATCAATGCCTCGATCAACCGGGCGCGCAGGATGTCTTGCCCTTTGAATACGTGCCCGCGCGAGGTCGAGAACCGTCCTTCGCGGATAGCCTTCGTGTGTACCGATGTCGCAGGTGCGTTCTGCGCATAGCCCTGCGGAAAGCGTGAGATTGAACTGGCCCCGACGCCGATCAGAACCTCGGAACGATCGTCGGTATAGCCTTGGAAGTTCCTTTTCAGCCGCCCCGCCTTAAGTGCATGGGTCAGGCCATCATCCTGCGTGGCAAAATGGTCGATTCCGATCTCGACATAGTTGTCCCACATAAACAGACGGCGGGCGGTGTCGAACAGGTCCAGCCGCTGTTCGGGTGTAGGCAGGGCATCTGACGGAATCAATTGCTGTCGTTTTGCCATCCATGGCACATGCGCATACCCGTACAACGCAACCCGGTCGGGGGTGAGGGATAACAGCTTCTGCACGCTTTCTGTCATGCGCGCCTTGGTCTGATGCGGCAAGCCGTACAAGATATCTGCGTTCAGGCTGGTGATCCCACGGGCGCGGATCATGTCAACAGCCTTGCGCGTGGTGTCATAGCTTTGGATGCGGCCGATGGTCTGTTGTATCTTATCGTCGAAGTCCTGCACCCCGATAGAGGCCCGGTTCATGCCGACCTCGGCCAACACATCTAGGCGGGATTCGTCGATCTCGTTCGGATCAATTTCGACAGAGAACTCGGCATTCGGTCCCAGCGGCACCACGTCAAGGATACGCGTCGCAAGATCGCGCATCAAATCGGGGTTCAGAAGGGTCGGTGTGCCGCCGCCCCAATGCAGCCGCGACAGCGCTGCGCCCTCTGGCAGGCGAGCGGCCAATAGATCAAGTTCGGCCTTAAGCACGTCCACATAGGCAATTACCGGGTTGTCCGTCTGGGTTCCCTGCGTCCGGCAGGCGCAGAACCAGCATAACCTGCGGCAAAACGGGATATGGATATACAGCGATACCTCGCTTCCCGGTTTGATCCCGGAAATCCAGTCGCCAAAAAGACCTGACCCCACGTCATTGTTGAAGTGGGGTGCGGTGGGATAGCTTGTATAACGCGGGACTTTCGCGTCAAATAGTCCAAGCTTTGCCAATTGTGGTTTCACTATCATGGCGATACGCTTAGGGGGTGGCTCGCCTGCGTGCTTTGACAGAGATCAAGTGGAAACGTTCATGACACCGATATTTAAGATCGACCATACGAATTGTCAGGACTGCCCCATCCGGCATCGTGCAGTGTGCGCGCATTGCGACGCGGATGAGTTGGAAGAGCTTGAAGAAATAAAATATTATCGAAGCTTCGAGGCCGGCCAGACGATCATCTGGTCAGGCGACCAAATGAATTTCGTGGGCTCTGTCGTTTCTGGAATCGCCTCTTTGACGCAGACGATGGAAGACGGGCGCACTCAGATGGTGGGTCTATTGCTGCCGAGTGATTTCGTCGGGAGACCGGGGCGCGAAATCGCGCCATATGACGTGCAGGCGACAACCGACTTGGTCATGTGCTGCTTTCGCAAAAAACCCTTTGAAGAACTGATGGGCACGACGCCGCATATCGCGCATCGCTTGTTGCAGATGACATTGGACGAGCTGGATGCAGCCCGCGAATGGATGTTGGTGCTGGGCCGCAAGACCGCACGTGAGAAAATCGCTAGCCTGCTGTCGATCATCGCGCGTCGCGATGCGTCTATCAGCAAAAAAGGCAACTCCGGCCCAATCGTGTTTGACTTGCCGCTTACGCGCGAAGCCATGGCGGATTATCTTGGCCTGACACTGGAAACGGTCAGCCGCCAGATATCGGCCCTGAAAAAAGATCAGGTTATTTCGCTGCAAGGTAAACGGCACGTCACGATCCCAGATATGGGACGTCTGATGGAAGAGGCTGGCGATGACTCGGACGGCGGGTTCCTGGTCTAAGGCGGTTGGGGCGTGACTGGGGCCGCCCGAAATGCTTAACTGGGGTTGAGTGAAGACCACCTCAGGAGCAGGTCATGCAATTCACAAGCATATTGGCGATGCTTGTCGTCGGTGCAGTCGCCGGTTGGCTGTCAGGCAAGATCATGGAAGGCCGAGGGTTCGGCCTGATCGGCAACATTATCGTTGGTGTAGTTGGCGCTTTTCTGGCCGGGCTGATTTTCCCCGCGCTGGGCTTCGCAGTCGGCGGTGGGGTTTTTTCATCCATATTTTTTGCCACCATAGGGGCGATCATTTTGCTTTTTTTGATCGGGCTGGTGAAGAAGTAAAACCGCCCACTTCGTGACGGTTTTACGCTGACTGAACTAGTGGGCCAAGAAAACCGGCACCGGGGATTGTTCCAGCATGTTTCGTGTTGCGCCGCCCAGAATGGCTTCGCGAAAGCGCGAATGCCCATAGGCACCCATTACGATCATGTCCGCCTCGGTGTCTGTCGCATGCCGGTTCAGGATGTCTGACACACGGGCCATAGTCTTGCTCAGTACGTCGATCTCGCATTTAACGCCGTGGCGGGCCAGCATCTGTGACAGCATTCCGCCCGGGTCCGACCGGTCAGGACCGTGACGCGGCGGGTCGATTACCACTATGCGCACCAGGTCAGCCTGGATCAGGAAAGGCAAAGCGCGACGGATGGCCCGCATCGCCTCGACGCTTTCGTTCCAGCCAAGCAGGATGGTTCCGGGGCGTTCAAACGGGGCCACGTCATCCGGAGTGACCAGCACAGGTGCGTGCCCTTCGAACATTGCGGCTTCGATAATGGATTCGGCCTCGGCGCCACGGTCTTCACCATAGGGTTGCGGCAATATGACAAGGTCTGAGAATCGTGCGCGATGCGCCACGTGGCGACCGATATCCGCAATCTGAGCAACGCCGCTTTCGGCGGACCAGCGGGCCCCGGTCTTGCCCAGATACTCCTTTGCGTAGGTTAGTATTTCCTCAGCCTCGGCGCTTGCGCGGCTAAGCGTTTCCTGCAAAATCAAAGCGTTTGCCCCAGCGTAGTAGTACCCCGTCTGGCTGCGGTCGACACCCAGACACAGAGCTTCGGCATGCGCATCCTGTGCGCCTGCCAAGGCCACCATCTGCGCCAGTGCCGATCCGCTTTGCTTTGCGTCTGTCATGACTGTGAGAAGAGATTTGTACGCCATTTTGACCTCGTGCCTTTAACGCGTGTCTTGCTGCGGCCCGATGCCTCAGCCGCTGGTCTACGATTGTCATAGAAATCAGAGTACTGTCTTGACACAGATCAAAGCAGCTCCGACGCCTGTCGGACAAAACAACAGCTAGTCAAAAAGCTCCTGCGACACATAATGAACCACGCGGGGCATGGCAAAGGGACGCAATATGTCAAATTACATCAAGCTGATCGTGCTTGGTCTGGTCGTGATTTTTGCCGCGATCGGATCCAACTACGCACGCGATTTGGCGTATCAGGTGCATGCAATTCTGGTGATGTTGATCGCCGGTGGTTTGTTCATCTGGACGCTTCGAAACACCGATGAGCCGGGTATTCTCGTAGACCGCTCGGGTGAGTATATGGATGACGTGGTCCGTTATGGCGTGATCGCAACCGCATTCTGGGGCGTGGTCGGGTTCCTTGCAGGGACCTTCATTGCGTTTCAGTTGGCCTTTCCTGTTTTGAACTTTGAATGGGCGCAGGGCTACCTAAATTTTGGCCGCCTGCGCCCGCTGCACACCTCGGCAGTGATCTTTGCCTTTGGCGGCAACGCTCTGATCGCAACCTCGTTTTACGTGGTGCAACGTACAAGCGCGGCGCGGCTGTGGGGTGGAAACCTGGCGTGGTTCGTATTCTGGGGTTACCAGTTGTTCATCGTATTGGCGGCAACGGGTTATGTTCTGGGCGGTACTCAGTCCAAGGAATATGCCGAGCCTGAATGGTATGTTGACCTTTGGCTTACCGTTGTCTGGGTCGCCTATCTGGCCGTATATCTCGGTACGATCATCAAGCGGAAAGAACCCCACATCTATGTGGCAAACTGGTTCTATCTAGCGTTCATTGTCACCGTCGCCATGCTGCATCTGGTCAACAATATGACCATCCCGGTCAGCATCTGGGGTTCCAAGTCGGTCATCGTCTGGTCGGGCGTACAGGATGCCATGATCCAGTGGTGGTATGGGCACAACGCCGTTGGCTTCTTCCTGACCGCGGGCTTTCTGGGCATGATGTATTACTTCATCCCGAAACAGGCCGAGCGTCCGGTTTTCTCATACAAGCTGTCGATCATCCACTTTTGGGCGCTGATCTTCCTGTATATCTGGGCTGGTCCGCACCATTTGCACTATACCGCGCTGCCCGACTGGGCCTCGACACTTGGCATGGTGTTCTCGATCGTGCTGTGGATGCCGTCCTGGGGTGGTATGATCAATGGTCTGATGACCTTGTCGGGCGCTTGGGACAAGCTGCGCACCGACCCCGTGATCCGGATGATGGTGATCTCGGTCGGCTTCTACGGCATGTCCACCTTCGAAGGTCCGATGATGTCGATCCGTGCGGTGAACAGCCTGTCCCACTATACCGACTGGACCATTGGGCACGTGCATTCGGGTGCGCTGGGCTGGAACGGTATGATCACCTTTGGTGCGCTGTACTTCCTCGTGCCTGTTCTGTGGAAGCGTGAGCGTCTGTATTCGCTGCAAATGGTCAGCTGGCACTTCTGGCTCGCCACTATCGGCATCGTGCTTTACGCCGCGTCGATGTGGGTCACCGGTATCATGGAAGGCCTGATGTGGCGTGAAGTGGATGCCAACGGTTTCCTTGTGAACTCGTTCGCCGACACCGTGGCTGCCAAGTTCCCGATGTACGTGGTGCGTGCTCTGGGTGGCGTCCTGTTCGTCGCTGGATCGCTGATCATGTGCTACAACCTGTGGATGACTGTGCGGAAAGCGCCGGCCAAAGAGGCCAGCCTGACCGTCGCGGTCCCGGCTGAATAAGGAGGGCCGGAGCAATGGCAATTCTCGACAAACACAAGATCCTCGAGACCAACGCGACCCTCCTGCTGATCTTCAGCTTTCTGGTCGTGACCATCGGTGGTATCGTGCAGATCACCCCGCTGTTCTACCTTGAGAACACCATCGAAGAAGTGGAGGGCATGCGCCCCTACACGCCTTTGGAAATGGCGGGCCGTGAAATCTATCTGCGCGAAGGCTGCTATGTCTGCCATAGCCAGATGATCCGCCCTATGCGGGACGAGGTTGAGCGTTATGGCCACTACTCGCTGGCGGCTGAGTCGATGTATGACCATCCGTTCCAGTGGGGGTCCAAGCGTACCGGGCCTGACCTGGCCCGAGTTGGCGGCCGTTACTCTGACGATTGGCATGTGCGGCACCTGCGGGATGCGCAGTCTGTTGTCCCGGAATCGGTTATGCCGAAATACGGTTTCCTCGAAACGCGAAAGCTGGAGGACAGGTATATCGGTGACGTCATGGCAGCAAATGCGATGGTCGGAACGCCTTATTCCGACGAGATGCTGGAAAATGCTGTGGCTGACCTGCGCGCTCAGGCTGATCCCGACAGTGACTACGATGGTCTGCTTGAGCGCTATGGCGAAAACGTCAACGTGCGAAACTTCGACGGTCAGTCAGACCTGACCGAAGCCGACGCGTTGATCGCCTATCTGCAAATGCTGGGCACGCTGGTTGACTTCTCGACCTTCACCCCGGACGCGAACCGCTGACAGGGGGGTGTGATGGAAGAATACACCCTTCTACGTCAATTCGCGGACAGCTGGATGTTGCTTGTTTTGTTTGTCTTCTTTGTTGGCATCGTCATCTGGGTTTTTCGCCCCGGTGCCAGCAAGGAATACAAGGACACGGCCAATATTCCGTTTCGTCATGCAGACGCGCCTGCTTCGCAGCAGGATCAAGATAAAGCCACGCCCCAAGAGGGCGACAAACCCGCCGAGTCCAAGGAGGCGAGGAAATGAGCAAGAAAGCTGAAAAACAGCCGGGTGACCCTAACACCACTGGTCATACCTGGGACGGTATCGAAGAGTTTGACAACCCGATGCCCCGTTGGTGGCTATGGACCTTCTACGCCACCATTATTTGGGGTGTGATCTACACGATCATGTATCCCGCGTGGCCATTGGTTCAGTCCGCAACGGCTGGTGTAACCGGCTGGTCGTCTCGTGCGGAAGTCCAGGAAGAACTGGTGGCCTTCCAGGAAGCCAACGCGCCGTGGAACGTGCGGCTGGTCGAGACCCCGCTCGAGGAAATCTCGGCCGATCCCGAATTGCAGCAATACGCAGTAAACGCGGGTAGTGCGGTATTCCGCACCTGGTGCGCACAATGCCACGGCTCGGGTGCCCAAGGTGCCACAGGGTTCCCGAACCTGCTGGACGACGCATGGCTGTGGGGCGGTACGCTGGAAGATATCGAGTATACAATCGCCTATGGTATCCGGAACGAGGAAAGCGACGACGCGCGCTATTCCGAAATGCCGGCTTTTGGCGAGATCCTCGAAAATGAAGAGATCACCCAGGTTGTTCAGTACGTGATGTCATTGTCCAATGCGCAAACTGATGACGCAGCGGCGCAGGCGGGTCAGGTTGTTTTTGAAGACAATTGTTCGGCCTGCCACGGCGAAGATGGTAAGGGCGACGTTTTCCAGGGCGCACCGAACCTGACCGACGCGATCTGGCTATATGGTGGCAGCGAAGAGGCACTGACCGAAACGGTCACGTATAGCCGCTTTGGCGTCATGCCTCCGTGGGAAAACCGCTTGACCGACGCGCAAATCCGCGCGGTCACTGCCTATGTACACCAGTTGGGTGGCGGCCAGTAACGGTAAAAGAAAACCTTCGGACGGTTCGCCGCCCGAAGGCCAAGGTACCGGCTGTTCTATCTGTTCGCGCGTTTCCTGAACAGCCGGTGCCACATGCACTAATAGCCTGTTCGGAACAGCGTTAGAAGCCTCGTTACGTGAAACGGGAAAATGTGACGCGCTTTGTCTTTTTCCAAAAATGATCCCTGGGTTTTTCTTTTCGGCTCTGGGGTGGATTATGCCCATCCGTTCGGGTGGCAATTCTGAACGAGTTCGCAAGGATCGATAGCATCCGATCTCTCCTGATCATGGTTTCGAATACCTTCAGGATTGATCCTTCGGTCAGAAAATGCGACTCAATTGCCATTCGATCATGTAACGGGAGCTTACATATGGATTGGATGAAGATGCCGCCGCTTGCGTCGCTGAAGGCCTTCCATGCTTTTGCGGAAACGGGAAATGTGGTGCAGGCGGGGGCATTGTTAAATGTCAGCCACGCTGCCATCAGTCAACAATTGCGCGCGTTGGAAAAACACCTTGGTGCCGCCCTGTTGGACCGAAGCGGAAAGTCTATGACGGTGACCGCCGATGGCGAGAAATTGGCCCGTGCCCTGCATCTTGGGTTTGGTGCCATCTCGGATGCAGTGGCCGATCTTTTGCATATAACCCTAGATCGACCGGTTCACGTTTCGCTCACCCCGTCTTTTGCCGCGTCGTGGCTGATGCCACGTCTTCCGGCGTTTCAGTCAGAATATCCCGATGTTCCGTTGGCGCTGGATCCTACACCCGCGCTTGTCAGCCTGCGCCCGGGTGGCGTTGATGTTGCAATTCGGTATGGAGAGGGCGATTGGCCGGGTTTGAATTCGGAACTACTGTTGCAAAGTCCAATGGTCATCGTCGCTGCACCCGCATTGCTGAAGGGGCGCACGTCAATGACGCCGGACGAGTTGAGCCAACTGCCCTGGCTTGAGGAACTTGGAACGACCGAAGCCACCACCTGGCTGGCACAACAGGGTGTCGAACATGGTCCTCGTGCGGGTCGCATCGCGCTGCCGGGCAATCTGATGCTTGAAGCCTTACGCGCCGGTCAGGGAGTGACTGTCACGGCGCGACATTTTGTCGAGGCCGATATCAAGGCCGGGCGGGTTGTTGAACTTTTTCACGAGCCCAGCCGGCGTGGATACCATATCGTCACTGCAGATGCGCCTTTGCGCCCAGCAGTTAAGGCGTTTGTCGGCTGGATCAGAAGGCAAGCCAGCCAGATGTGACAAAAGGTGTCTGTGCGATGCGCTTTTGACACATGTCAAAGTGAGTGCCTGTATGATCTGAGACAAGACGCAGAAATACAGCCACATCTGGAGCCAGCTCGTGAGCGATTCCGACCCCGCCCCCAGCCTTTATGCCGCTAGGGAGCCGATCTTCCCCCGACGTGTATCCGGGCCGTTTAGAAACCTTAAATGGATCATTCTAGCGGTTACACTGGGTATCTATTATGTAACGCCATGGATCAGGTGGGATCGTGGGCCAAGCTTGCCGGATCAGGCCGTGCTGCTGGATCTGGCAAACCGGCGTTTTTACTTTTTCTGGATCGAGATCTGGCCGCATGAATTCTACTTTGTTGCTGGCCTTCTGATTATGGCAGGCTTGGGCCTGTTCTTGTTCACCTCGGCGCTGGGTCGTGTGTGGTGCGGATATGCCTGCCCCCAGACGGTTTGGACAGATCTGTTTATTTTGGTCGAGCGCTGGATCGAAGGGGATCGCAACGCACGATTGCGTCTTCACCGACAGGAAAAGATGGATCTCCGCAAGGCGCGGCTTCGTATTACGAAATGGACAGCGTGGTTGTTGATCGGTTTGGCGACCGGTGGCGCCTGGGTGTTCTATTTTGCCGATGCGCCGACGCTGCTGCGAGATCTTGTTACCGGAAACGCGCATCCGGTTGCTTACACGACCATTCTGATCCTGACCGGTACAACCTTTCTGTTTGGTGGATTTGCCCGTGAACAGATTTGTATCTACGCGTGCCCTTGGCCGCGTATTCAGGCCGCGATGATGGACGAAGACACTCTGGTCGTCGGCTACCGAGAATGGCGCGGAGAGCCTCGGGGCAAGGGGAAGCGTACGGCCGATTCCGAATTGGGCGACTGTATTGATTGCATGGCTTGCGTGAATGTCTGCCCGGTGGGCATCGATATTCGTGATGGTCAACAGCTTGAGTGCATAACCTGCGCCCTTTGCATCGACGCTTGCGATGACATGATGGCCAAGATCGGCAAGCCACGCGGCCTTATCGATTACATGGCGCTGAGCGATGAGGGCCGTGAACGGGCAGGGCAGCCGCCAAAAAGTGTCTGGAGACACATCCTGCGGCCCCGTACGATCATGTACACGGCCCTTTGGTCAGCGGTAGGGTTTGCGTTGCTGTTTGCGCTGTTCATCCGCTCGGATATCGATCTGACTGTTGCGCCGGTGCGCAACCCGACCTTTGTTACGATGTCGGACGGTACCATCCGCAACACTTACGATGTGCGGCTGCGTAACAAGCATGGTGAGGATCGTCTGTTCAAATTGTCGCTGACCGGAGATCCGGCAATGCGGATAGTGATCGAAGGCACGGACCTTGATACAGTCAACGTTGCGGCAGATACGTCGCAGTTGCAACGTGTGTACATCATCGCCAGAAAAGACACCGATCCTGCTGCGGCAGACACGACTCCGGTGCGTATCTGGGTCGAAGATTTGCAAAGTGGAGAACGCGCCTACAAGGACACTTCTTTCAACGGACGAGGAAACTAGGATGGCTGAGCGGCAATTCACTGGAAAGCACGCCTTGGCGGTGTTTGTCGCCGCCTTTGGCGTAATCATTACCGTTAATCTTCTGCTGGCCTATAACGCGGTCAGAACCTTTCCGGGACTGGAGGTCAAGAACTCCTATGTCGCCAGTCAGGAATTCAACGAACGCCTGCAAGAGCACAAAGCACTGGGCTGGGAGATTCGTGCAGAATTATCTGGCGGTTTGTTGGTCCTGCACATCACCGACAAAGCGGGTGCTCCGGTCGAAGTTGCCGAGCTTCAGGCCGTGGTCGGGCGTGCCACCCACGTGAAAGACGATTTCTCCCCGGATTTCATCTTTGACGGCCAAGCTTATTCGACGCCAGCGTCTCTTGGGCGGGGCAACTGGAACATCCGTTTGGTCGCAAAAGACCATGATGGGGCTGAGTTCGCGCAGCGTGTGCCGCTGTTCGTGAAAGGGTGAATGGATGACCGCACAGGTGACCTCTGGTGCTGCGGCCTGTCCGGGCTGCATTGCAAGCCCGGCAGAGCCAGCCCGCCCGATACCGCAGGATGTGCAGATTGCTTTGTCGTTGCCGGGTATCCATTGCTCGGCTTGTATCTCCAAGGTCGAACGGGAATTGAACGCACATCCCGGTGTCGAGGATGCGCGGGTCAATCTGACGTTAAAGCGTGCCATGGTCAAAGCCGCGCCTGATCTGCAGGCCGCCGATCTGATCCCTGTGCTGGAAAATGCAGGGTATGAGGCGCACGAACTGGACCCCGGCGCCCTGTCCGCCACGCAAACAGACAAGGCCGGGCGTGATTTGTTGATGCGGCTGGCAGTGGCCGGGTTTGCCTCGATGAATGTGATGCTGCTGTCGGTATCGGTCTGGTCAGGGGCTGCGGACGCCACGCGCGACATGTTTCACTGGATTTCGGCGGCCATTGCACTGCCCGCGATTGCCTTTTCCGCCCAGCCCTTTTTTGTAAACGCCTGGAGCGCCCTGCGCGTCAGGCGCCTGAATATGGACGTGCCGATTGTTCTGGCGATCGTGTTGGCCTTGGTCACGTCGCTGTGGGAAACGGCGCTCAGCGGGAAGCATGCTTATTTCGATGCGGCCCTGACGCTGACGTTCTTTCTGTTGGCCGGTCGGTATCTGGATTACCGCACACGGGCTGCGGCCCGGTCTGCCGCCGAAGAACTGACGGCGCTTGAGGTCCCGCGCGCCACTCGGTTGGTTGATGGCGTCGAAGAGGAGGTCTCGGTTGCCTCGCTTGGAGTTGGTGATCTTGTCCTTGTCCGCCCCGGTGGCCGTATGCCGGTGGACGGTGAAATCGTCTCGGGTCAGTCAGAGCTTGACCGCTCGTTGCTAACCGGGGAAACGCTGCCCGTGTATGCCGAGGCGGGTCTGAACGTGAGCGCGGGCGAGGTCAACCTGACCGGCCCTCTGACCATTCGGGCGACTGCGGTTGGAGAGGATACCTCACTGCACCGTATGGCCGATCTGGTAGCAATCGCTGAATCGGGGCGGTCGCGCTATACCTCGCTGGCAGATAAGGCGGCCAAGCTTTACGCACCCGGCGTTCACATCCTGTCGGCGCTCAGCTTCGTGGGCTGGTATCTTTTTTCCGGTGACATTCGCACTGCATTAAATATCGCTGCTGCGGTGCTGATTATTACATGCCCTTGTGCGCTTGGTTTGGCGGTACCTGCGGTGACGACTGCCGCGTCAGGCCGTCTGTTCCGCAAGGGGATGCTGATCAAACATGCCACCGCACTGGAGCGTCTGGCCGAGGTCGATACGGTTGTGTTCGACAAGACCGGCACGCTGACGTCGGGCACCCCTGAATTGACCAATCTGGGCGATCACGCGCGTTCTGATCTTGAGATTGCCCTGGCACTGGCCGAGGCATCGTCACACCCGTTGTCGGTTTCGCTGGCCAAGTCGGCGCGGGATGCCGGTATCACGCCCGCGATCGTCAAGGACACTGCGGAGGTGCCGGGTTTTGGCACCGAGGGCCTCTTCCGCGGTCAGCGGGTGCGTTTGGGCCGGGCTGAATGGGCTGGCGCGCAGGATGGCGATCAAACCGCGGCGTGGTTGTCGGTAGCCGGGCGAACGCCTGTCGCCTTTTTGTTCTCGGACAGCCTGCGCGCCGGTGCGGCCGAGGCTGTCGAGGCGTTCCGGGAGGCCGGCAAAGATGTCATTCTCATCTCCGGCGACACGCAGGGCGCTGTTCAGGCGCTGGCCGGCAAACTGGGGATCGAGAACTGGATCGCGCAGGCGCTGCCGCAGGATAAGGCTGCCCGAGTGCAGGACCTGAGCAACAAGGGTCGTCGAGTTCTGATGGTCGGCGATGGGCTGAACGACACCGCTGCGCTGGCGGCGGCGCATGTGTCGATCTCGCCGGCTTCGGCACTTGATGCAGCGCGAGTGGCGTCGGATATCGTGTTGCTGGGCAACAACCTGTCCCCGATCGCCGATGCCTGCGACACTGCCGTAAAAGCGACAAAGCGGATCCGTGAGAACTTTCGCATTGCCACCGTTTATAATATCATAGCCGTGCCGTTGGCCGTGGCCGGTTTGGCCACGCCGCTGATTGCGGCTCTGGCGATGTCCACTTCGTCCATCACCGTGTCTCTGAACGCCCTGCGCCTGAGGTAGCTGATATGGAAGTTCTGGCTTATCTGATACCGATTTCCCTGTTTTTAGGCGGGGTTGGCCTTGTGGCTTTTGTCTACACGGTCCGCTCGAACCAGTATGATGATCCCGAAGGCGACGCGCAGCGTATCCTCAGCGATGAATGGGACGACAAGCCCAAGCCCTGACAACCCTTGAAATCGCCGCAATGCCCGGCTATGTCCAGCGCATCCGCTAGCAGAGAGAACCAAGCCAAATGGCCACCATGAATCCGATCCAGTTCATACAGCAAGTCCGTGCCGAAGTCGCAAAGGTCGTCTGGCCGACCCGGCGTGAAGTACTGCTGACCACGGTCATGGTGTTCATCATGGCGGCGCTGACGGCCGTGTTCTTTGCGCTGGTTGATTTGGGCATTCGTGGCGGGCTGCAATTGATCCTTGGTATATTCGGCTAGGACCGTTCGGGCGTAGCGGAAACGCCACTGCCCCCTTGCACAGCCAGCAATGTCAGAGTAGGTGACGGTACTATTCGGAATGGGCGTGCGGAGATTCGGGCTGCGCGCCGCTTTTTATTCCGGGTGACGTGATAGAATTTCAATGACGGTGCTTACGGCGATACCGACGCACCGAAGGCAAACAAGGACGACAGGTTCATGGCGAAACGGTGGTATTCGGTCAGCGTTCTTTCGAATTTCGAAAAGAAGATCGCAGAGCAAATCCGCACGTCCGTGGCCGAGCAGGGCCTTGAGGACGACATCGACGAAGTTCTGGTGCCCACCGAAGAGGTGATCGAAGTGCGCCGCGGCAAAAAGGTTGCGACCGAACGCCGCTTTATGCCTGGTTACGTACTGGTGCATATGGAAATGTCGGATCAGGGCTATCACCTGATCAACTCGATCAACCGCGTCACTGGCTTTCTTGGTCCGCAGGGCCGTCCGATGCCGATGCGCGATGCTGAGGTAAACCAGATCCTGAACCGCGTTCAGGAAGGTGAAGAAGCGCCCAAGCTGATGATCACCTTCGAAATCGGTGAAAAGGTCAAGGTCAATGACGGTCCGTTCGAGGATTTCGACGGCATGGTCGAAGGCGTGGACGACGAGAACCAGAAGCTGAAGGTTTCTGTTTCAATCTTCGGCCGCGAAACCCCGGTCGAGCTGGACTTCACCCAGGTTACCAAGCAGACCTAGCGGGATATTGCACCCGCAGGGGGCGTCGGTTCGCCTGCAGGTGCGGATATGCTTCGGCTTACTGCGCTGCTGTCATTGCTGTTCGCAAAAGTTGCGGTCGATCGGCTTGGGACGGCAAGAAGACAGCTTCTGACCCCGCGTCCAGTGCAGACAGGCTTGCATCATACCACTGCATCGCAAGATCACGGCGCTCCTGAACGCCAAATCCTTCACGCAAATGGTGTCCAATCAGCTCGCCATAGGCGGGTTCGCCCATTGCGACCAACATCAAAGCAGAACCAACTGCGGTATCCATGTTGTCCTGACGGTAGCCCATTGCAAGACAGACCTTACTTGTCGCTGCGAGATCTTCGGGGCTGAGTCCCGAGTCCAACGCAAGCTTGCGCATCTGTGTTTCCGCCTCGGTTTTTGTGTTCAGAGACAGCGAAACAACCTGCGGTTCCAGCATTTCGCCGAATGAGTCGCACTGGGTTGCTATCTGGTCCGGTGTCAGTCCTTGAATGTCCTGCATCAGATCTTCACCGCGTGCCATCGCATAGCTTCTGGCAAGGCAGAACTGTTCGCTAAGTGCGAAATCAGGATCTGACATGTTTGCCAGCGTTGTATAGCCGCCATTGGTCGACGTTTGCAGCATTACTGCGCTGCAACGATTGGCGAGGGAAGGACGCGCGGTGCCGCCAGAGAAGAGGGTTGGCAGTGAAGCGGACGTTGTCTCGCCAGCATCCGGCACTGGTTCGGGCTCTTGCGATGTTGGAACCGGAGCAGCCTCAGCTTGGGGCTGAGCTGCCGCCGCAAGGGCAGAACCGCTAAGCTGTTGTTGACGATACGCCATCAAAAGCGGCTGGCCCGTGAGCTGAGTTGTCGCCTGTCCACCGCTTGTGGCCCAGTAATACGCCTGCATCAGGAAGTCGTACTGATACGGCTGAAAGTCATAGCCATTTATGGGGTAACCCATCGACGCCTGATAGCGTTCGATGGCGGCTCGGGTCCCACTTCCGACCTGGCCATCGACCCGTCCGGCATTATAGCCGAAATAATTGAGGGCCGTCTGAGTCTGAGCTCCTTGCGTGGTCGACGGAATGCTGGGCCGGTAGGTCCGAGTTGTTCTTTGAGTTTTTTTCTTCTGTTGGTCCTTGCCAATCGCATAACCAACAACGCCACCCACAACAGCACCGCCGAGAAAGTCACCGGCGTCGGCCCGCGCGGTCTGAGGGGCGGTGACAGCGAAGGACAGCGCGATGCCAAGAGTTGTTATTAAACGCAGAATCATAACTTACCTCCAAAACAAAGGCCTTAATCTGACAAGTATAGCACATTCGCAGCGCAACGCGGACATGCACATTTCAGCTGGCGAAACACGCCATTGGCAATATGAGACGTTCCGAGTCTGCGAAAACCTCTTGGATATAGGGAAAAGCCAGATACGGCTTGGCTCCACTGGCTACTTGCCAACCTCTTTGTTCACCTGTAAACGCCGCTTCTATCGCCTTCGGGCGAGATTCTCTTGTGGGAGATTGCTGGGATCGCGATCCCGGATCGGACCACGCAACATAAACCGGGTGGGACGCGTTCTGCCTACGTTGAAAGGAAAACCAAATGGCCAAGAAGCTTGCTGGTACAATGAAGCTGCAGGTTCCTGCAGGTCAGGCGAACCCGTCACCGCCAGTTGGTCCGGCGCTGGGTCAGCGCGGCATCAACATCATGGAATTCTGCAAGGCGTTCAACGCCAAGACCGCAGACATGGAGCAAGGCGCTCCTTGCCCGACCGTGATCACCTATTATCAGGACAAGTCCTTCACCATGGACATCAAGACGCCGCCCGCGTCTTATTACCTGAAAAAAGCAGCTGGTCTGAAGCCGGTTGGCAAGCGTAACCGCCCCCGTGGTGCGGAAAACCCCGGTCGTGAGACCGTGGCAACCGTGACCTCGAAGCAGGTGCGCGAAATCGCCGAAGCCAAAATGAAAGATCTGAACGCCAACGACGTCGAAGGCGCAATGCAGATCATCCTGGGCTCGGCCCGCTCCATGGGCATCGAGGTGAAGTAAGATGGCAAAACTCGGTAAACGTACCCGCGCTGCGCGCGAAGCTGTCGCTGGCAAGGAAAACCTGTCGGTTGAAGAAGCTGTTGCCCTGGTCAAAGGCAACGCAACCTCGAAATTCGACGAGACCATCGAAATCGCGATGAACCTGGGCGTTGATACCCGTCACGCAGACCAGATGGTGCGCGGTGTTGTCGGCCTGCCGAACGGCACCGGTAAGGCAATGCGCGTTGCTGTGTTCGCTCGTGGCCCCAAGGCTGACGAAGCGAAAGAAGCAGGCGCGGATATCGTTGGCGCAGAAGACCTGATGGAAACCATTCAGGGCGGCACCATCGACTTCGATCGCTGCATTGCCACCCCGGACATGATGCCGATCGTCGGCCGTCTGGGTAAGGTTCTGGGCCCTCGTAACCTGATGCCGAACCCCAAGGTCGGCACTGTGACCATGGACGTGAAAGCGGCCGTCGAAGCAGCCAAGGGCGGTGAAGTTCAGTTCAAGGCGGAAAAAGGCGGCGTTGTGCATGCCGGCGTCGGCAAAGCGTCCTTCGACGAAGCCAAGCTGGTCGAAAACGTCCGTGCGTTTGTCTCGGCTGTTGCCAAGGCCAAGCCGTCGGGCGCCAAAGGCACCTACATGAAGAAAATCGCACTCAGCTCGACTATGGGCCCGGGTGTGACATTGGACGTCGCTGCTGCTGCAGGCGAATAAGCGGCGACCAAGCGCTGAAAACTACAACCCGGGGTGCTGACGCAGCCCGGGTTTTTTGCATCCCGAAAACCCGTCAGTAATAGGCGCGCAACACGCTGGCCTCACGTGCACTGATCGTTTTCGCGGCTGTGTGCCGGAAGGCATCACTCATACTGTTCATCGACGGGAAAAGAGCGAGGATTTCAGCCCTCTGCGGTGCTGACAAAGCCTGGTCTGCAATGTCCCCAAAATAATAGCTTTCGGTCAGCGCGCCGTTCGAACGGACAATGTGGTGCTGGTCGAACATGAAATGCGTATAAGTGATGCGCTCGGTCTCACGAATGGAAATACCCGGAATACCGCACAGGTGCTTTGCGGCGACGAAAACTTCGGATGAGCCGAACAGCATGTCGGTTGCAGGGGACTGAATCAGGATGCGGTGTTGTTGCGACACCACCAGTTTTTGCGTGTTCCCGATGATGCCGGTTTCAATGACGACCGGTGCAAATGGGCCGAAACCGTGAACCTCGGTTGATCCGATCCACAAGATCGGCTGCAGTCCGCTGTCACGCGTCCAGACACGCTGACCTTTTCTGAGGTTTTGCACCTCAACTGCGCCATGTTCCGTTTCGATCAGTGTTCCGGGTCCAAAGCAGGTAACGAAGCTAGAGTAGGCGGATGACCCGTCATTCGAGCCGCCAACCTTGATGTAAGACGTGCCGGAATCCAAAGGCGCAGATGTGCTGTATCCCCAAACATCCTGTGTGACTCCGTTCTTGGAAAACACATAGATGTCGATCTCGGGTCCAGTAGGGTTTCCGTCTCCATCCAGTGCACGCACCCGAATTATGGATTCGGATTCGACTTGTGTACCATTCGCGACAATCCCACCGCCATCCGTGATGACGTGGCGGGACTCCAGATCATCATTAAAGACATTTCGGCCACCTCTTGTGTCATTCAATGTCACGGTGGTTCCTGTCCCGGCAGAATAAGAAAACACGGTGCCGTTTGGTGTGTCTGAATTGTTTATGATCGGATTGTTGACAATGCTCCCGTTGGGGCTCGATGTTACGATCAGACTTGCGTTGTCCTGGGCGAAAAAGCTGCGAAGTGCCATCTGTGGCAAATTACCTTTTAGTAACGGATATTTTTGGATTTTTTATTTGACAACCATAGATCGGTTTTAGGCGCAACTAGAAATACAATTGCGGTTTCGCGTCAGTACTGGGCTTATATCTTTGTGCTGCTCAGGCAGAGCCGTCCCAAGGGTCAGTCCGTGCTGAACGCTGCCCTAAGCCGAAGGTGCAGCCGATGTCTTTTCCGATCTTCGAAAGGACTGCATGTAAAATCCGTTTGCCAAAGACGCAGCCAGTCTTTCAGAAGTCGGCCACGCAAGCAGCACTCGAGGATCTCGGGGTCTATCGGGTGTCGGTATTGACGAAAGAACATGTCCTTGTTCTTGCGCAGCATCCCACTTCGGTCGATCTCGGATGCGGGGCCGTCCCGAAAGACATCGGCTTTCAGAAGGTCAACGATATCGTAGACGGCCAGCTTGTCGCGCGCTTCTGTGAAATCAAGGCCAATGGCTGTACCCGAACCCATGATCAGGTTGTCGCCGTGAAAATCTCCGTGAGAGAGTACGCGAATGTCCGGCCGGTTCTTAAGCCGCTTTGCCTGTGACAAAAACACGTCAATCATGGGTTTGCTGGCTTCTTCGATATGGAAGGGTAGCGCGGTAGACAGGTCTTTGATGCTGTCTGTCATCCATCGTGGACGAAAGGCATACTCGGTTGGCGCCTTAAAGCTGTGTAGGGTATTCAGCCAGGATCCAGCGCGCCGATACACCTGGGCCACCTGGTCATCGTTCGAGCTGTTGTAGATGTAGTCCACAGCTGTTGGTCGGTCGATGAATTCCGTGACCATAAACGCGCCATGCGGGGCTAAATAGACCGGACGTACGACCCGATTGGTTTCGTTACCCTCGAAGTGGTCCGAAAGCCGGGTCAGGACGTCGAATTCCTTGCTCAGCCGCCCCGTCTCGGGCGAGAGGGTATCAATCTTCAAGGCAAAGGGCCGTCCCGATTTTTCGATTTTCCAAACCAGCCGGGAAGCTGGGAAAGCGTGCGATCGGTAGATGCAGGTAACGTCCTTTACCGAGTTGTTGAGTTGCGCCCGTGCGAATTCCTCGGCATAGGTGCTGGCCATGTCGTATTCATCAAGGGTTGGCGTCGGCATGGTCTGGTGGTTCAGCGTTTCAAAAACGGTTTGCGGAAACTGCAGCGCCAAACAGACAGGACGGGCTTTGACATGTCAATCACGCGATCCGGAAAGGATTTCGTGTAAAATTGCCCGCACTGTGCAAAGGGTCAATTTACCCCTTGGAAACCCCTGCCATCTGCCCTAAAGAGAGTTGCGAGATAAAGCGTGCGATTCGTCGTGCGCTTTATTTCGTTTCGTCCAAGACGGTGGGTGGGTCCAACCGGCCCCTTAATTCCCTGCCTGAGACGGGTAAGACCAAAGAATTCTGGGGGTCCCACCCTCGGGCGTGTTTTGGCCAATCCCGTAACAACGGACCTGAACGCCGGGGCGTGAGCCGCGGCAAATATGAGCCGGGGTGAGGTATCGCCCCTAACTTGGAGAGAACTGTGGATAGAGCCCAGAAAGAGAAAGTGGTCGAGGAACTCGGCCAGATCTTCGAAAGCTCTGGCGTCGTGGTGGTAGCACACTATGCCGGTCTGACAGTTGCCGAGATGCAGGACCTTCGCGCACGTGCTCGTGACGCTGGTGGCTCCGTGCGTGTTGCCAAGAACAGGCTCGCCAAAATCGCCCTTGAGGGTAAGCCGTGTGAAAGCATGGCCGACCTGCTGACAGGGATGACCGTTCTGACCTATTCCGAGGACCCCGTGGCAGCAGCCAAGGTGGCCGAGGACTTCGCCAAGGATAACAAGAAATTTGAAATCCTCGGCGGTGCAATGGGCGAGAACGCTCTGGACCGCAAAGGCGTCGAAACAGTTTCGAAAATGCCGTCCCGTGAAGAGCTTATTGCTTCGATCGTTGGCTGCATTGGCGCACCTGCTTCGAACATCGCCGGCGCGATTGGCGCACCTGCAAGCAACATCGCAAGCATCCTTTCCACCATCGAAGAGAAGGCGGAAGCTGCGTAAGCGGTTGGCACTGAATGATCTGCGTGGGGCATATGCCCTGACGTTGGAACACACACTGTAAACGGAAAGAGCTGATACAATGGCTGATCTGAAAGCACTCGCAGAAAGCATCGTGGGTCTGACCCTGCTGGAAGCACAAGAACTGAAAACCATCCTCAAAGACGAATATGGCATTGAGCCCGCAGCTGGCGGCGCCGTAATGGTCGCAGGTGCAGCTGGCGATGCCGGTGGCGCAGCCGAGGAAGAGAAAACAGAATTCGACGTCGTTCTGAAGAACGCTGGCGCTTCGAAAATCAACGTCATCAAAGAAGTTCGCGGCATCACCGGCCTGGGCCTGAAAGAAGCCAAGGAACTGGTCGAAGCTGGCGGCAAGATCAAAGAAGCTGTGTCGAAAGACGAAGCCGAAGAGATCAAAGGCAAGCTGGAAGCAGCTGGTGCCGAGGTCGAACTGGCCTAAATCTGTCCAGTGGCGCATCCCTGATGCGTCGGAAATTTGGCTGGGTCCGGAGAAATCCGGGTCCAGCCGAACCTGTCTTAGAAAGGGCCTCACAAGCTGGGGCGTTTTCTAAGACGCGGTTCGCGGATCGGGAGGCTGCCTTCGGGACGGTGGCCATGAATTGATCCGGACGTGTCGTCTCGAATGTGCAAGGCGCCGGGGCCCGACGGCGTTTTTGCCCGATGAGAACATCGAAAGGTGACATCTGACATGGCTCAAACGTTCCTTGGCCAGAAACGTCTTCGTAAATATTACGGCAAAATCCGCGAAGTGCTGGAAATGCCGAACCTCATTGAGGTCCAGAAATCTTCTTATGATCTTTTCCTGCGCTCTGGTGATGCGGATCAGCCGACCGAAGGCGAAGGCATCATGGGCGTGTTTCAGTCGGTTTTTCCGATCAAGGACTTCAATGAAACCTCCGTTCTGGAATTCGTGAAATACGATCTTGAAAAACCGAAATACGACGTTGAAGAATGTATGCAGCGCGACATGACCTACAGCGCGCCGCTGAAGGTTACTCTGCGCCTGATCGTTTTTGATGTTGATGAGGACACTGGCGCCAAATCCGTTAAAGACATCAAGGAACAGGACGTGTTCATGGGCGACATGCCCCTGATGACGCCGAACGGGACCTTCATCGTAAACGGGACCGAACGTGTGATCGTGTCCCAGATGCATCGTTCGCCCGGTGTGTTCTTTGACCATGACAAAGGCAAGACCCATTCTTCGGGCAAGCTGCTGTTTGCCTGCCGCATCATCCCGTATCGCGGCAGCTGGCTGGACTTTGAGTTCGACGCCAAGGACATTGTCTACGCACGTATCGACCGCCGCCGCAAGCTGCCTGTGACAACCCTGCTTTATGCGCTGGGTCTTGATCAGGAAGCGATCATGGACGCGTATTACGACACCGTGTCCTACCAGCTGGACAAGAAAAAGGGCTGGATTACGCCGTTCTTCCCCGCGCGTGTGCGCGGTACGCGCCCGACCTACGACCTTGTTGATGCGAAATCCGGCGAAGTGATTGCCGAAGCGGGTAAGAAAGTTACGCCGCGCGCGGTTAAAAAGCTGATCGACGAAGGCACTGTCACTGACCTGTTGGTTCCGTTCGACAACATTGTCGGCAAATTTGTTGCGAAGGACATCATCAACGAAGAAAACGGCGCGATCTATGTCGAAGCCGGTGATGAGCTGACCCTGGAATACGACAAGGACGGCGACCTGATCGGCGGCACTGTGAAAGAGCTGATGGATGCTGGCATCACCGACATCCCGGTTCTGGACATCGACAACATCAATGTCGGCCCCTACATGCGCAACACTATGGCGCAGGACAAGAACATGGGTCGCGAAAGCGCGCTGATGGACATCTACCGCGTCATGCGTCCGGGTGAACCGCCCACAGTCGAGGCTGCGTCGGCTCTGTTCGATACCTTGTTCTTCGACAGCGAGCGCTATGACCTGTCCGCAGTTGGCCGTGTGAAGATGAACATGCGCCTGGCTCTGGACGCGCCGGACACCCTGCGCACGCTGCGCCGCGAAGACATCGTGGCCTGCATCAAAGCGTTGGTGGAACTGCGTGACGGCAAAGGCGACGTGGACGATATCGACCACCTCGGCAACCGCCGTGTGCGTTCGGTCGGAGAACTGATGGAAAACCAGTACCGCGTTGGCCTGCTGCGCATGGAGCGCGCGATCAAAGAGCGTATGTCGTCGGTCGAAATCGACACCGTCATGCCGCAGGACCTGATCAACGCGAAACCGGCTGCGGCTGCTGTTCGCGAATTCTTCGGCTCGTCGCAGCTGTCGCAGTTCATGGACCAGACCAACCCGCTGTCGGAGGTTACCCACAAACGCCGTCTCTCGGCGCTTGGCCCCGGTGGTTTGACACGTGAGCGTGCGGGCTTTGAGGTTCGCGACGTGCACCCGACCCACTATGGCCGGATGTGCCCGATTGAAACGCCGGAAGGTCCGAACATCGGTCTGATCAACTCGCTGGCCACCTTTGCCCGTGTGAACAAGTATGGCTTCATCGAAACACCGTATCGCGTTGTCAAAGACGCCGAGGTGACCGATGAGGTTCACTACATGTCCGCGACCGAGGAAATGCGTCACACCGTGGCGCAGGCGAACGCGACGCTGGATGAAAACGGCAAGTTCATCAACGATCTGGTTTCGACCCGTCAGGCTGGTGACTACACTCTGGCTCCGCGTGAGAATGTGGACCTGATCGACGTGTCACCTAAACAGCTGGTCTCGGTCGCTGCATCGCTGATCCCGTTCCTTGAAAATGACGACGCCAACCGCGCTCTGATGGGCTCGAACATGCAACGTCAGGCGGTTCCGCTGCTGCGCGCCGAAGCGCCGCTGGTCGGTACCGGGATTGAGGAAAAGGTTGCGATCGACTCGGGCGCTGCGATCCAGGCGAAACGCGCCGGTATCATCGACCAGGTCGATGCCCAGCGTATCGTTATCCGCGCCACCGAGGATCTGGAACTGGGCGACGCGGGCGTTGACATCTATCGTCTGCGCAAATTCCAGCGTTCGAACCAGAACACCTGCATCAACCAGCGTCCGCTGATTAAGGTGGGTGACACCGTCCAGAAGGGCGAGGTCATTGCCGATGGTCCGTCGACCGATATGGGTGAGCTGGCCTTGGGTAAGAACGTGGTCGTCGCGTTCATGCCGTGGAACGGTTACAACTATGAAGACTCGATCCTGATCTCGGAACGTATCGCGCGTGATGACGTCTTTACCTCGGTCCATATCGAGGAGTTTGAAGTCGCTGCCCGTGACACCAAGCTGGGCCCGGAAGAGATCACCCGCGATATCCCGAATGTCGGTGAAGAAGCGCTGCGCAACCTCGACGAGGCTGGCATCGTTTACATCGGCGCGGATGTTGAGCCGGGCGATATTCTGGTTGGCAAGATCACTCCGAAGGGCGAAAGCCCGATGACGCCGGAAGAAAAGCTGCTGCGCGCCATCTTTGGTGAAAAAGCATCTGACGTGCGCGACACCTCGCTGCGCGTGAAGCCGGGCGACTACGGTACGGTTGTTGAGGTTCGCGTCTTCAACCGTCACGGCGTCGAGAAAGACGAGCGTGCGCTGCAGATCGAGCGTGAGGAAGTCGAACGCCTGGCCCGTGACCGGGACGACGAGCTGGCGATCCTTGACCGCAACATCTATGCGCGTCTGCAAAGCCTGATCCTTGGTAAAACCGCTGTCAAAGGCCCGAAAGGCGTCAAGGCGGGATCGGTGATCACCGAGGAGTTGCTGGATACCCTGACCCGTGGTCAGTGGTGGCAGCTGGCGCTGGAAGGTGAGCAGGACGCACAGATCGTAGAAGCTCTGAACGAGCAATACGAAGTGCAAAAGCGTGCTCTGGACGCCCGCTTCGAGGACAAGGTCGAGAAAGTCCGCCGTGGCGACGACCTGCCGCCGGGTGTGATGAAGATGGTCAAAGTCTTCATCGCCGTGAAGCGTAAGCTGCAGCCGGGCGACAAGATGGCCGGTCGTCACGGGAACAAAGGTGTGATTTCCAAGGTTGTTCCGATGGAAGACATGCCATTCCTGGCCGATGGTACGCCGGTTGACTTCTGTCTGAACCCGCTGGGTGTGCCTTCGCGTATGAACGTGGGTCAGATCCTTGAAACCCACATGGGTTGGGCCGCGCGCGGTCTGGGTCTGAACATCGACGACGCTCTGGGTGAATATCGCCGGTCTGGCGACCTGACCCCGGTGCGCGAAGCGATGAAGCTGGCCTATGGCGAAGATGTCTACGAAGAAGGCATCATCGGCATGGACGAGGATGGCTTGATCGAGGCTGCGGGCAACGTGACCCGTGGTGTTCCGATCGCGACCCCGGTTTTCGACGGTGCCAAAGAGGCTGACGTGAACGACGCGCTGGTGCGTGCGGGCTTCTCGGAAAGCGGTCAGTCGGTTCTGTTCGACGGTCGTACGGGTGAGCAATTCGCGCGTCCGGTGACCGTGGGCATCAAGTACCTGCTGAAACTGCACCATCTGGTTGACGACAAGATTCACGCGCGTTCGACCGGGCCGTACAGCCTGGTCACCCAGCAGCCGCTGGGCGGTAAGGCGCAGTTCGGTGGCCAGCGCTTTGGTGAGATGGAGGTCTGGGCTCTGGAAGCTTACGGCGCCGCCTACACCCTGCAGGAGATGCTCACCGTGAAATCGGATGACGTCGCCGGCCGGACCAAGGTCTATGAGTCGATCGTCAAGGGCGAGGATAACTTTGAAGCGGGCGTACCGGAATCGTTCAACGTTCTGGTTAAAGAAGTCCGTGGCCTCGGCCTGAATATGGAACTCCTGGATGCGGAGGAAGAGTAGGGGCGGCAACGCCCCGAACTCATCCCATCCCAATTTGTAAGGACGCAAAATGAACCAGGAAATCACCAACAACCCGTTCAACCCGCTGACGCCGCCGAAGGTTTTCGACGAGATCAAGGTCTCGTTGGCCAGCCCTGAACGGATTCTGTCTTGGTCCTATGGTGAGATCAAGAAACCCGAAACCATCAACTACCGGACGTTCAAGCCTGAACGTGACGGTCTGTTCTGCGCGCGTATCTTTGGCCCGATCAAAGATTACGAATGTCTGTGCGGCAAATATAAGCGGATGAAGTATCGTGGCGTTGTCTGCGAGAAATGCGGTGTGGAAGTCACCCTGCAGAAAGTCCGCCGTGAGCGTATGGGCCACATCGAACTGGCCGCGCCTGTTGCGCATATCTGGTTCCTGAAATCGCTGCCGTCCCGTATCGGTCTGATGCTGGACATGACGCTGCGCGATCTGGAACGCGTCCTGTACTTTGAAAACTATGTCGTCATCGAGCCCGGTCTAACCGACCTGACCTACGGCCAGATGCTGACCGAAGAAGAGTACATGGATGCCCAGGATGCCTATGGCATGGACGCGTTCACCGCCAATATCGGTGCCGAAGCCATCCGTGAGATGCTGGCCCAGATTGATCTGGAAGCCGAAGCCGAGCAGCTGCGCGCTGATCTGGCCGAAGCAACCGGCGAGCTGAAGCCCAAGAAGATCATCAAGCGTCTGAAGGTTGTTGAATCCTTCCTCGAGTCGGGCAACCGGCCCGAATGGATGGTGATGACCGTGATCCCGGTCATTCCGCCGGAACTGCGTCCGCTGGTTCCGCTGGATGGTGGCCGTTTCGCGACGTCGGATCTGAACGATCTGTATCGCCGCGTCATCAACCGGAACAACCGTCTGAAGCGTCTGATCGAGCTGCGCGCGCCTGACATCATCGTCCGTAACGAAAAGCGGATGCTGCAGGAATCGGTTGACGCTCTTTTCGACAACGGCCGTCGTGGCCGCGTGATCACCGGTGCCAACAAGCGTCCGCTGAAATCGCTGTCAGACATGCTGAAAGGTAAGCAGGGCCGCTTCCGTCAGAACCTTCTAGGTAAGCGCGTCGACTTCTCGGGCCGTTCGGTTATCGTGACCGGCCCCGAGTTGAAGCTGCACCAGTGTGGTCTGCCCAAGAAGATGGCGCTGGAGCTGTTCAAGCCGTTCATCTACTCGCGCCTTGAAGCCAAAGGTCTGTCTTCGACCGTGAAACAGGCGAAGAAACTGGTCGAGAAAGAGCGTCCCGAAGTGTGGGATATCCTCGACGAGGTGATCCGCGAACACCCTGTGATGCTGAACCGTGCGCCGACGCTGCACCGTCTTGGCATTCAGGCGTTCGAGCCGGTTCTGATCGAAGGTAAAGCCATCCAGCTGCACCCGCTGGTCTGTTCGGCCTTTAACGCCGACTTCGACGGGGACCAAATGGCCGTTCACGTCCCACTGAGCCTTGAGGCCCAGCTGGAAGCGCGTGTTCTGATGATGTCGACGAACAACGTTCTGTCGCCAGCAAACGGTGCGCCCATTATTGTCCCGTCGCAGGATATGATCCTGGGTCTCTACTATGTGACCCTGGAACGCGAAGGCATGCCGGGCGAAGGCAAGGTCTTTGGTTCGATCGACGAAGTTCAGCATGCGCTGGATTCCGGCGAAGTGCACCTGCACACCAAGATCACCGCCCGGATCACGCAGATCGACGACGAAGGCAACGAAGTTCAGAAGCGTTACGAGACCACTCCGGGCCGTTTGCGCCTGGGGGCTCTGCTGCCGATGAACAACAAGGCGCCGTTCGAGTTGGTCAACCGTCTGCTGCGTAAAAAAGAAGTGCAGCAGGTGATCGACACCGTCTATCGTTATTGCGGTCAGAAAGAGTCAGTCATCTTCTGTGACCAGATCATGTCGATGGGCTTCAAAGAAGCCTTCAAGGCTGGCATCTCGTTCGGTAAGGACGACATGGTCATCCCGGACGACAAGTGGGGCATCGTGGATGACACCCGCGGTCAGGTCAAGGACTTTGAACAGCAGTACATGGACGGCCTGATCACTCAGGGCGAAAAGTACAACAAAGTTGTTGATGCCTGGTCGAAGTGTAACGACCGCGTGACTGAAGCAATGATGAGCACCATCTCGGATGTCGCCAAGGCAGAAGACGGGTCGGACATGGAACCGAACTCGGTCTACATGATGGCCCACTCCGGTGCGCGTGGCTCGGTTACTCAGATGAAACAGCTGGGCGGCATGCGTGGCCTGATGGCCAAGCCGAACGGCGATATCATCGAGACGCCGATCATCTCGAACTTTAAAGAAGGCCTGACCGTTCTCGAGTACTTCAACTCGACCCACGGTGCCCGTAAGGGTCTGTCGGATACCGCTCTGAAAACGGCGAACTCGGGTTACCTGACCCGCCGTCTGGTGGACGTGGCACAGGACTGCATCGTTCGTGAGATCGACTGCGGAACCGAGCGAGCGATCACGGCTGAGGCAGCGGTGAACGACGGTGAGGTTGTTGCCTCGCTGGCCGAACGTGTATTGGGCCGTGTGGCCGCTGATGATATCCTGCGTCCGGGTACGGAAGAGGTGATCGTGGCTGCAGGGCAGTTGATCGATGAGCGTATGGCCGACAACATTGATGAGGCCGGTGTCCAATCGACCCGCATCCGTTCTCCTCTGACCTGTGAGTCCGAGGAAGGCGTCTGTGCCACCTGCTACGGTCGTGACCTTGCCCGCGGTACAATGGTGAATACAGGTGAAGCTGTCGGCATTATTGCTGCTCAGTCCATCGGTGAACCAGGTACACAGCTGACCATGCGGACCTTCCACATCGGTGGTGTTGCGCAAGGTGGTCAGCAGTCGTTCCAGGAAGCCAGCCAGGAAGGCGTTGTTTCGTTTGAAAACCCGCAGATTCTGGTGAATGCTGCAGGCGAAAGCCTGGTCATGGGCCGGAACATGAAGATGGTAATCAAGGACGAACATGGCGAAGAGCGTGCCAGCCACAAGCTGGGCTACGGCTCAAAGCTGTTCGTCAAGGACGGCACCAAGGTGGCCCGCGGCGACAAGTTGTTCGAATGGGATCCCTACACCCTGCCGATCATCGCCGAGAAAGCCGGTACTGCGAAATACGTTGATCTTGTTTCGGGCCTTGCTGTCCGCGATGAGACCGACGAAGCAACCGGCATGACCCAGAAGATCGTTGTCGACTGGCGCGCCGCCCCAAAAGGCAGCGACCTGAAGCCCGAGATCATTCTGGTCGGTGAAGATGGCGAACCGGTCCGCAATGATGCGGGCAACCCGGTCCACTATCCGATGTCGGTGGATGCGATCCTGTCGGTCGAAGACGGCCAGAAGATCGAAGCTGGTGACGTTGTTGCGCGTATCCCGCGTGAAGGCGCCAAGACCAAGGACATCACCGGTGGTCTGCCGCGTGTGGCCGAACTGTTCGAAGCGCGTCGTCCGAAAGATCACGCGATCATCGCAGAAGCCGATGGTTACGTGCGCTTTGGCCGCGACTACAAGAACAAGCGCCGCATCAGCATCGAACCGGCTGACGAGTCCATGGAGACCATCGAGTACATGGTACCCAAGGGCAAACACATCCCGGTCGCCGAAGGGGACTTCATCCAGAAGGGTGAATACCTGATGGACGGTAACCCGGCTCCGCATGACATCCTGTCTATCATGGGCGTCGAAGCGCTGGCGGATTACATGATCGACGAGGTGCAGGACGTTTATCGCTTGCAGGGCGTGAAGATCAACGACAAGCACATCGAGGTTATCGTGCGCCAGATGTTGCAGAAGTGGGAGATCCTGGATTCAGGCGACACCACCCTGCTGAAGGGCGAGCATGTCGACAAGCAGGAGTTCGACGCGGCCAACGAGAAGACCATCGCGCGCGGTGGTCGTCCGGCACAGGGCGAGCCGATCCTGCTGGGGATCACCAAAGCCTCGCTGCAGACGCGTTCGTTCATCTCGGCGGCCTCGTTCCAGGAAACCACCCGAGTGCTGACCGAAGCGTCGGTTCAGGGCAAAAAGGACAAACTGGTCGGCCTGAAAGAGAACGTTATCGTCGGACGTCTGATCCCCGCCGGCACTGGTGGGGCGACCCAGGCCGTGCGTCAGGTTGCGCAGTCCCGCGATAACGTCGTGATCGAAGCCCGCCGGGAAGAGGCGGAAGCCGCCGCCGCCCTGGCCGCTCCGACCATTGATGACGACATGGTTGGTGACGAGTTGGACGTTATGGTGGAAACCCCGGAAAGCCGCGAGTAACCTCCGACCGGAAGCAAAAAGAAAGGCCCTGCGAACGCGCGGGGCCTTTTTGCGTGCGGGCTCTGAAACTATCAGAAGTGTGTAGCCTTCCAGGATTTGTGACCGGGTTCGCGAAAAACCCTCTTGATCTCAACCTACCTTGAGATTCGATAGTGACGCGGAGCATGCGGATTGAGCTATACCGTTCAGCTTGCACCGTAGTGTGACGCCGCCAGCTTCTGCGGACGGTTGTGCAATTTGCTCACAATGACAATTCCAACCCGGAGCTTTCACATGCACGTCCTGACCGTCCTAGACCATCCTAACCCCGCCTCGTTTAGTTTTGCCGTGGCCCGGCATTTCATGGATGGCGCTACGGTGGCGGGGCATTCGGTTGAGCTTGCAGACCTGCACGCGGAAGGTTTCGACCCGCGCTGGTCGATGGCCGACATTGAGCCGGACGGTCACATGTCCGCACCGCCGGACGTGGTTGCGGAGCAGGACAGGATTGCCCGGGCGGACGCAATCTGTCTTGTGTTTCCGTTGTATTGGTGGGGCATGCCCGCGATGACCAAGGGCTGGGTTGACCGCGTTTGGAACTGGGGGTGGGCCTATGATCAGTTGGATGACCCCGAAAGATCGCTTCAACGGCCCCGATCCGGTGTTCTGTTGATCCCCGCTGGCGCGCGTTCAGATGAGATTGAGGGCGAAGGATACCTGGCTGCCATGGAAACAGCCTGGATGAAGGGAACATTCGGCTATTTTGGTTTCTCTCCCCGAAAACTCGAACTGCTTTGTGGTGCGACGGGCTCTGAAAAACGGCGGCAGGCGCTTCTTGAAAAAAGCTACCGGGCGGGTCTGGACCTGCAACCTCCGCGACAGGTTCGGCAGGGCGAAAAAAGTATCACGGTGCCTGGTTGACATCCTTACGGACGACGGGGCCAATGTCCCGAGAAATCCAGACCGGACCAGACCAAGATGACGCCAAACGTTATGGGTGCTTTGCTGATGATGGGCAGCATGGCCGCATTTACCATCAATGATACACTCGTCAAAGCGGCAGGTGCAGAAGTGCCCTTATTCCAGATGGTTGCAATGCGTGGCGTGTTGGCGACAATCCTAGTCTACCTTCTGGCGCGTCATCTGGGGGCGCTGCATCTGAATTTTCCGCGTCATGACAAATGGCTGGTTGCCGCGCGGTGCCTGGCCGAACTGTCGGCAACCTTTTTCTTTCTGACCGCATTGCTTCACATGCCTTTGGCGAATGTCACGGCGGTTTTGCAGGCCTTACCATTGACCGTGACACTGGGTGCCGTGCTGCTGTTTCACGAACAGATCGGGTGGCGCCGTGTCGTCGCGATTGCCTTGGGATTCGTCGGCATGCTGACGATCGTCAGGCCCGGACCGGACGGGTTCAGCATCTATGCGATTTACGCGTTGATCGCGGTGGCGTCGGTTACGGCGCGCGACCTGATCACACGGCGTATGTCTTCTCACGTGCCCTCGCTCGCGGTCACATTGGCGACCACCGTGACGATCACCTTGGCGGCGACTGTTGCTTCGT
Organism: Ruegeria sp. YTSA135; assembly: GCF_059610165.1. Classification (NCBI taxonomy): domain Bacteria; kingdom Pseudomonadati; phylum Pseudomonadota; class Alphaproteobacteria; order Rhodobacterales; family Roseobacteraceae; genus Ruegeria; species Ruegeria sp. YTSA135. Next base: position 4,611 of record NZ_JBXWNC010000002.1, on the reverse strand, counting down.
TTGGGACAGGTTGGCAGCCGGTTCCGGCTGGGGCTGGGATTATGATTGCATGCGCCGCTGTGTTCGTGCTGGCGGGGTATCTGTTCAGCGTCATGGTCATGCGTGCGGGCGATGTTGGTTTTGTTGCCCCATTCCGGTATTCCAGTCTGATCTGGGCCTTGGCGCTGGGGTGGCTGGTGTTCGGCGATTGGCCGGACACGCTTACGATGTTTGGGGCAACTCTGGTCGTTGGGGCAGGGCTGTTCACCTTTTTCCGCGAACGCCAGTCTTATGCAAAAGAATGAGCCCGCCGTACCGCGTTCTGGTCGATGGCAAAACGTGCGATGAACTCACCTTCTAGTTCAGGGCTTAGGGCAGGCAGATCTTTGGTACTGTTTCGCGCGCCCCAGGAGTCATTTGAACCGTTCAGAGTGCGCACCCACATGGGCGCGTCCGGGTAGCTGACGACAGGCATGAAACGACCGATGCGGTGATGTGTGAAGCTGATGATCGTCTGTTTGCTTCCACCAGAGACATACATGCCCAGTCCGACGCCAAGAAGTGATTTGAAGGTTTCTTCCGCCCTGATCCCGTTTGCATCCATTCGGGCAACGAAACCCTTGTTGAAATCTATGCCGATCGTGCGATTTCTGGCCATAAGCGGTTTGCAGTCCTCGACCGCTTCGCGCAGGCGTTCCACGAAATCGACGGAAACGGCGTCGTCGTCATCATGGCGAAACTGCAGGCAGGCTTGGTTGGGGTCTGTACGGGCCGCGTTCAGAATGTCTTTCATGATGTGGCGGTGCGATTTGTCGGTTTCGGCTGATTTTTGAAGTATCCTGATCTGCTTGATGTCGGCTGTCAGGTCGTTCAGCCGCTCAAACGCTGATCTGGGAAGGCAATCACCGACGACTATCAATAGCTGATAATCCTCATCCGTGTGTTCCCGAAAACACGGCAGGGTGGAGGTTTCGAAAAGCCGGAACCTCTCTTCCAGTCGCTTGGGGTTGTACAGATGCCGGCGCCGGTCTTCGAGTGTTTCATGTTCGATCTGAAAACTGCCCAAGGCGGGGAAGGAAAAGCGGCAAAGGCCAATTACTTGCATGGTGCATCCATCATCAGAATTCTGGGCCGACTATGCCGGGCCACGTCCTGGCCCGCAACGCAGGACAGGGCTGGATGTCCGTCCCGGACCCAAGTAACCGCACGATTCCCGGCCAGATTGGCGCAAGCAGGCTTGTGCTGTTGACACTTGCGCCGACTCCCCCTATTACGCGCGTCATCTCGGTGCCGGGGGCCGCCCCATAACCGATTTCAGTAATGAACTGGTCAAGACCCGGACAATTTTGTCGTTCGCGTCCTCTGATAACCAACCGCGACGTTCACCTCGGAATGGGAACGCTCGCGGGTTTTGCGCTTGTGGACGCATGAGTGCAGCGAATTTAACCGCACGCAACGCGCGTGCATGTCATGTGTGTTGCAAAACGGGGAAGAAACCGGAATGCCAACTATTCAACAGCTGATCCGCAAGCCGCGGCAGCCGAAAGTCAAACGCTCGAAGTCCATGCACCTGGAGCAGTGCCCGCAAAAACGCGGCGTCTGCACACGTGTTTATACAACCACGCCGAAAAAGCCGAACTCGGCTATGCGTAAGGTTGCCAAGGTACGCCTGACCAACGGGTACGAGGTCATCTCGTATATCCCCGGTGAAAGCCACAACCTGCAGGAACACTCGGTTGTTCTGATCCGTGGCGGCCGTGTAAAAGACCTTCCCGGTGTGCGTTACCACATCCTGCGCGGTGTTCTGGACACTCAGGGCGTCAAAGACCGTAAGCAGCGTCGTTCGAAATACGGCGCGAAGCGTCCCAAGTAAGAAGGAGAGGCTGATATGTCACGTCGTCACGCCGCCGAAAAACGCGAAGTCCTGCCTGACGCCAAGTTTGGCGATAAGGTTCTGACGAAATTCATGAACAACCTGATGATCGACGGCAAGAAGTCGGTCGCAGAGCGCATCGTTTACAACGCGTTTGACCGTGTTGAGAACAAGATCAAGCGCGCACCTGTCGAAGTGTTTCACGAAGCGCTCGACAACATTAAACCGTCGGTTGAGGTTCGCTCGCGCCGGGTTGGTGGTGCAACCTATCAGGTTCCGGTCGAAGTGCGCCCCGAGCGCCGCGAAGCACTGGCCATCCGCTGGTTGATCACCGCTGCGCGCGGACGCAACGAAAACACAATGGAAGAGCGCCTTGCCGGTGAGCTGCTGGACGCTGTTCAGTCCCGCGGTACCGCCGTTAAAAAGCGCGAAGACACCCACAAGATGGCTGAGGCGAACAAAGCCTTCAGCCATTACCGTTGGTAATCCCAGAGGTTTAGACACATGTCACGCGAATATCCTCTCGAACTGTACCGAAACTTCGGTATCATGGCGCATATCGACGCAGGTAAAACCACCTGTTCGGAACGTATCCTGTTTTACACTGGCAAATCCCACAACATCGGTGAGGTGCACGATGGTGCAGCCACCATGGATTGGATGGAGCAGGAGCAGGAACGCGGCATCACCATCACCTCGGCTGCGACCACCACCTTCTGGGAGCGCACCGAGGACGGTCAGACCGCCGATACGCCCAAGCACCGCCTGAACATCATCGACACCCCCGGCCACGTTGACTTCACCATCGAAGTCGAGCGCTCGCTGGCGGTTCTCGACGGTGCCGTCTGCGTTCTGGACGCAAACGCCGGTGTTGAGCCCCAGACCGAAACCGTGTGGCGTCAGGCTGACCGCTACAAGGTTCCGCGTATGGTCTTCGTCAACAAGATGGACAAGATCGGCGCTGATTTCTTCAACTGCGTTCGCATGATCGAAGACCGCACTGGCGCACGTGCTGTTCCGGTTGGTATCCCGATTGGTGCTGAATCGGAGCTGGAAGGTCTGATCGACCTCGTCACCATGGAAGAATGGCTGTGGCAGGGCGAAGATCTGGGCGCAAGCTGGATCAAAGCGCCAATCCGCGACAGCCTGAAGGACATGGCTGACGAGTGGCGCGGCAAGATGGTCGAAGCGGCTGTCGAGCAAGACGACGACGCCATGATGGAATACCTGGAAGGCAACGAGCCCGACGTCGCAACCCTGCGCGAACTGCTGCGCAAGGGAACCCTTGCGCTGGACTTCGTTCCTGTTCTGGGCGGTTCGGCGTTTAAGAACAAAGGCGTTCAGCCACTGTTGAATGCCGTGATCGACTATCTGCCCAGCCCGCTGGACGTTGTTGATTACATGGGCTTCAAACCCGGTGACGAAGAAGAAGTTCGTGACATTGCGCGTCGCGCCGACGACAACATGGCCTTCTCGGGCCTTGCGTTCAAAATCATGAACGACCCCTTCGTTGGCTCGCTGACGTTCACGCGCATCTACTCGGGCGTCATGAAGAAGGGCGACTCGATCCTGAACTCGACCAAAGGCAAGAAAGAGCGCATCGGTCGTATGATGATGATGCACTCGAACAACCGGGAAGAGATCGAAGAAGCGTTTGCAGGCGACATCATCGCGCTGGCGGGTCTGAAAGACACTACCACCGGTGACACCCTGTGTGACGCGAAGGATCCGGTGGTTCTTGAAACCATGACCTTCCCCGATCCGGTGATCGAGATCGCGGTTGAGCCCAAAACCAAGGGTGACCAGGAGAAGATGTCTCAGGGTCTGGCCCGTCTGGCCGCCGAAGACCCATCCTTCCGCGTGGAAACTGACCTGGAATCGGGTCAGACCATCATGAAGGGCATGGGCGAACTTCATCTGGACATCCTCGTGGACCGCCTGAAGCGTGAGTTCAAGGTTGAGGCGAATATCGGCGCCCCTCAGGTGGCATATCGCGAAACCATCTCGATGCCGGTTGAGCACACCTACACCCACAAGAAACAGTCGGGTGGTTCGGGTCAGTTCGCCGAAGTCAAGCTGGAGATCCAGCCGACCGAGCCGGGTGAAGGCTATTCGTTCGAAAGCCGCATCGTTGGTGGTGCCGTTCCGAAAGAATACATCCCTGGTGTTGAAAAAGGCATCAACTCGGTCATGGATAGCGGCCCGCTGGCTGGTTTCCCCGTGATCGACTTCAAGGTTGCCCTGCTGGACGGTAAGTTCCACGACGTTGACTCGAGCGTTCTGGCGTTTGAAATCGCGTCGCGGATGTGTATGCGTGAAGGCATGCGCAAAGCTGGCGCGAAACTGCTGGAACCGATCATGAAGGTCGAAGTGATCACCCCGGAAGAATATACCGGCGGTATCATCGGCGACCTGACCTCGCGTCGTGGCCAGGTGTCTGGTCAGGAACCGCGCGGCAACGCCATTGCGATCGACGCGTTTGTTCCGCTGGCGAACATGTTCGGCTACATCAACACCCTGCGTTCGATGTCGTCGGGCCGTGCCCAGTTCACCATGCAGTTCGACCACTACGATCCGGTTCCGCAGAACATCTCGGACGAGATCCAGGCGAAATACGCATAAGCAAAGATTTGAGGGAGCGCGGTTCACGGGCTCCCTTCATTACCGAAAAAGGAGGCCATCATGGCAAAGGAAAAGTTTGAGCGTACAAAACCGCACGTCAACATCGGCACGATTGGCCACGTTGACCACGGCAAGAC